>JAGWSR010000151.1 GCA_028869385.1 bacterium
ATGAACGTCGCGCATGCGATTGGTCGGGAGCATACCGCGCACGGCTTTTTCGATGAGACGCTCGGGGTGCTTCGCGTGAATCTCGCGCGCCGTCTGCGTCTTGAGGCCGCCGGGGAATCCGCTGTGGTGATGATAGACTTTATCGTCCCACTTCTTGCCGCCGAGTTCGATCTTCTCCGCGTTGATCACGACGACGAAATCGCCGTCGTCGATGTGCGGCGTCCAGCTCGGCTTGTGTTTGCCGGAGAGCGCGCGCGCAATGCGCACCGCGAGCGTGCCGAGGCGTTGCCCCGCCGCATCCACGATGAACCAATTGTGCGCCGTTTCTGCGGTCTTCTGCAGGGTGGTTCGCATCTATCGATTTCCTGAAAACGTTCGTGTAGAATCTCCGCCCCGAGACGAGGCGAACTTCGGCATCTTACCCGAGTACTCGGAGCCCCGTCAAGCGATTTCCCCATGTTTAAATTGCTTGACAATTACTTGAGTCGTCACATATCATCCGGGCATGCCAACCGAAGCCATCGAGACCATTCTCGCCCTCGCCCATGCCCACGCCACCATCGCCCGCGCCCTCGAGGTGCAGGGGCTGAGCTTCGCCGAGCTCCGCCTGCTCTTCGCCCTGCGTGCCGCGGAGCCCGAGGGCCGTCGCCCGACCGAACTCGCCCGCGAGCTGCAGCTCACCCCGTCCGGCGTCACCCGGGCGCTGCTCCCGCTCGAGAAGCGCGGCATCGTGCTGCGCGAAAAGGACCCCGGCGACGCCCGGGCCTCCCACGCTAAGCTGACGAGCGCGGGTTCGACGGTCGTCGGGGATGCGATCGGTCCGGCCGGCGAGCGCGCGGCAAAGCTGCTGCGGCGCCTGAGCATCGGGCAGACGAAGCAGCTCCAACGTCTGCTCGAGGAGATCGGCCGCTAGGGCGACCACGCGAAGACGGGCGGCTCCGCATAGGAGTCGTACCCGTCCTCGTACTTCACACCCGCGAGGTAGAGCCCGTGCGGCGGCGCGGTCAGGCCCGCCGCCGCCCGCGCGCGCGCTTCGAGCATCGCGGGCAGATCGCGCGGTTGGCGCCGCCCAACCCCGCACTCGACCAGCGTGCCGACGATCGAGCGCACCATGCGATGCAAGAATCCGTCGGCCGAGATGCGCACGCGCACGAACGCCTCGCGGCGCTCGATCTCGAGCGCGCGCACGGTGCGTACGGTGATGCCGTTGTCGGGAACCGTGGCGCAGAACGAACGAAAGTCGTGCGTACCGACGAGCGCCGCGGCGGCCTCGCGCATGCGTGCGAGATCGAGCGGACGATAGACGTGATACGCGCGCTCCGCGAGCAGCGCGGAGCGATCCGGTCGGTTGAGAATCGCGTACACGTACGTGCGCTCGCGCGCCGTGAAGCGCGCGGAGAACTCCGGAGCGACCACGGCGACATCGCGTACGCTCACGTCGGGCGGCAGCGAACTATTGAGCGCGATCGCGAGGCGTTCGAACGGAAACGAGCGGGCGGTGGTAAACGAAACCACCTGCCCGCTCGCATGAACGCCGGTATCGGTACGCCCGGCGCCGGTGAGTTTCACCGGTTCGTCGAGCATCCGACTCAATTCGGTTTCGAGCGTGGCGGCAACGGTTCGCACCGACGGCTGCCACTGGAAACCGCAAAAGCGCGAGCCGTCATATTCGACGGCCGCGCGCACGGTGAACGCTAGGCGTTCGCCGTCTCGCGAACCGGCACGGTCCGCTTCTCGTCCAGATCCAGCAGGTCGGCCCACGCCAGCACGTCCGTGCGGTCCGGGGCGATCTGATTGCGAAGGTTCAGGAAAAATTCGAGCGACTCTCCCTCGGGCTTACGCGTGACCCATTCCTGGTTCCAACGCGCGATCTCCTCGGCCGACTTCTTGTCGATGAAGGTCTTGACGTACGCATAGATCTCGTCGTCGCTCTTGGCCGTCTTGATGACCTCGAGCAGCGCCTCGTGATCGATGCCGAGGAACGTAAACACGGCGACGTCCATCGGGCAGTTGTAGTGGTACTCGCCGACGTTGCCGTGCGCGAGCGCTTTGCCCTTGTCGATCGTGCGGCCGATCTGGACGAGGCCGTGCACCTGCTCGTGCACGCTACGGGGGAATTCTTTGGTCAGGTCCATGCAGGTGGAGGCTCCTTCGATGAGATGCTGTACATCGCGGGAGACCCAAGCCACCGAAAATTGGTTGCAGCCTTTAAGTAGCCTTAAGGTTACGCGCCGTTCGCGCACTCCGCGTGGCGACAGCCGCACCGCTCGTGGGGCGCCGCGTCACCGTCGGCGGCGTCGAGCTCCCGGCAGCGCTCGCTGCAGTACGTCTGTCCGAGGTCCACGTAGCAGGTGCACTGCGGGTGCTCGCACTTCTGTCCGTCCATACGAGCCCTACCCGTGCTGGCGCTGGAGCGGGAAGAGCAGCACGTCGCGGATCGAGATGTTGTTCGTGAGGAGCATCACGAGGCGGTCCATGCCGATGCCGATGCCGGCGGTCGGCGGCATACCGTACTCGAGCGCGCGCACGAAATCCCAATCGGGCTCGGGAATCTCCTCGTCGCCCTTGGCGCGCTCTTCGACCTGCGCTTCGAAGCGCGAGCGTTGATCGTCGGGATCGTTCAACTCGGTGAACGCGTTCGAGATCTCCATGTTGTTCGCGAAGAGCTCGTAGCGATCCACGAAATCGGGATCGCCCGCCTTGCGCTTGGCGAGCGGCGAGATGATCACCGGATAGTCGGTCACGAACGTCGGCTGGATCAGATGCGGCTCGAGCACGCGTTCGAAGATCTTGTCGAGCGCGTGACCGTGCGTCGGCGATTTCGGCAGGCCGAGCTCTTCGAGAATCGCCGCGACGCCCTTGGGATCGAGCAGGCGTTCGCGCGTGAATTTTCCGTCGGAGTACTTCTCGATGCCCTCGAGGTAGCCGATGCGCGCGAACGGCCGCGCGAACGAAATCGTGCGCTCGCCGATCTGCAGATCGGTGCCGCCGCCGCTCACCACGCCCGCGAGATGCGCGATCAACGCTTCGTTGAAGTCCATCATGTCGTGGACGTCCCAATACGCCGCGTAGAGTTCGAGCATCGTGAACTCGGGGTTGTGCGTCGTGTCGATGCCTTCGTTGCGGAAGATGCGCCCGATCTCGTACACGCGCTCCATGCCGCCGACGATCAGCCGTTTGAGGTTCAGCTCGGTCGCAATGCGCAGCTGCATCTCTTCGCCCGAGAGCGCGTTTACGTTGGTGAGGAACGGTCGCGCCGAGGCGCCGCCGGCCACGTGCAGCAGCGTCGGCGTTTCGACTTCGTAGAAGCCCTGCGCGTCGATGAACCGGCGCGTCTCCGCGATGATGCGCGAACGCAGAATCATCACGTCGCGTACCTCGGGATTCACGATCAGGTCCACGTACCGCTGCCGGTAGCGCTTCTCGACGTCCTGCAGGCCATGCCACTTGTCGGGCAACGGCATCAGCGCCTTACCGAGCACCGCGAACGTCACCACGTGCAGCGTCAGGTCGCCCTTCTTCGAACGGAACAGGTAGCCGTGCACGCCGACGAGATCGCCGCGGTCGAGATCCTCCCAATCCGCGAACGCGCCGTCGCCGACTTCGTCTTTGCGGATGTAGCACTGGAGGCGTCCGGTGCGATCGTGAATGTCGGCGAAGATCGTCTTGCCCATCGTCCGCTTCGACATCACGCGACCGGCGACGTACCAGCGCTCCGATTCCGCGTTCTGCCCGACCTCGAGAAAGCCGTAGCGCGCGAGCAGCTCTTGCGCGGTCGCGTCGACGGGATAGCGCGTCTGCGCGAACGGATCGTTGCCGCGCGAACGTAAAGCGGCCAGATTGTCGCGTCTGGCCGCTACGAGGGCAGCTTCGGATTTCCCGAGCTCGTCCATGGATCTCCAGCCTCTACGCGAGGAGTTACGATGCTTTTTTCGTCGTCTTCTTTGCCGGGGCGGCGCCGCCCGAACTCTTGATCGCTTCGATCTTGTACTTTACCACGCCGCGCGGGGTGGTCACATCGACCGTCTCGCCCTTTTTGTGGCCGATGAGCGCGCGACCGAGCGGCGATTCGTTCGAGATGCGCTGCAGCTTCGGATCGGCCTCGGCCGAGCCCACGATGTGAAACTCGTAGCTGTCGTTGTTCTTGAGGTCTTTCACCTTGACGGTCGCACCGAGGTGCGCTTCGTCGGCGGCGTACTCCGACTCGTCGAGGATGCGCGCGCCGCGAATCATCGCCTCGAGTTTCAGAATGCGGCCTTCGATGAAGGCCTGCTCTTGCTTGGCGTCCTCGTACTCGGCATTTTCGCTCAAGTCGCCGTACTCTTTGGCCTGACGGATCCGATCGTTGACTTCCTTGCGGTGGACGGTCTTCAACTCGTCGAGCTCATTTTGGAGCTTTTCGAGCCCCTCGGCGGTGAGGATGATCTCTTTCTCGTTCAAATCGAGCGACCCCGGATAACAGAGAACGCGCCCATGGAGGACGCTGGCGCGGTTTGTTTGGGGAGCTTCAAGCGTTCCCCTTCAACGGTGGCGGAGCTTGCGGCCGCGCCAGAACGCAAAGGGTATACCCAGCAGCACGCCGCCCCACGCATAGGCCTGCAGGACCCGATCCTCCACCACGATCGTCGCGGCGAGCACCCCGAGCAGCGCGATCGCACCGACGAGCGGCACGACCACACCGCCGAGCCGCGAGGAGCGCTCGCCCCAAAAGCGGCGCACCGCGGCCGCGGCCGAGAGCACGAAGAGGAGGCCCAAAAAGACGGAGCTGGCGTTCAGCACGATCTCGAGCTGGTCGGCGGCCGTCTTCGAAAAGCCGGTGATCAGCTCGCTCACCGTCACGAGCACGGCCACGACGGCCAGCGACCAAAAGGGCTCGTCGCGGTGATCCAACTCGCCGAGCACACGCGGCAGAACCCCGTCGCGGCCCATCGCAAAGACCGAGCGCGAGAGGTACAGGATGGTCGTCCAGAGCGTCGAGAGCGTGGAGAGGAGCACGGTGACGACGATGATCGTGCGCCACCAGCCGCCGCCGAGCAGTTCGCCGACGTAGGCGAGCGTGTCGGCCTGGTTGTCCACGAAGCCTTGGAGCGTGCCGAGGCGCAGGTAGGCGAACATGCAGAGCACGAGCACGACCGTCGAGACGATCAGGCCCACGATCCCGCCGCGCCCGGAGGCGATCGCGGTGTCGTCCACCTCTTCGCTCGTCGAGGCGCTCACCTCCCAGCCGTCGCTCATCCAGACCGCGAGCGTCATCGCGGTGACGAATCCCGCGAGCCCGATGCCCGGCGACGGCGTCTTGGCGCTCGACGCGGCCGGCGCGACCGCCGCGACGTGCGGATGCAGCACGGCCGCGATTGCCGTCGCCACGAGCACGACGAGCTCGAAGCCGAGCGCGAGAAACGTCACGAGCGCGGTTGGGCGCATGCCGACGTAGAGCAAGAGCGAACTCGCGAGAATCCACACGGCGCCGACGATCGCCGCCCAGAGCGGATCCTGCGCGTGCGCGGGCGCGACCAGCGCGAGCGTGTAGATGCCCGCGGGTACCGCGATCGCCATCGTCGCGAAAAAGTTCGAGAGCAAGAGCAGCCACGCGCCGTACGCACCGGTGCGATCGCCGAAGGCCATGCGTATCCACGAATACGAGGAGCCCGCGTTCGGTTCGACGCGCGAGAGATACGAAAACGAGATCGCGACGCAGAGCATGATCGCCGAGAGCACGACGAGCGCGCCCGGCGCGGCGAATCCGGCGGCGGCGACCATCGGCCCCATCGTCGAGGCGAGCGAGTACGCGGGCCCCATCGATGCCGAGGCCAGCACCGAGATATCGAACGAATGGAGGACGCGCGGAAGGTGACGCGCGCGCACTAGGCGTTGAGCGGAACGACGCGAGGTTTCAGGTGAAGCTCGTGCAGCACGCGCTCGTAATCCGCGGCCGTGACGTCTTCCCAGCGCTTTCCGAGCAGCGCGAGCAGCGCCGCCTCGACGACGTTCGTTCCGAACGAGCGTCCGGCAAAATCGGGCGTCGTGGTGATCAGCAGCTTCACGCCGCGCGCGCGCAACTCGTCCACGTTCGCTTCCGTGACCGTGTTCGTGAGCACGATCTTCCCGTCGAGGCGGTCGGGCATGAACTGCCGCATGAAGTGGAAGTCGCCGGCGATGATGTCGGCTTCGGCGTAATACTCGGGATATTTTGGCTGCGGCGGCTTCTCTTGTTTCTTGCCGGTCGGATAGAAGAATTGGAACGGCAGCTTGCACGCGTCGGGCAGATACTTCTCCGCCATCTCTTCGAACGTGCGCAGATCGCGCACCGCGATATCTTTGTCGAGCGCGAAGATGAAGTCGCCGAAGAGCACGTCGGCGCCCGCATCGACCAAGGCCTGCGCCATGCCGAAGCGGTCGAGCGCGCTCACCATCAGCACTTTTTTGCCGCGCAGGTCGAGCTTCAGTTCGTCCTGCATGAAGCGCACCGCCGCGCGTTCGAGCGTGTTCTTCAACCCGCTCCCGTCCACGACGGGCGTCACCTTCGCGGCCTGCAGCAAGCGCAAGCCGTCGCGCAGCGCATAGCGCTTCGAGCCAGCGTAGAGATACACGTCGATGCCGCCGAGCCCGATTGCATCGACCTTCCCATCGAGCTCCGCAATCTTGGCAAGCGCAACATCGAGTTTCCCGTCAACGCCCTCACGCGAAATATCGAACTCTTCGCCAAGCAGATTCACGACCGCGCGATGATCGCGCGTCGAAGAGCCCAGCGAAACCGAGACGATGCGTTTCATGCTTGCGCCACCCGAACCGCGTCCGCCTGAGCAACGGCGGTGTCACCCCGAGCCACCCCAGTGTCACCCTGAGCCACCCCAGTGTCACCCTGAGCCGCCCCAGTGTCACCCTGAGCCTGTCGAAGGGCAGCTCGCCGCACCGCCGCCGCATCACGTGTCGCCGCGATCTTCTCCGGGGTGATGGCGGTGTCGAAGGCGCGCATGTCGGCGAGGGTAAAGCCGCAGCGCGTCGCCATCTCCTCGATCTCGATGACGCGGTCCAATTCGATGCCGCGGCCGAGCGTGTAGTTCTCGATGCGGTTCTCGAGCGCGAGCACCATCGTCTCGCTCATGCACGCGAGCGCGGTGCGCGGCGGGAGATTCAAATCGAACTCCGATCCCGGCTGACGCACGCGTTCGAAGCGCGGCGTCCCCGGCACGACCATGTTGCCGCCCTCGGTCACGAGCACGTCGGGGCGTTCGAGCGCGACGCGACGGCTCACGTCGTGCGGTAACGAGAGCTCGCACACCACCGCTCCGGTCTGCAAATCTTCCGGCTGGATCACGTCCTGCGTGGACGAGGTCGCGGTGAGGATCAACTGCGCGCGGCGCACGGCGTCGCCGATATCGGTCGTGTACGACGACTCACACCCGAGCGTGTCTTTGATCTCGTCGTGAAACTTCGCGAGGCGCGTGTTGTTGCGCGCGACGAGGATCACGTGCTTCACGCGTTTGGCGATCAGGCGCGCGCACGCGCTGCCGATCGAACCGGTCGCGCCCACGACCACCGCCGTCGCCTCGGCCGGATCGATCTCCATCTCGTGCGCGCCGCGAAACAGGCTCTGAATGCCGGCGGCGATGGTAAGCGAATTGCCCGTGGTCACCGCGATCGGCGAGCGTTCGGCGATCGTCACGCCGCCGTCGCCGACGACGCCGGTGAAGGCGCCGAGCCCCGCGATCGTGGCGCCGAGTTCGACGCCGATCTCGATCGCGCGGAGGATGCGTTTGTAGACCTCTTCGCGCGGAAACTCCATCATCTGCTCGGGAAGCAATGGCGCGGTCACGAACCAGCCTTCGGTTTCGCGTCCGTCGGGCGTGCGGACGCCGGTCACGTGCACCGCGGCCCACGGCGGCATCCACTCCATGATCTTGCGCACGATCGGCGCGCCCTTACCGGCGGCACCGGGCTCGTAGCGCGCGACGTCGTCGAGCGAGAGCGGATGGATGACGAAACAGAACTTCGGCGTGGCGGTCACGCGCGTTCGGCCTCGGCTTTGAGCGCCGCGAGCATCATCTCGCTGTTCTCCTGCACCTTCTTGTGCAACGTCGGTCCGATCAGTTCGGCGAGCGTCGGCACGCCGAAATCGTATTCGACGCCGAGCGTCACGTGCGTCTGCCCGTCGCGCTCCTCGAAGATCCAGGCGCCCTCGAAGGTGTCGAGATCGCCGTCGAGCAGCTTGTAGTCAATGCGCAGCGCGCCGTCGTCGAAGCGATCTTCTTCGGTCCACTCGATCGGCGCCTCTTCCACGAGCGTCTTCCAGCGCGTGATCACCCGGTCGGGGTGACGTTCGAGCACCACGACCGTCTCGACGTCCGGCATGAACTCGGGGAAGCGCTCTTGCTCTTTGGCAAGCTCGTAGACGCGAGCGGCAGGGGCCGCAACCGCGATGCGGGTTTCGACGTAGGGCATGATATTTTTACAAGCGGCCTAGCTTCTCAGCCGCGGTTGCTACCCCTGCCCGCAGGGCCCCGAGCGCCCGCTCCACCTCGGCCGCGGTGACCACGAGCGGCGGCTCCAGCCGGATCACCCGCTGCTGGTTCAGCGTCCAAGCGGCGGTGACGCCCGCCTTGAGCATCTCGGGGATGATCCAACCGCCGTAGCCCTCGCTCGTGAGCTCGGCGCCGACGAGCAGCCCGAGGCCGCGCGCCCGCGCGATCACCGAGGGATACTCCGCGGCGATGGCGCGCACGCCTTCGAGGAGTTGCGCGCCGCGCTCGCGCGCGTTCTCGACCAACCGATCCTCCACGAGCACCTCCATCGCGGCGAGCGCCGCCGCGCAGGCGATCTCACTGCCGCCGAAGGTTGAGGTGTGCACGAGCGGCTGCTTTGCGTAGGCGCGATTCCAGACGTCGGGACGCGCGATGAAGGCGCCGACCGGTACGATGCCGCCCGAGAGCCCTTTGGCGAGCGTCATCACGTCGGGCACGACCTCGTCGCGGTCGCAGCCGAAGAGATAGCCACAGCGCCCGAGCCCCGTCTGCACCTCGTCGGCGATGAAGAGTGCGCCCGCGCGGTCGCACGCCTCACGCACGGCGCGCAGGTAGCCCTCCGGCGGCACGTTCACGCCGCCCTCGCCCTGCACGGGCTCCACGATGAACGCCGCCGCATCGCGCAGCACGTCGTCGAGCACCGACGCGTCGCCGAACGGCACGTGCGCGACGTCGGCGAGCAACGGGCGAAACGGCGTCTGGAACGCCTCGCGACCGCTCACCGAGAGCGCGCCGTACGTCTTGCCGTGATACGCATCGTGCGTCGCGACGATCTTGGCGCGCCCCGTCGCGGCGCGCGCGAGTTTGATCGCGCCCTCGACCGCTTCGGTGCCGCTGTTGCACCAGAACGAGAGTTGCAGATCGCCCGGCGCGAGTTCGGCGAGGCGTTTGGCCGCGCGTCCGAGCACGACGTTGAACATCGTCTTGCCCGAGAGCGACATCGCCTCCATCTGTTCGCGCACCGCCGCGATCACGCGCGGATGCGAATGGCCGAGCGTGAAAACGCCGTAGCCACCGGCAAAATCGAGATACGCCTTGCCCTGCTGATCCCAAATCGTCGTGCCCTGCGCGCGCACTTCCACGGGCGAACCGGAGAGCTTCATCACGCGCGCGAGCGGCGGATTCAGATACCGCTTGTAATTCTCGAAGACTTCGCTCGCGAGATCCTGGGGATTGTTTGTCAGCATGGTTTGCGTGATCGTACCTCGCCTGGGGCGTCTCGATGGTGTCGACACCGAGCCTGATACCCTACGGTGCCGCGGGTTCGATTCCCGCACGCTCCAGGTGTCGCCCCTTGTGGCGGCTCGATACGGGTGATATCGTGGGAAGGTATCAGGCTCGGTGTCACTCGGGCGTCGGACGCGTTCATCGCGTCCGGCGCCTTTGTCTTTTGCTTAGGCGGCTACCGCGGCGGATTCGAGGCGCGCGATGGCCGACTCGATGACGCCGATCGCTTCGGCGGCGCCGTCGATGCGCATGATCTGCTCGCGAATGACCGCGGCGCCGGGAATGCCCTTGAGATAGAGCGCGACGTGGCGGCGCATCTGCGGCACCGCGCGCTTCTCGCCGAGCTCGTCAACCATGCGCCGATAGTGCTCGATGCAGAAGCGCAGCCGCTCGGCGGGCGACGGCATCGGCTGCGCGTCGCGACCCTCCATGAGGTCGCGGACCTGCGAGATCAGCCACGGATTGCCGAGCGTCGCGCGTCCGAGCATGATCGCATCGACGCCGCTCTCGCGCATGCGCTCCATCGCGACGGATGCGTCGTCGAGATCGCCGTTGCCGATCACGGGAATATCCACGTTCTGCTTGAGCCGCTTGATGTGATCCCAATTCGCGCTGCCGCGATAGAACTGACGCGCGGTACGCGCGTGCAGCGTCACGGCCCGTACGCCGACGCGTTGCGCGCGCTGCGCGACGTCCACGTACACCATCTGGTCTTCCGTCCAACCGAGGCGCATCTTCATCGTCACCGGGCAATCCACGGCCTCAACGACGGCGCGCATGATCTCCTCGCAGCGATCCACGTCGCGCAGGCAGGCCGAGCCGCCGTTGGTCTTGGTCACCTTGGGAGCCGGGCAGCCGAAATTGATGTCCACGATGTCCGCGCCGCACTCGCGCACGAGCTTGGCCGCCGCGGCCATCGTAACGGGATCGTCGCCCCAGAGCTGCGTGGCGACCGGCTTCTCGAGCCCGTGCTGGTCGATCATCTCCATCGTGCGCTTGCTGCCGTACTTGAGCGCGTTCGAGGAGACGAACTCGGTCACCGTGAGGCCGAGTCCGAAGGGCTTGTAGAGCGCCCGCATGGTCTTATTGGTCACGCCGGACATCGGCGCGAGAACGAGGGGCGGCCAAATCTGATGTTCGCCGATCTGCAACGGCGGCACGGTCCGGTTCATGGCGCCCCCCACTATACCACAAAGCCAAGAGCCCGCCCGCCCCAAAACTCCAGGCGCTGACGGGCCCCCAAGCCTCACCGAACGCTATCGGCGACGCTCACCGGGCGGTGCCGCAGCACCGCCCGGTGGTAACTTTAGCCCGCAAAGCTTCAGCTTTGCGAGCTAAAGTTTACCAATAGAAGTTGCAGTTCGCGCCGCTGCCGTTGCAGACGACGACGTCGCCGGTGTGCGGCCACGAGCTGCTCGTGTCGTCCTCGGTCCAGTCGATGCCTTGGCTCGAGGAATTGTCGTAGTAGTAGCGGCCCTGCACGTACACGTAATCGCCGACGGCGACCCACGGCCACGTGGAGGGAGGCTGGTTGGTCGAGGCCTGCGCCATCGCATCGAGGTTCGAGACGATCTCGATGTTATAGCCCGAGGGCATCTGCACGTAGAAGTAGCCGTGCAGTCCGCTCGTCGTGGTCTTGGACGGCAGAACTTGCGTGACTTTGCCGCAGACCTGGACGAACTGATCCGCGCTGATCGAACCGGCGGCGAACGCCGACTGATCGTTCAGGAACTGTTGGTTGTTGCACGGATAGGCCGGCGTGGCGGTCGGGGCCACGGTCGGGGTCGGCGTCGGAGCGATGGTCGGCGTGGCGGTCGGCTTCGGCGTGGGCGTCGGGCTCGAGCTCGGGCTCGCCGTCGGCTTCGGCGTCGGCGACGGGCTCGTCGTCGGCTTCGGCGTCGGCGATGCGGTCGCGGTCGGGACCGGCGTCGGCGTGGCGCCGTTCGCGCCGATGAACACGTCGTCGACGTACTGGTAGATATATCCGCTGCTCCAACCGTTGCCGTACACGCCGAAGAACAGCCACACGGTCTGACCCGCGTACTGACTCAGGTCGAACGTCTTCTGCACCCACCCGTTGGTGGACGACGCTTCGCTGTAGAGCAGCGCGATCGTGTTGCCGTTCGAGTCGAGAAGATCGGCCTCTTGATCCGCATAGGCAACGGTATCGTTCGTGCCTTCGTACACCCAGAACGAGAGCTGTCCGTTCGTCGGAATCGTCACTTGCTGGCAGACGCCCGCGTAGCCGTTCACCTCGGGCTTGGCGGTCGAGCCGTTGAGATCGCTGTAGGTTCCGCTATGCACGCGCGCGGTCGAGATCTTTGCGTTCACGTTGCCGCATTGCTGCCACGTCGCGAAACCGCCGCTCTCGAAACCGGGATCGCCGAGCACATTCGTCGTCATGCTCGTGACGTGCGCGCCGCTCTTCATCGCGGGCACCTTGATCCGCGCCGTCGCGGGCTTCTTCGCACCGTCGTTCGTCAACGCATGCGGTATCGTCGGCGATGACGTGGATCCACCGCTGCACGCGGCCATGGCGAGCGCGAGCAGCACACCCGCCGCGCTAAAACGCTTAAGCACTCATATCCTCCAATTGCAAAAAAAGAGACTCGGAGACAACAGCATCGAGTCTAACGTGAGGATATTAAGTTGTCGTAAAGCTTACTAGATGAATTTCTCACATAGGTGCGGCGTCGTCACGCATCGCGCGATGAAAGAGCTGCAATCCGACGAGGCTGAGATACGGATCTACGTCATCGATCGCCGCGCTGTGACGCGCGACGACGTCGGCGAGTCCGCCCGTGGCGACGACGCGCGCATGCGTGCCCATCTCGGCGCGCATGCGCGCCACGATCGCTTCGGTCTGTCCGACGAATCCGAACGTGAAGCCGGCCTGCAGCGCTTCGACGGTGTTGCGACCGATCGCATGCTCGGGTGCATCGAGCGCGATCTGCGGCAGCTTCGCCGTGCGACCGACGAGTGCGTCGATCGAAATGTTGATACCCGGAGCAATAGCCACGCCGAGATACTCGCCCGCGGCCGAGATCGCGATGAAGACCGTCGCGGTGCCGTAGCTCACGATGATGAGCGGCGTACCGTAGCGCGCCGCGCCGCCGATCGCCGCGGCGACGAGATCGGCGCCGACTTCGGCCGGACGATCGGTGAGCACCGGCATGAGGCGCTGATGCTGCGGTTCGAGAAAGCGCGGCGCGACGTTGAAGAACTTCTCGCACACGCTCTGCAGCGTGCGATCGAGGCGCGGCACCACGCTCGCGATGACGACCGCGTCGATCTCATCCACGCGCACGCCCGCGGTCGCGAAGAGCTGCGTGAAGAACACGCCGTATTCGTCGGCGGTGCGGCGCGATTCGGTGGTCACGCGCCAGTAGTGGACGAGACGATCCACTCCATCGGTGAAGCAGCCGAGCTTCGTCTCGGTATTGCCGACGTCGATCGCGAGCAGCATCAGCGGTTCTCCCGAAGGGCGATGAGTTCGTCGAGCAGCCGAGCGGCGAGCAGCGACTTCTCGGCGGTCCCGAGATCGCGCCGTCCGCCGGACCACAGGAGCGCGAGCGTGTTCTCCCCGGGTCCAAACCCGCGCTCGTCGCGCACGTCGTTCACGACGATGGCGTCGAGGTGTTTGCGCGCGAGCTTCTCCCGCGCGTTGGCTTCGTGGTCGTCGGTCTCGGCCGCGAACCCGACGAGGAACGTCGCGCCCTTGCGCGCGCCGAGCTCCGCGAGCACGTCGGGATTGCGCACCATCCGCACCAGCAAATCGTCGTCGCTCTTCTTGCGCTTCGACTCGGCGCGTTCGGCCGGTCGCCAATCGGCTACCGCCGCGGTCGCGATCGTGATGTCGCTGCCGACCGCATGATCGAGGGCGAGCGCGTGCAGTTGCTCGGCCGTCGTAAAGCGCAGCGTGCGCACGCCGAAGGGCGGCTCCAACTGCGTCGGTCCGAGCAAGAGCGTCACGTCGGCGCCGCGCAGCGCGGCCTCGCGCGCGAGCGCGATTCCGGTCGCGCCGGTGGAAGCGTTGCTGACGAAACGAATCGGATCGAACGCTTCGCGCGTCGGACCGGCGGTGATCGCGACGCGCAGCCCCGCGAGCGACGTTCGCCGCGCGACGCCGAGCGCGAGCGCCTCGAAGAGCCGCTCCTCGGACGCGAGCCGTCCGACGCCGCTCTCGCGCTCGGCCAAGAACCCGCGCTCGGGCTCCACGACCTCATAGCCGCGCGCGCGCAGCGTCGTGAGATTCTCGATCGTCGCCGGATGCTCGTACATCGCCGTGTTCATCGCGGGCGCGATCGCGACGGGCACGCGCGCGGCGAGCAACGCGGTCGTCAACAGATCGTCGGCGATGCCGTGCGCGAGCTTCGCGATCGTATTCGCGGTCGCGGGCGCAACGAGGATGGCCTGCGCCTCACGCACGAGCCGAATGTGCGGAATGCGCTCGGGCGCGTCCCAAAGCGAGGTATAGACCGGTCGCGCCGTCAGCGACGAAAACGTGAGCGGACCCACAAAGCGTTCGGCTTCGGGCGTCATGATCACGTCCACCGTCGCGCCATGCTGCACGAGCGCGCTCGTGAGGCTCGCCATCTTGTACGCGGCGATCCCTCCGCACACGCCGAGGAGGACGCGCGCGCCCTCTAACCGTCGATCCATAGATTATCCAACAGGCGCGTGGCGCCGAAGCGCGCCGCACCGATCACGAATGCCGGCGGTCGCAATTCTTCGATCGGTTCGAACGAATCGGCATCCACGACGTCGAGGTAGTCGAGTTCCGCCAGCGGACTCAAGAGCGCGCGCGCGGCGGCGATGGCGTCGGCCTTCGCGCGTCCGCCGGCCATCGCGAGCCGCAGTGCCTGCAGCGCGCGATGCAGCGTCGGGGCCGCGGCGCGTTCCTCCGGCGTGAGATAGACGTTACGGCTCGACCGCGCGAGACCATCTGGCTCGCGCTCGGTGGGCACGATCGCAACGGCGACCGGCAGGTCTAAGTCGCGCAGCGCGCGCCGCACGATCGCGGTCTGTTGCGCGTCTTTCTGTCCGAGATAGAGCACGTCCGGACGCACGATGTTCAGCAGCTTCAGCACCACGGTCGCCACGCCGCGAAAGTGCGTCGGACGGATCGCGCCTTCGAATCGCGTTCCCATCTCGCCGACTTCGACGAAGCTCGAGAATCCGTCGGGATACATCGCCTGCGCGTCGGGCGCGAAGATCACGTCCACGCCGCCACGCTGGAGTTTGACGCAGTCACCTTGCAGATCGCGCGGGTAGCGTTCGAGATCCTCGTTCGCCGCGAACTGCGTCGGATTCACGAATACGGATGCGCCGACCGCCGCCGACTCGTCGCGCGCGCGTGCCACGAGCGCGAGATGCCCCTCGTGCAGCGCTCCCATGGTCGGGATAAAGCCGAGCGGGCGCGGCAACACTTCGAAGAGTGCGCGCGCCTGCGGAATCGTCGACACGATATGCACGTCGCGCCGCGCTCGTCAGACGCGGGTGACGCGCAGAACGGTGCGGCCGACCATGAACGGCGTACCGAGCGCAAGGCTCGCATCACCCGAAACGGTCTCGCCGTTCACTTTCGTGCCGTTTCGACTGTCGAGGTCCGTCAGCTGTAATGTTTCGCCGCTGACGCGTACGTGCGCGTGTTTTCGGGAAACATAACGATCGAGCGCGATGCACGCTTCCGCGACGGTGTCGTCGCGGCCGATCGTGATCTCGCTCTCAAAGGACCAAGTCTTTCCATCTAACGGTCCGCTGAGGACCTCGAGCAGGTACATGGCGGCGTGCCCTTCTCGCGTGCGGTAGCCCGGCTCCTGGTCCGGGGCGGGGTAAAAGCCTCGAAAGGCTAACAAAAGCGCCCCTTCGGACGATACCTCATAGGGTGACGATGAACGACCGGATCGACGAGCTCTTGGAGCTCATAGAGGTGGAACCGGACGCACTGCGCGAGGCCGAATTTGTCCAGGCGCAGGCGATTCTGGAGACATTGGTCGGCAAGACCGTCACGTCGGCCGACATCGAAGACACGCGTATCGTCATCACGACGGGCGACGGAAATCGCTATTTCTTCTACGGATTCTTGGGCGAATCGAGCGAGGCTCGCTTCTAGCCCAGCTCCGCCGCGGCCATGAAGCCCGCGAGCGCGTCGTAATCTGCCGACGAGTACTGCGTGAACGCGATACCGTGCGCGTACGTCTTTGTGGCGGCGTCGTAGAACGACAGAACGATCTTCGCGCGCACCAAGAGTTCACGTTCGCCTTGCGGCAACGTGAAGCGCATCACGATCGGCTGACCCATCGGGAGGTCGGTCGTCGTCGAGACGCGCATGCCACCGCGGCTCACGTCGAGCGCCGTGCCGCTGAGGATCAGCTCGTGCCCCGGAACGATCAACGTCACCGGGAACGCGACTCGTGCTCGAAAGAAACGGCGTTCGTGCGAGCGATCTTCTTGCGTACCCACCGGGGCTAGGTGTTCTCTGCGCTGCGCGCGCCGCCTTCAATCACGCAGGGCTTGCGCCGCGAACAGCGCGCCGACGACCGTATGCTCGGTGATCACGCCGCCCTGGAGATAGACTTCGTACGGCGCGCGTAGCGGCGCATCGCAGGAGAGTTCGATCGTGGCACCGCCCACGAACGACCCGCTGGACATGATCACCGCATCCACGTACCCCGGCACCGCGCCCGGTTCGGGACGGAAGCGCGCGTTGAGCGGCATCGCGCGCTGCAGCCCCGCGGCGAAACGCTGCAGACGATCGGTCGAACCGAGTCGGATCGCCTGCACGATATCGGTTCGTACCGCGCCCGGCAGCGGGTCCACACCAAATCCGAGCTCGTCGAAGAGTGCGGCGGCAAAGTCGAGACCGCGCAGCGTCTGCTCCACGACGAGCGGCGCGAGAAAGAGTCCCTGCACGAACGCGCGCCCGAAGCCGAGCGAGGGCCCGAGTGCCGCACCGAGCCCCGGCGCGTAGAGGCGCGCCGCGACGCGCTCGACGAGATCGGCGCGGCCGGCGACGTAGCCGCCGGCGGGAGCGAGCGAACCCCCGAGATTTTTGATCAGCGAGCCCATGACGAGATCCGCGCCGACGTGCGTCGGCTCGGTCGATTCGACGAGTTCGCCGTAACAGTTGTCCACGAGCATCAGGACGTGCGGCGCCGCCTCCTTCACCGCCGCGAAGAGCGCGGCGCACGCGGCGATATCGAGCGACGGCCGCGGCGCGTAGCCGCGCGAGCGCTGCACGAAGATCGCGCGCGCGTCGGAACGCCGTACCGCGGCGACGATCGCTTCGATATCGAGCGAGCCGTCGGCGCGCAGCGCGATCTCTTCGTAGCCGATGCCGCGCGACACGAGACTCTCGGGTGCGTCGCAGATCGCGTTGCGCAGCGTGTCGTAGGGGCGTCCCGCGACCGCGATCAGACGCTCGCCGGGAGCGACGCAGGCCGCAAGCGTGGTGACGATCGCGTGCGTGCCGCTCACGATGGAGAGGCGCGCGAGCGCCCGCTCCGCGCCGAAGATGCGCGCGATCAACGCTTCGTATCCCGCGCGCGCTGCATCGTCGTAGCCGTAACCGGTGGAACCGGCGAGATCGCTCTCGTTCAAGCCTTCGTCGTAGAACGCGCGCAGCACGTTCGCCTTCACCCGCGCCTGCGCGGGATAGGCGAGCGCCGCCGTACGCGCATGCGCGGCTCGTGCGGCATCGCGCACCTCGGGCGAGATGTTGAAGCGCGCGCAGAGATCGTCGATCATACGCGCCCTGATTCGCACGCCGCATCGCCCAACGCCTCTCGCGGCGGCACCTGCGCGTCGGCTTCGAGATGGCGCTCGTACGCGCGCACGAAGGGCAGATAGCAGATCGACGCGATCGCGATGTTCGCGACGACGAGCACGACGGCACGCCAGTCCAGCGTTGCGGCGACCGTGGCGACGACGCTCGGGACCACGCCCGGAATGTAGTACGCGGCGCGCGCGACCCAGCCGAACGCGACCGCGCAGTACGTCGTGGTGGCGAGCAGCAACGGTACGATCACGAACGGGGGCACGAGATACGGGTTGAACACGACCGGCGCCCCGAAGAGCAGCGGTTCGTTCGTATTGAAGAGCGCGGGCACCAGCGCGACGCGACCGATTGCGCGCAGGCGCTTGATGCGTGAGAGCGCGAGCAGCGCCGCGAGCGGCAGCGTCGCGCCCGCGCCGCCGGGAAACACGAAGAGAAAGAGCGAGACGACGACGATATGCGGCAGCGGCAGATGGTGCCGATAGGCATCGAGGTTCTGCATCTGGAGCGTGAAGTAAACCGGGGTGACGACCGCCGCGAGCAGCGCGGGTCCGTGCAAACCGCACGACCAGAGCAGCGTTTCGACCAGCACGATGAGGATCAGCGCCGGATAGCTGTCGCCTAGGTGTCCGAGCGGCACGAGCGCGCGGGCGATCGCGTCGGGTACCGAAATGTGCAGCGGATGCGTCGCGAGCGCGAGAAGCACGACGAGCGCGCAGGCGAGCCAGGCTCGGCCGAGCACCCGTACGAGGAACGCTAGCACGCCGCTCGCGATCAGCGCGAGAAAGAGCCCGCTCGGCCCGACGGCATGGAGGTACGCGAGCACGTCGCCGCCCCCAGGTGGGGGCAACGCCCCGAGATAGGCGAGGGCGGCGCCGAGGGCGAGGAGCCACGGCGCTCGATCGACGCGGCGCGCGTACTGCCACCCGATCGACGGCGCGAGCACGAGGCCCATGACGCCGAAGGCCGGGAGCAACGCACCGGAGATACGCAGGCCGAAGGTCGAGCTAAAGAACGGGCCCGGCTCGCGCACGAAGGGGAGCAGCAGCGCGAAGGCCGCGAGGAGCCCGATGAAGGACCACGGCAATGCGTCGCGCGTCGCCGCAAGGAACGGCAACTCCGCGACGCGCGCGAACTTAGAGGCGGCGGACGACAGCCTCGACGCGACCGACGATCTCGACATCGCTCGCGTAGATTGGCGCCATGCTCGCATTCTCCGGCTGCAGCCGCACGCGGCCGTCCTCACGGTAGAAGCGCTTTACGGTGGCCTCGCCGTCGAGCATCGCGACCACGATCTCGCCGTTGCTCGCGGTCTTCTGCGGGCGCACCACGATGAGGTCGCCGTCGAGGATCGCGGCCTCGATCATCGAGTCGCCCTGCACGCGAAGCATGAACCCATCGGAGGCACGCGACACGAACGAGCTCGGCAAGACGAAGTCGCCTTCGAGGTTCTCTTCGGCGGTGATCGGCACACCCGCGGCGACCTTGCCGACGATCGGCATGACCACGCTTTCGGGCCCCGCACTCACGGGCGGTCCGCTCGGTTCGGATCGCATCGCGCGCGGCTTGGTCGGGTCGCGCTGGATCAGCCCGCGCCGCTCGAGCGCTTTAAGGTGGGCGTGGATGGTGGACGACGACGAGAGGCCGACGCGCTCGCCGATCTCGCGCACCGAGGGCGGGTATCCCCGCTCCGCGGTAAAGGCACGGATCACTTCGAGGATGCGCTGCTGACGTTCGGTCGCCGGTTTATCTATCACCCTGGCCCCCTGGCAGAGATTTCGCGGTAAAGAGCCATGCGTATGGCACGGCCATGCCCTATAACCTACCACAGAAAGTACGTTCGTGGCAAACATACGTTCGCAGCAAGCTTGACAGATGGCGAATCGAATGTGCTAAAATCTAGGGGACGAACAGTTGTTTGGCCCAATATCTAGACCGATTGGTGGTCGAACGCTCGTTTGCCACAAGATATGGCGGTAACGCCAAAGGAGTTTTTGCAGAGTGGTACGGCGCAAACGGTTCAGTCTAATGCCGGTGATCTCACTGGCTGCGCTCAGCCTCATGGTCGCGCTTCCGTCGCTCTCGAACATGCATCTCTATGCAGCGAGCGCGCAGCGGTACACGACCGTCACGGTGAAGCCCGGCGACACGCTGTGGTCGATCGCCGCGCGCCATACGAGCTCCGGCGACGTGCAAGACACCATCGATCGCATCAGCGAAGCGAACCACCTCGCGCTCGCGTCGACGATCCAGCCGGGAGAGCATCTGCGGATTCCGCAGTAGCCAACTTCTCGATAACATAGGAAAAACGAGCGGCGCCTTCAGGGCGCCGCTCGTTTTTCCTATGCAGGCGTGTGCCTCGCGCTAACGACGAGCGACGAGGACGATCGCGTGTCCTTGGTGATCGTTCAAAAACTCGAGCCCTTCCATCATCCACGAATCGAGCCCACCGCTCGAGTGCTGTGCGACTTCGCGCGCGACGTGGAGACGATTGCGAAGCCACTGAAGCTCCGTGCGGGTGGTGGTTGGGAAGACGGCCGTCTCGCAGTCTTCGCACTTGTAGCCGTGCTGCATCCCGAGAAGCGTACCACAAGGCGCAAAGAGGGCCCCCGCGATTGCGGGAGCCCTCTTCGACCGTGTTGTCGCGGTCGTTTGCTCGAAGCCGAAGCTTAGAGCTTGACGTTGACCGTCAGGTAGGCGTTGAACGGAGCCGGGATGAAGCCGGCGCCCGAACCCGTCGTCGGAGCGTACGACTGGAACTGCCACGGGGCAAGCGTCGTACCGTTCGCGGCGGCGTTGTAGGACGCGGAGTTACCCGGCGTCTTCATGCCATCGCCCGACTGGTAGTTCGAGACCTGCAGACCGTTGGCACCGTAGCCGCAAACCGTCGAGCTCGGCTTGTAGAGCGTGCTCCAGGGCTCCTTGCTTCCACCGAAGCAGGTGTGGAACACGTTCGCGAGCGTCAGGTTGAGGCTGACCTTCGGCGAGAGGTCGTAGCTGACGGCGATGTTACCCACCATCAGGTTCGGGTTGCGGTACTGACCGACGCCGTCAAACGTTCCCGTCTGCCAGTTCGGCACGTAGAGCAGACCCGTTTGGGTCGCACCGGCACCGAGCACCGAGGTCCAGGCGCACTGCGCCGGGTCGGTAGCGGCGGTGTCGTTGGCCGTGCACTCGCGCGGGTCGAGACCCTGCGTGGTGAACGGCGAGCCGTACGACGAGCCAGAGACGAGCTGGAGGCTCGGCGTGATCGCCAGCTTATCCTTACGGTAGTTCAGGATGAGCGTGGTCACCCACGGCGCATCGTAGATGCCGAGGCCCGTGTTGACGCCCGGAAGAGCGACGTCGCTCGTCGGGGCATACCAGCCGCTCGGATCAAGCAGCGCCTGCTGCGGTGCGTTGAAGTACGGATTGGTCACCGTACCCGCGGCGCACGTCGCGGCCGTGCCCGCCGTACCGATTCCGGTACCGGCGTTCGCACCGGCGAAGTTGAAGCACGCAAAGTTCTGCGAGCCGCCCTTCGCGAGGGCGTTGTAGTCCTTGATCGCCTGGTTGTAGACGCCGATCTGGTTTACGCCGAAGCCGTTGACCAGACCGCTCTGGAACTGCACCTTCGCGTCCGTGTACGTCACCGACAACGAACCCGAAAGGCCGTTCTTCGCAAAGTCACCCTTGGTGACTGCCGCTTCGACGCCTTCGCTGCGGAATTTGCCGATCGGGACCTGGGTCACGAAGCCCGAACCGATGAACGACTGGGCCTGGTAACCGTTCGTGAGGTTGTAGAACGGCGTCAGCTTGAAGCTGATATCCGTTCCGCGGATGTGACGCTCGAGCGAGACGTCATACTGGCTCGCGGTCTGGGCCGGAACGTTATGGAACGGCGTGAAGAAGCCGAGACCCATGAAGTTCGCCCAAAGCGCGGTGTTGTTACCCGACTGATCGAGGTACTGCACCGACGCCGAGATCGGCGGCTCGATGAAGCGGCCACCCGAGAAGCGCCAGACGGTATCCGGCGACTGGGTGTAGGTGCCCGAGAAGCGGGCCGACCAGTAGTCGAGCTTGTACGAGTTCGGCGAGTTCACCGTGAAGTTCGGGGCCTGCACACCGTCCTGCACCGTGCCGTTCGGGTGAACCCAACCGGTTGCGCTCGGCTGACCGAGCGTCGTGGCGACGTAGGTGTTGCAGTCCTGAGTCGTCGCGGCCGGGCTCGCCGGCGGGAACTGACCCGGAAGCAGCGGAGCCGAGAAGACGCCCTCGGATCCCGGGGTCGTGTTGTAGCAGTAGTAGTTCGATGCGATGTCCGCATAGAAGCCGTCTGCCTGCGTCGTGCTATCCGGGAGCTTGTAGAGGTAGTTCTCGTAACGCGCGCTCAGGTTGAAGAGCCAGCGGTCGTTCGGACGGAACTGGTCGCTGAGCGAGACGTTGAGGAACTCCGGCTTAACCGTGTTGTACGAACCCTTCGTCGGGCCGTCCCACAGGCTCACGTACTGTGCGCCCGCAAGTGCGGCGGCCGAGCCGGCCGGCGGTCCGCCGGCGGGGTTGAAGAACCCGTTCGCGACCTGCGCCGCGCTGTACACGCGCGAGTTCGCGCTCGAGATCGCCGAGTAGCAGCCCGCGTAGGCCGCA
Source organism: bacterium (assembly GCA_028869385.1). Lineage (GTDB taxonomy): Bacteria > Vulcanimicrobiota > Vulcanimicrobiia > Vulcanimicrobiales > Vulcanimicrobiaceae > REEB354. The sequence continues at coordinate 22,153 of JAGWSR010000151.1, forward strand.
CCGGTGCCCGGGTTGTAGCAGGTGTAGGGATCCGTACCGGCCGGCGCACTCGCGTTGTACGTGAAGAGGCCGAACGGCGAGGTCTGTCCGAGCGCGCCACCGGCCGCGAAGCCGTTGTTGTTGTCGCGCAGGACGTTCGCTTCCGTGTAGTTGGCGGTCAACTGCAGGAGGTGCTTGTCGTTGATTTCATCCGTCAGCTGGAACTCACCACCAGTGGTGTGCGTGCTGAGGATGTAGTTGGCCGCGAGGGCCTGGGCCGGATAACCGAAGAGGTAGTTCGCCTCGGTCGAGTTCTCGCCCGTCTGATCCCAGTCGGAGTAGAACGTGTAGGCCGAGAGGCGTGCGAACGCGCGCTGGCCGAGCGCGTGCGTGTACTGCATCTTCACGATGCCGGTATCGTTGTAGATACCATCACGCGAGTTCGCGGGAAGCTGCGAGAACATGCCGCGCGACGGGTTGCTGTCAGGCGACAGGTACACCGACGGAGCCATGTTCTGGATGCTCTGACCGAAGCGCGCGTTATACACCCACGCATCGGCGTACCACGGATACGCGCAGCCGCCGGTGAGGAGGCAGCCGACCGCGGCACCATTTCCGGTGTAGAGACCGCCGAGGTTGTACGGCGGAAGGTTCGTCGTGCCGGGGTAGTTGTACGGAACGCCTTCTTGCGCCAGCGTGTACTGGTTGTATCCGCCGACGTCGTTGACCGATCCGTAGTACTGCGTCTTCAGCATCGAGCCGCTCCAGAGGAGCTGGAGGTCATCACGCTGGCCGTCTTTGCGCGGAATCGCGAAGTGCAGGTTGATGACGTTCTCGCGGTCGGCAATGTTGCTCTGCAGACCGGAGATGCCCGTGTACGGGAAGAGGCAGAGGTTGGTCGAGCCGTAGGTGTTGTTGAGCGCCGTACCCGCGGCCGAGGCCAGGACCGCAGCCGAGGTCGCGCCGGTGTTCTGGTTACAGAACGAGAGCGCGCCGCCGCCGAAGGCGACGTTTCCGCCGAGGCCGTTGTTCGCCGACGAGTAGTCGGAGTAGATGCCGCCGGCACCCATCAGGCCCGCCCCGTTGCTGTTATCGAGGAAGCGGAAGTCCTGATTGTAGCCGCTGAAACCAGCGTAGTAGCTGAAGCGACGATCCGGCGTTGCGCCGCCCGCTTCGGCTTTGAGCTGGTGGTAGAACGCGTTGCTCGCGATGCCGCCGCTCAGCGTGGCATAGCCCGGGTACGTACCGGTCTTGATGACCTGGTTGATGAAGCCCGAGGTGCCCGAGCTCGCGTTCGACGACGGGCCACCGCCCGTGTACACCTGCAGCTCCTGAAGGCCGAGGTTCGACTCGGTCGAGGAGTTGTAGTTGTCGAAGGCGCGGTTGACCGGAACGCCGTCGTATTCGAAGCCGGTGAAGAACGACTGGGAGCCGCGAACGTACACGACGTTCGAGTTCCAGCCGGAGCCGCCGATCGGCACGTTCACGCCGGGAACCGACGACATCGCCGAGTAGGCGCTGTTGAGGTTACCGCCGCCGCCGAGCGACTGCGACGCCGCGATCTGCGACGAGTTGACGCTGTAGATGTCAGCGCCGACCGAGCCCTTGACGAGCGAGCTCGCCGCCGCAGCGGTTTCCTTCGCGATCGTCTTGAGTTGCGGAGAGAGTTGGAACGTGAGCGTCTGCTGTTGGTCTGCAAAGACCGTGACGCCCACAACGTTCAGGGGAGCAAAGTTGTCCTTATCGATCGAGACGGTATACGTATCCGGCTCGAGCGAGAGGAACGAAAAGTGCCCCGACGCGTCCGTCTTCGCGGAGACGACCTGCGAAGCGGAGACCAGCTTGACAGCTGCTCCCGCAACCGGTGCCCCCTTGGTGTCCGTAACAACGCCGCTGAGACCGCCCGTCGTACCTGCCAGTGCCCATGTTCCCTGGAACAGGAAGGCGACGAGAAGAAGCAGCGCCACGGCCACCTGACGGAGGGTTCGTTTGCTATTCAAATTGATAGCCCTCAGTAGATGTGAGTGACATACGTGCCGACGAACGTGCCGACACGACGACAACATGCGAAACGCTGAGCGGCGCGAGCCTCTCCGCGGTTCCCATGTGACGTGATCTTGACGATTCTCTCGACAAAGGTCGCCTCCTTTAACGGAGCTTAAAAAATGAGAGGTCGCTGAATCGTCAGCGACCTCTCATTTGTGACAACGGCGACGCGAAAAAGCGTTATACCGCGGCCATGCGCTCGGCGAGAAGCTTCGGAATATCCGACGGACGCTCCGCGACTGGTACTCCCGCTGCCTGGAATGCTTTGATCTTGCTCTCCGGCGTACCGAAGCCGCCCGAGATGATCGCGCCCGCGTGGCCGAGCGATTTGCCCGGCGGTGCATTGCGGCCGCCGACGAACGCGACGATCGGCATGCCCGCGAGATGCTCCTTGACGAACGCGGCGGCATCTTCTTCGTCGGATCCGCCGATCTCACCGCAGATCACGATCGCCTTGGTCTGCGCGTCGTTCGCGAACTCGCGCAAGCAATCGACGAACGTGGTGCCGATGATCGGGTCGCCGCCGATGCCGACGCAGGTGGACTGTCCGAGTCCCGCGCGCGTGAGCCCATCGACGACTTCGTACGTCAGCGTTCCCGAACGCGAGATGAGGCCGACGTTGCCTTCTTTGAAGATGTGACCCGGCATGATACCGATCGAGGATTTACCCGGCGAGATGAGGCCGGGGCAGTTCGGGCCGATGATGCGCATGCCGGGCGTCGCGCCGACGACGCGCAGCATGTCGTGCACCGGCACGCCTTCGGTGATGCAGACCGAGAAACGGATTCCCGCTTCGTACGCTTCGAAAAGCGCGTCGGCCGCACCGGCCGGCGGAACGAAGATGCACTGATGCGTCGCGCCGGTCGCGGCGACGCACTCTTCGACGGTGTTGAAGACGGGCAAGCCGTGCTCGGTCTTTTGGCCGCCCTTGCCCGGCGTCACGCCGCCGACGATGTTGGTGCCGTACGCGAGCATGCGTCCGGTGTGATACGAGCCTTCCGCGCCGGTGATGCCCTGCACGAAGACCTTGCTGTTCTTATCTAAGAAAATCGACATGTAAATGAATCCTTCGACAGGCTCAGGATGACACGGCGGCGAGTTCGACGGCGCGTTTGGCGCCTTCGTCCATCGTTTCGACCGGCGTCATGCCAGCTTCCGCGAGGATACGGCGGCCTTCTACTTCGTTCGTTCCCGTCAAGCGGATCACGAGCGGAATCTTGCGCGACTTGGTCGTGTTCAACGCTTCGACGATGCCCTTCGCGACTTCGTCGCCGCGCGTGATGCCGCCGAAGATGTTGATGAAGAACACTTTGGCGTTCGTGTGATTCACCACCAGCTCGTAGCACTTACGCACGCGCTCGGCATTGGCGCCGCCGCCGACGTCGAGAAAGTTCGCGATCTCGCCGCCGGCGTTCTTGACCGCGTCCATCGTGCCCATCGCGAGCCCGGCGCCGTTGGCCATCGTGCCGACCGTCCCACCGAAGCGACGGAAATTGCGAATACCCAAGCCCGCATCGGTCGCGAGCGTCTCGTCTTCATCGAGCGGCAGCACCGTCTGCCACTGCTTGAATTCGGGGTGGCGGAAGAGCGCGTCGTCGTCGAGCTCCACCTTCGCGTCGGCCGCGATCACACGGCCGTCTTTGGTGAGTACGAGCGGATTGATTTCGACGAGTTTCGCGCCGTAAGCGAAGAACAGCTCGTACATGCCGGCGAGAATCGCGGGGAACTGCTTGCGATAGCCGGGGTCGAGATCGGTCGAGAACGCGAGCTTTCGTCCGATGAAGGGCGAATACCCGATCGCCGTATCCACGAAGAACGTGCTGAACGACTCGGGATGCTTGTCGTGCACCTCTTCGACGTCCATGCCGCCGAATTTGGTGACGATGACCGCGGGCTTCTTCGTCGTGCGATCGACGCTGATCGCGCAGTACGCTTCGAGTGCGACGTCGAGCGTCTCCTCGACGAGCAGCGATTTGATCGCCTCACCGTTCGGGTTTTGACGGTTCGGCGGCATCGGCGTCGCCATGATCTCCTGCGCGACCTTGCGGCCTTCGTCCGCGTTCGTCGCGAACTTGATCTTCCCGGCCTTGCCGCGGCCGCCCATCAGCACCTGAGCCTTGACGACCCATTTGCCGGGGTTTTGTTCGATGAACGCCGCGACTTCGTCGGGCGTCGTGCAGTGCTGCGAGCGCGGAACCGGAATGCCGCTGCGGCGGAACAGTTCCTTACCCTGATACTCCATGAGATTCATGGCGTGCTCTTGTTACTCTCCTGTTGACGCGTGATGGTGCCCGCGCTGGGGCCTTTCGATGGTGTCGACGGTCGAACCGACGATTCACGCCGCAGCGGGTTCGATTCCCGCAGGTTCCAGTCGCGATCGCATTGCGATGACGCGCCCGGTGTGTTAGCGTGAAACGGTCGGTTCGGCCAACGCGCCATCATCCAAGCCGCTCCTCTACGAGGGGCGGCTTGGTACGTTTTAGTCCAGTTTTCCCAGCAGCGACCTCGCGATGATGATCTGCTGGATCTCCGAGGTTCCCTCGTAGATTTCCGTAATCTTCGCATCGCGGTAGAAACGCTCGATCGGAAATTCGGTCGTATAGCCGTAGCCGCCGTGAATCTGCAGCGCCTCAGCCGCATGCTTGCGCGCCGCGGTTGACGCGAAGAGTTTCGCCTTGCTCGCTTCGACGACGAACGGCTTGCCGGCATCGGCGAGGCCCGCCGCGCGATATACGAGCAGGCGCGCGGCATCGAGATCCATCGCCATCTGCGCGATCTTGAACGAGACGCCCTCGAACGCGCCGATCGCCCGGCCGAACGCGACGCGATCCTTCGCGAACGCGACCGATTGATCGAGACAACCCGCGAGGATGCCGACCGCCTGCGACGCGATGCCGATGCGTCCGCCCGCGAGCGCCGTCATCGCCGAACCGAAGCCGTCGCCTTCGTTGCCGAGCAATGCCTCGTGGGGAACGAAGACGTCGTCGAATGCGAGATCGCACGTGTTGCTCGTGTGAATGCCGAGCTTCTCGGTCACCTTCTCGACCGTGATGCCCTTCGACGCGTTGTCGATGAGAAACGCGCTCACGCCCCGCGCACCGCCGCCGCCGGTGCGAAACATTCCCATCGTGACGCCCGCGTAGCTGCCGTTCGTGCACCACTGCTTGCGCCCGTTGAGCAGATATCCGCCCTCGACGCGCTTGGCGCTCGCGCGCAGCGACGCCGCGTCGGAACCGCAATCCGGTTCGGTGAGCGCGAAGCCCGCGATCGTATCGCCGCTCGCGAGCTTCGGAAGCCACTGCTGCTGCTGCGCTTCGTTGCCGAGGCGCACGATCGCCGAGGCGATCATCGAATGCACCGAGACGGTCACCGCGGTTCCCGCGTCAATGCGCGCGAGCTCTTCGATCGCGAGCGCGTACGACACGTAATCGGCGCCGACGCCGCCGTGCGACTCGGGCACGATGATGCCCATGATGCCCGCGTCGTTGAGCTTCGTATACAGCGCACGCGGGAAGGTGTGTTCGCGATCCCACTGCGCGATGTGCGGAGCGATCTCTCGCTGCGCGATCTCCGCGGCGAGCGCCGCGATCTGGCGTTGCTCGTCGGTGAGGTCGAACTGCGCGCGCGCGACGCCGGCGTCGAGCATCAGTTGTACGTGTAGAAGCCGCGGCCGCTCTTGCGACCGAGCCACCCTGCGGCGACGTACTGCTTGAGCAACGGACACGGACGGTATTTGGAATCCGCGAAGCCGTCGTAGAGCACGTTCATGATCGCGAGGCACGTATCGAGCCCGATGAAATCCGCAAGCGTGAGCGGTCCCATCGGATGGTTCATGCCGAGCTTCATCACCGTGTCGATCGCCTCGACGGAACCGACGCCCTCGTACAACGCGTAGATCGCTTCGTTGATCATCGGCATCAGCACGCGATTCGAAACGAATCCCGGAAAATCGCGCACTTCGACGGGCGTCTTGCCCATCTGTTTCGCCAGCGACTCGGTGAAGTCGTAGGTCTCTTGCGAGGTCGCGATGCCGCGAATGATCTCGACGAGGGCCATCACCGGCACGGGATTCATGAAGTGCATGCCGATCACGCGCTCGGCGCGCTTGGTGGCGCCACCGAGCAGCGTGATCGAGATGGACGACGTGTTGCTCGCGAGGATCGCGCTCGGCGGCAGTTCGGCATCGAGTTTGCGGAAGAGTTCGAGTTTGGTCTCGAGGTGCTCGCTCGCCGCTTCGATCGCGATCTCGACGCCGTCGAGCCGTTCGAGCGCCGGATGCGGTACGATGCGCGCGAGAATCGCGTCGCGTTCGGCCGCATCGAGCTTGCCCTTCTCGACGCTGCGGTTGAGGTTCTTCGCGATAACGCCGAGACCGCGCTCGATGAATTCGGGAGCGCGGTCGTTGAGCAGAACGGTGTGCCCGCTCTGCGCGGCCACGTGCGCGATGCCGGACCCCATCTGCCCGGCACCGATAACGAGAATTTTCACAACATTGTCATCCTGAACTTACAACTGTGTCATCCAGAGCGCTACCGTGTCATCCTGAGCGCTACCGTGTCATCCTGAGCTCTACTGTGTCATCCTGAGCTCTACTGTGTCATCCTGAGCTTGTCGAAGGATCAGTCCACGCGCACCAGGAGCGCGTCGCCCTGGCCGCCGCCCGAGCAGATCGCGGCGATACCGTAGCCGCCGCCGCGCTTGCGCAGCTGGTTGATCAGCGTGCCCGTGATACGCGCGCCCGATGCGCCGATCGGATGACCCATGGCCACCGCGCCGCCGAACTGGTTGAGCATCTCTTCGCCGATGCCGAGGTTGCGCGCCGAGGTGATCGCGACCGCCGAGAACGCCTCGTTGATCTCCCACACGGCAATGTCGCTCGTCTTGAGGCCGTGACGCTCCATCAACTTCTGCGCCGCCATCGCGGGCGTGAGGCAGATGTACGGCGAGTCCCAGCCGACCGTCGCGTGATCCACGACCGTCGCGAGCGCTTCGTGCCCGTGCTGCTTTGCGTACGCGGCATCGGCCAGGATCAGCGCGGCCGCGCCGTCGTTGACGCCGGGCGCGTTGGCCGCGGTGATCGTGCCGTCTTTTTCGAGCGGCTTGAGCTTGGCCATCGCCTCGATGCTCGCGTCGCCGCGCACCGGCTCGTCGCGATCGACGAGCGTGAAGGGCACGTCGCCGGTGACGAACGGCGCCCATTTCGCGTAGTCGAGCGTGAACTGCGCCGAGGGCTCGTGATTCCACACCTTGTCGCTGCCGCCGACGGCCGCGGGCACGCGCGCCTGCGCGACGCGCGGCAGTTCGTCCATGACGACCTTGCCTTTAGCCTTGTTCGCAACTTTCACGGCCACGATCTCGTCGGCGAAATTCCCCGCCTCGTGCGCGGCGTGGGCGCGACGATGGCTCTCGTACGCGAAGCGATCCTGCTCTTCACGCGACATACCGAATTCGTTCGCCACGATGCTGCCCTGCGTGGACATCGTCATCGGGAAGTACTGATCCCACAGACCATCGTGCACCATCGCGTCGATCAACTTGCCGTCGCCGAAGCGATAGCCCGTGCGCGCCTCTTTGAGCAGATACGGCGCGTTCGACATGGACTCCATGCCGCCGGCGGCGACCACGGCGTTCGCGCCGGTGTTGATCAGGCGCATCGCGTTCGCGACGGCGAGCATGCCCGACGCGCAGACCTTGTTGATCGTCTCGGCGGTCGTCGTTTTCGCGAGCCCCGACTTGAAGAGCACCTGGCGCGCGGGGTTCTGCCCCACGCCCGCCTGGAGCACCTCGCCGAAGATCACGTGCTCGATCGCGGCGGGATCGAGCCCGGCACGGCGCAGGGCGCCGATCAGGGCCACGGCGCCTAGCGTCGTGGCATCGAGCGAGGAGAGGGCGCCGCCGAGCTTGCCGAAGGGCGTGCGGGCGGTTGAAAGGACGACGGCGGATGAGTTCATAGAGGCCATAACCTGCCGCGCCTTCGGGGCGTATGCGCCATTTACTTGCAGGGAGACTCTTCTCGCACCCCGCGCGCTACGTGTCGGAGCGGCAAATGACGATGCCGCCGGGGTCGCAGTGCTCGGCCTCCACCTGCACCGTGACGTGGCCGATGCCGAAGCTCTCGCGGAGCAGGCGACGCAGGCAGTCGAGAATCTCGCCGCCGCGCGCGAGGGCTCGATCCTCGAGCAGCACGTGCGCCGACATGGCGTACGATCCGCTTCCGATGCTCCACACGTGCAGGTCGTGCACGCCGCTCACCCCCGCGACCGCGCGCATCCGCGCCTCGACGACGTCACAGTCGATGCCGCGAGGCGTGCTCTCGAGCAGCACGTCGGTCGCGTCGCGCAGCACGCGCACGATGCCCGCGATGATGATCGCCGCGACGAAGATCGAGAGGAGCGGATCGATCCAGGCGGCGCGGGTGAGCGAGATGGCGATGCCGCCGACGATCACGGCGAACGCACCGAGCGCGTCGCCCGCCACGTGAAAGAGCGCGGCGCGTATGTTGAGATTCTCTTCGTGCGCGTGACCGTGCGCGAGCGTGAGGCCGATCGTGACGTTCGCGATCAACCCGATCGTCGCGACCGCCGTCATCGTGGCGCCGTGCGGCTCGACCGGCGCTCCGAAGCGGCGAATCGCTTCGTACACGAGCACCGCCGTCGCTCCGAGCAGCAGCGTGCCGTTCAACAACGCGCCGAGCACCTCGATGCGTCCGTAGCCCCAGGTCTTACGGCTATCGGCGCGACGCGCCGCCACGACCGACGCGACGAGCGCGACCGCAAGCGCGAACACGTCCGTGCATACGTGCACGGCGTCGGTGAGGAGCGCGAGACTGTGCGAGATCGCGCCGCCCCAAAACTCGAGCGCGGCGACGGCGCCGGCGAGGATGAGTGCGAGCCAGAGACGGCGCTGCGTGCTCATCGCACGGACGAACCTACGCTTTGAGCGTCTTGAGCAACAGCACCGCGAACATCGCGCCGAAGGTCGCGAAGGTGCGGGTCTCGGCCTCTTTGATCACCGAGGGATCCCACGATCCGTGCTGCTCCGCCGCGGGCTCGGCCTGCGGCACGAGCGGAGGGACGCGCTCGCAATAGCGTTCGAAATCTTCGCCGAACTGCGAGTGCAGAAATTGTTCTTCGTGCGGAATGATCGTCGCATACACGGCAGCCATCGTGCCGAGCGAGGCGCCGAGCAGTGCGAGCTTCTCGCCGAACGAGTTCTTGCCGGTGAACGCGATCCCGAAGCCGAGCGCCGTGATGAAATTGCCCACATAGAGCGGGTTGCGAACGTGCGCGTACGGACCGGCCGTCACGAGCTTGGGCGCCTCGACGTGATCGCCGCGTGTGGTCACGCCGGAGTACCCGACGGCCCAGCAACGCACGAGCTCGCCCGCGATAGCGAGCGGCAGACCGACCGCAACGCTCGTCGCGCTCGGCTTTCCGAACGCGGCGAGCACCGCCGCGGGGATCGCGAGCAGCGTACCGCGATTTTTGAAGACGAACGCTTGAAATTCTTCGGAACGTGGATCGGTCATGAGGCTACCCTACTACGGGTCCCCACAACCCCGCACCTGTATCGTCAGGAACGCATCACCGCAAGCGCGCCCCCACGTCACAGAGAGCTCGGCCCCGTGTCAACGTGAGCTAGGCCCCGTGTCACCCTGAGCGTGTCGAAGGGCGGCTTCCCAGATTTCGCGGATCGAGCGCGTGAAGGGGATGCTCGGTGCCCATCCCGTCGCGGCCCGCAGCTTGCCGTTGTCTCCGACAAAGAGCGGAACGTCGGAGGGGCGCATGCGCGCCGGATCGTCGCGTACCTCCACGGGTACGTGCGCCGCGATGATCAGTTCGCGCAGCAATTCGCGAATCGAGCGCGCCGCGCCGCTCGCGATGTTGTAGGTCTCGCCTCTCGCGCCGTGCGTCGCGAGCGCGACGTAGGCCGCCACGACGTCGCGCACGTCGAGAAAATCGCGTTTCGCGTCGAGATTGCCCACGTACATCGTCGGCTCGCTTCCGGCGGCGATGCGCGCGAGCTGCGCGGCGAAATTCGCGACCACGAAGCGATCGCTCTGTCCGGGGCCGATGTGGTTGAACGCGCGCGCGATCACCACGTCGAGCCCGTAGGCGCGTGCCTCGCCGAGCAGCAGCATCTCGGCCGCCGCCTTGCTCGCCGCGTAGGGGTTGGACGGATTCGGCGGCGTCGTTTCGACGAGCGGAAAACGATCGGGCGACTGCGCGCCGTACACTTCGGCCGAACTCGTGAAGAGCAGGCGCGGCAGGCGTTCGCCGCCGCCCGCGTACTCGCGCATCGCCTGCGTGAGGTGCGCGACGCCCAGGACGTTCGCGCGGTAGGTCGCCTCGGGCGCGGCGAGCGCGTCGGGCACGAACGTCTGCGCGGCGAGGTGAAAGACGACGTCGGGCCGAGCGAGATCGAGCGCCGCGCGCAGGCTCGCCGGATCGGCGAGATCGATCGGAAACGCGTCGGCGTCGTTCGGTCCGCCGCAGGCGAGGGTTTCGACACCGCTCGCATCGAGCGCTTCGAGGAGGTAACGACCGACGAAGCCCGTCGCGCCGGTGACGAGCGCGCGCATCGCGTCAGCCTCGCGCGAGCGCGCTCAAGCGATCGATATCGGCGCGCACCATCATCTCGACCAATTGTTCGAACGAAACCTGCGGCTCCCAGCCGAGCCGTTCGCGCGCCTTCGACGGATCGCCGATCAGCAGATCCACCTCGGCGGGCCGCATGAAGCGCGGATCCTGTACGACGAACGGCTCGAACGCGCCGAGTCCCGCAACCTCGAAGGCCACGCGTACGAAATCGCGCACGCTGTGCGTGCGGCCCGTCGCGACGACGTAATCGTCGGCCACGTCTTGCTGCAGCATCAGCCACATCGCCCGCACGTAATCGCCCGCAAAACCCCAGTCGCGCTGCGCGTCGAGATTGCCGAGCGCGAGCTGCTTCGCGAGCCCGAGCTTGATGCGCGCCACGCCGTCGGAGATCTTACGCGTGACGAATTCCTTGCCTCGACGAGCGCTTTCGTGGTTAAACAGGATTCCGCTGCACGCGAACATGTCGTACGATTCGCGATAGTTTACCGTGATCCAATGGCCGTACACCTTGGCAACGCCGTACGGACTGCGCGGGTAGAACGGCGTGGACTCGCGCTGCGGCACCTCGACGACCTTGCCGAACATCTCCGAACTCGACGCTTGATAGAAGCGAATCTTCGAATTGACCGCACGGATGGCTTCGAGCACGCGCGTGACGCCGAGCGCGGTGAACTCACCGGTGAGCACGGGTTGCTGCCACGACGTCGGTACGAACGATTGCGCCGCGAGGTTGTAGACTTCGTCGGGCTGCACCGAGGCGACGATGGAGGTCATCGAGTTTTGGTCGAGCAGATCGCCCGAGACGAACTCGATGTCGTCCACGATGTGCTGGATGCGCTCGTGCACGTCGGTCGAGGTGCGGCGCGTCATGCCGACGACGCGATATCCGCGCTCGAGCAAGAGCTCGGCGAGATACGAGCCATCCTGGCCGGTGATGCCGGTGATGAGGGCGGTTTTAGCCACGGTGCAAAGGTCTCGTTCTTGGGCGGCTAGTTGAGCACTTGAATGTTCGTGCCTTGATCGTCGAAGATGAAGCGCGTCTCGTAGATCTCGGCGCCTTCCGGGCCGACGACTTTGGACTGAATCGTCAGACGATGCACGAGTTGATTGTTGCTGCGCGCGAGGCCGGAGTAGAAGTACTGCACGAGCGGCGTCACGTTCTCTTGCAGCGGCGCGAGGCGGCGACGCTCGACGAGCATGAGCAGCAGGCGGTGCTGGAGCGCGACCGGCAGCAGCCGATTGGCGTCGTCGGGCGTCATCCGCACGGTGACGAGTTCTTCTTGCGCTTTGTTCACGTCGGCGACGGGCTGATCGGTCGTGTAGCGAATGATCGCGTCCCAATCGTCGGCGGAGATGCCGGTAAAGCGCATGCCGTAGCGCCATACCGACTTGCCCTGATGCGCGACCGTATCTTGCCAGACCGCCTTCGCGCGCATGCGCACGACGCGCGTGTCGATCGTCGCACGCACTTCGAATTCATCTCGTCCCACGGGCTCTTGCGTGAGGACGCAGCAACCGCCGCCGCTGATATCCAAGCCGATAGCCGGCTTCTGCGAGAGCCCGGCGTCGACCGAGACCGTCGCGCGATACGGCTTTCGCTTGCGAGGATACTTGCGGCGGTTGGCGTCTTTACCGGTGAACCAACCGAGAAGATCGCTGAGCACGTCGTCTCGTATTGGCTACGGGCGCAGGGTAACCATGCAGCGTCAGCGCGCCGCCGCGAGCCGCGCCGCCAGGGTCGTGGCGACGAAGGCCGCGACCTCGCTCGGCAGCGTGCCGCGCCCGAAGCCCGCGTCGTAGCCGATTTCGCTCGCCATCAGGTTCGTGACCCGCGGACCACCGCAGATCAGCACGACCCGGTCGCGCAGCCCTTCGGCTTCGAGCAGTTCCGCGAGCGCCGTGAAGTTCTTGATGTCGCTCCCCTTCTGCGTCACCACCTGCGAGGCCAAGAGCGCGTCGACCGCGTGCTCCTTGGCGAAGCGCACGAAGTCTTCGACCGCGACTTGGCTGCCCAAGTTGAAGGTCTCGAACTGCTGGTAGCGCTCGAGACCGTAGTCGCCCTTGTAGCCCTTCATGTTGAGGATCGCGTCGATTCCGACGGTGTGCGCGTCGGTGCCGATGCACGCGCCCGCCACGCGCAGCTTGCGACCGAGATGCTCGACGACGTACGCGTCGATCTCTTCCATCGACATCGCGTGCGTCTTGGCCGACGGCGCCTTAATCGTCGAGAAATCGATGCTCTGCGGCGTGCTCGCATAGACGACGAAGAACGAGAAGTTGGTCGCGATGCGGCGCCCCTCGACCACCTGCACGTCGGCGAAGCCCATCTTGGTGACGAGTTGGCGCGCCGCTTCGTCGGCCGCCTCGCTCCACTCGACGGGTAGCGTGAATGACAGCTGCACCTTGCCGTCGTTCATCGTATCGCCGTACGGCTTGATCACCTGACTCATCGCCCCACCCCCATCGCATCACCCTGAGCTGCACCCGTGTCACCCTGAGCTGCACCCGTGTCACCCTGAGCTTGTCGAAGGGCATCATCGAACGGATTCCAATACCCGTCGCCGCGCGCGAACACGCCGTCGAATCCGCGTCCGCCGTCGGGCGAGCGCGAGACGTCGGCGAAGACGGCGGCCTCGATCGCCGTCATCAGGCCCATATCGGCCACGCGCTCCAAGAGCGCTTGCGCGTCGGTGAGCACCGCCTGCGCGCGGCGCTCGATCGTGCCGTTCGGTTTGAACGCGATCTCGTCGCCGAAGTGTCGCGCCGTATTCATGATGTAGCGCGCATTCTCGATCGAGAGCGCGCGATCGCCGAGGAACGGCGTGTGAATCGCCTCGGTCAACATGCCGACGAGATGGATCGTCTGGTTCGTCATCACCGAGGTGAGGTTGAACATCGCGTCCATCAAGTGGCCCTTGAACACGTCGCCGGTCATGTGCTTGGTCGGCGGCATGTACTTGAGCGGCGCCTTCGGGAAGATCTGGCGCGTAAGCTGCGCCTGCGCGACTTGATAGAGAAACCCGTCCTGGAGATCGGGGTTGATTTCGTAGGCGTCGCCGAGCCCGATCTGCTCGTCGGGCATGCCCGCGCGATGCGCGAACTCCTCGTTGATGAACTGCGATGCGAGCACGGCGGGCGCTTGCTCCACCGCGTCGGCGGTGGTGAGGTAGTTATCCTCGCCGGTATTGATGATGATGCCCGCGTAGGCGTTGAGCATG
>JAGWSR010000152.1 GCA_028869385.1 bacterium
AAAGCCGAAGCGATGCCCTATCCGCAGGCTTCGGATCTCTATACGCACCTGTACGAAGGAGCCTGGCAGCCGTGGCAGTGAGCACCACCGGATCGAAGATCCTCAACAACGTCGAAGCGGTTCGCGAGACGCTCTATGAAGCGATGAAGAACGACGACCGCACGGTGATCCTCGGCGAGGACGTCGGTGCGCGCGGCAACGTCTTCCTCATCACCAAGGACTTCATCAACGAGTTCGGCGCGCAGCGCGTGATCGACACGCCGATCGCCGAAGCTTCGATCGTCGGCATCGCGGTCGGCATGGCGATGGAGGGCCTGCGCCCGATCGCCGAGATTCAGTTCGCCGACTTCATCTATCCGGCGTTCAACCAGATCGTCGGCGAAGCGGCGAAGACGCGCTATCGTTCGAACGGCGAGTACACGTGCCCGCTCGTGATCCGCACGCCCTACGGCGGCGGCGTGCGCGGCGCGCTCTCGCACTCGGTCTCGATCGAAGCGCTCTTCTACCACGTGCCCGGCCTCAAGATCGTCGCGCCCTCGTTCCCGGCCGACATCAAGGGCTTGCTCAACGCCGCGATCGACGATCCCGATCCCGTGCTCTTCCTCGAGCACAAGAAGACGTATCGTCTGATCAAAGGCGAAGTGCCCGAAGGCCACTACACGATTCCGCTCGGCAAGGCCGACGTGAAGAAGGCCGGCAACCAGCTCACCGTCGTCTCGTACGGTCTCTACGTGCACTGGGCGCTCGAAGCGGCGCAGCAGCTCGAATCCGAGGGCCTGTCGGTCGAGGTGATCGACCTGCGCTCGATCCGTCCGATGGATCGCGCGACGATCCTCGAGAGCGTCGAAAAAACGCGCAAGCTCCTCATCATTCACGAGGACAACAAGTTCGGTGGAATCGGCGCCGAGATCTCGGCGATGGTCGCGGAAGAGGCCCTCTTCTCGCTCGACGCACCGATCCGCCGCCTCTGCGCGCCCGACGTTCCCGCGATGGGCTACGCGGAGCCGCTCGAACACGAATACATGTCGTCGCCCGCCAAGATGGCGCAGGCGATGCGGGAGATGGTGAAGTTCTAAATGGCAACGACGATTACGATGCCGCAGCTCGGCGAGACCGTCACCGAAGGCACGGTCGCGACGTGGCTGAAGAAAGTCGGCGACCCGGTCGAAAAGTACGAAGCGTTCCTCGAAGTCTCGACCGATAAGGTGAACGCCGAAGTGCCCTCGCCCGTCACCGGCGTCATCAAAGAAGTGCTGGTCAAAGAGGGCGACACCGTGCCGATCGGCACCGCCATCGCGGTCATCGAAGAAGTGGGCGCGGCGAGCGGCACCAACGCCGCCGGTACCGAGCCGACGCAGCAAGTCGCGAACGCGGCCGCCGCGCCGCCCGCTCCGGCACCGGTGCACGAAGCCACGAAAACCGCGAGCAACGGCATCTCCTCGAACGGCCATGCCGCGCATGCGCCGGCGAATGATGTCGGCGCCGAGGATGCGTTGCGCAAAGCATCGCCCGCGGTGCGCAAGCTCGCGCGCGAGCATCACATCGACATCCGCACGCTGCGCGGCAGCGGCGCCAACGGTCGCGTGACCGCCGACGACGTGCTCACCGCCGCCTCCATGGGCCCGGCCGCGGCCGTCGGCCAGGCGATCGCGACCGGCACGAACTTCGGCGCGACGCCGCCGCCGAGCTTCGCACCCGCCGCCCCGGCGTACACGCCGCCGAGCGCCCCCGCGGGCGTCGGCAGTTCGACCTACGCCGAACCGATGCCGGGCACGGTGATTCCGCTCAACCAGGCGCGCCGCATCATCGCCGAGCGCATGGTCGAATCCAAGCACACCGCGCCGCATGCGTGGTCCATGGTCTCGATCGACGTCACCAACGTGTGGAAGTGGCGCGCGAAAGAGAAAGATCGCTTTGAGCGCGAGACGGGCTACAAGCTCACGCTGCTGCCGTTCTTCATGCGCGCGGTCGTCGAATCGCTCGCCGCGTTCCCGCTGATGAACGCCAAGTTCACCGCCGAAGGCATCTACGTCAACAAAGACGTGAACATCGGCATCGCGATCGGCTTGCCGGCAACGCTCGTCGTGCCGGTGATCAAGGGCGCGGACAAACTCTCGATCAAGGGGCTTGCGATCGCCGCGGGCGAGCTGATCGACAAGGCACGCCGTGGCAAACTCACCGCCGACGATCTCGCGGGCGGCACCTTCACCGTGAACAACAACGGTGCGAACGGCTCGTGGGCTTCGGCACCGATCATCAACGGCGGACAAGCCGGCATCGTCACGATGGAGACGGTGGAGAAGAAACTGCTGGTGCGCGACGACGATTCGTTCGCACCGCGATACGTCATGAACTCATGTCTCTCGCTCGATCATCGCGTCGTCGACGGTTACGTCGC
>JAGWSR010000020.1 GCA_028869385.1 bacterium
CCGAGACCACCCACATCACGTGGGTCCATCTCACCAACGGAACCGCCCATTGGATCTACGTTGACTCGTACGCACATCATGGAAAACTGCAGCACTGGGGCCTCGTGGCTCCGAGCAGCAGCGTAATGGTCGAAGTGACGCATCCGGGCTACGCATTCTTCACCGACGTGTACGTGTACGTCAAACGCATCAAGCACGTCGATGCCGAAGACACGATCTGCACGGTGAAGAAAACGTTCGGCAACACCGGCATGCACGCGCTGCAAGAGCACGTGCACTTCAACGGCAAGACTTGTACGATCGATCCCGCGTAATCACGCGCCGGCGCGAAGAGAACATGAGAGCCTCGATCGTAACGATCGGGGCTCTCACCTTTCAACGCACCCTTCGACAGGCTCACCCTTCGACAAGCTCAGGGTGACACGGGGCCCTTCG
This sequence comes from bacterium, assembly GCA_028869385.1. Lineage (GTDB taxonomy): Bacteria > Vulcanimicrobiota > Vulcanimicrobiia > Vulcanimicrobiales > Vulcanimicrobiaceae > REEB354. The sequence continues at coordinate 436 of JAGWSR010000020.1, forward strand.
ATAGGCTCAGGGTGACACGGGGCTCGCCCTGCTTGGAGGCTACCACCCTGAGCCTGCCCCCTGTGTCACCCTGAGCCTGTCGAAGGGTGAGGGAACCAAGGCTCGCTTGGTAACGTTTACGCGGCATGCGTACGATATTTGCGTTCTTCGCGTTGCTGCTTGCCAGCACGATCGTGAGCCCGGCCATGACAAACGCCGGCGGTGGGGTCCACTACGTTACCGAGGTCAAGGTCGTCAATGGAACCGATCGCTATATCTCCGTTGATTCCTACACGCATTGGGACCACACGAAACGTTATGGCCTCGTCGCGCCGGACAAAAGCGTGGATATCCTTTACAAGCGCGTTAAGCCATTCGCTACCGACGTGTTTGTCTATGTGAAGTCCAAAGACGCCTCCGAAACGATCTGCGCCGTCATGACGACCGTCGGAAACAGCGATCACATACATACCGAGCGCGTGCATTTCGACGGCAAGCGCTGCTGGATCGTTCGCGCGTAACTAGCACGCTCCGGCCGTTCGACAGGCTCGCCCTTCGACAGGCTCAGGGTGACAAGGGGGCCCTTCGACAGGCTCAGGGTGACAAGGGGGCCCTTCGACAGGCTCAGGGTGACACGTTCGTTGCTACGAGAGTTTGTTGGAGCTGAAGATTACCAGGTAGCAGCCGGGGGCGATGCCGAGGCTGGCTTGGATCGTTTCGAGTTCGATGAGGCCGAGCGAGGGGTGCTTGATTTTGAAGGGCGGGAGACCCGGTGCTTGGATCTCCCACATCGCCCACATCTTCGCGAACTCCGGATGCGCCTTCATCGTTTCGAGCAAACGCTCGAAGTGCACGTCGCCGCGGTACTGCGCGTAGTTGTGGCGGAACGACGCAACCGTGGCGCGCGCGGCGCCTTCCCAATCGGCGTAGAGATCGCGGCGCTTCGGATCGTAGAACATGCGCCACAGAATGTTGCGCGAAAACTCATCGGCATCGCGTGAGTAGCCGAAGATCGTCGAGACGAACTCGTTCCACACGAGCATGTCGAAGCGCGGCGTGGCGATGTAGGCCGGCGCGGCGGTGTGCGACTCGACCAGCGTGCGCAGCGCGTCGGGAACTTCGGGATCGAGCGTGCATTGCAGCGGCGTGGTATCGTTCGCGAGCATCTTGATGTACTCGACTTCGTGCGGGCGCAGACGCAGCGCTTCGCCGATCTGTTCGAGCACGTCGGGAGACATGTTGATCTCACGGCCTTGTTCGATCCACGTGTACCACGTCGTCGAGATGCCCGCGAGCGCCGCGACCTCTTCGCGTCGCAATCCCGGAACGTGGCGCCGCAGATTTTCAGCGAGGCCGACGTCGGAAGGACGCAGCGCCGCGCGACGAACGCGCAAAAAGGCGCCGAGGTCCGCACGCCGCGATACACCCGTCGTGGCGGCTTCGATCATCAAGGCAGCTCCTCCGAACAACAAAACGAGGTGGCGGAAACACCACCCTCTTTTTCCACTTCAGAGGCGCTATTTCCGGGTTTGAGCCAAGCTCCTGCTAAGGCTCGTTGGGCTCCGTCGACTTGTCGATTGGGAAGGATAAAGCGACTTTAGTTCCCAAACCGGGCGCCGTCTCGAGGGCGACCGAGCCTCCCACGCGCTCGACCGCGCGCTTGGCGATGGCGAGTCCCAACCCTGAGCCCTCCACCTCGCCGTGCGTGCTGCCGCGGTAGAAGCGATCGAAGGCGTGCTGGGCATCAACCGGCGCCATGCCGGGCCCGCGGTCGGAGACTTCGACGACGGCGGTGCCGTTCGCGCGAGCCACGCGCACTTCGACGGGGGAATCGGGGGCGTAGCGCACGGCGTTCTCGATGACATTTTTGACCGCTTCGTAGAGCTCGCCGTCGTCGCCGAGCAAGGTAGCCTCGTCGGCCTGCGTGAGGCGCACGCGGTCGCCCGCGAGGGGGCGCAGCGCATCCACCGCGCGCGCCGCGAGCGAGGGCAGATCCACCGGATCGCGCGCGGGCGCGATCTCGCGCTCCATGCGCGCGAGCAGAATCAGCTTCTCGATGATGGTGCGCATCTTGCGGCTTTCATCGAGCATGGTATCGTGCACGCGGCCGATCGCCGCGCCGTCGGTGACGACGCCCGAACGCAACGCGTCGAGATAGCCCATGAAGATGGTGAGCGGCGTGCGCAACTCGTGGCCGGCGTCGGCGATGAATTGGCGCAGTTCGGCATCTTGGCGACGACGCTCGAGCGTGGCGACGTTCAGTCGTTGCGCGACGTCGTTATACGCCTGCGTGAGTTCAACGAGCGCCGCATCGCTTTCGAGCAGCACCTTCGGCGTGAGATCGCCGCCGGCGATCGCGCGCAGCGCGTCGGTGACGCCTTCGAGCGGGCGCGTGGCGCGGCGCGTGATCGAGCGGCCCGCGAGCCACGCGAGCAGCACCGCGATCAAACCGACCGGCAAGAGCACCGACCAGTAGCGGCTCATCAAGCGCAAAAAGCCGTCGAAATCGGGCACGAGCAGTATCTCGCCGTCGGCGAGATGGATGTGGCGCGGATGCATGTTGAGCGAAGCCGCGAGCACGAATGCCAAACGGTTGGGCGGCCGCAGCTGGCCCGCGATGATCGCATGGCGCGCGTCGAACACGACGATGTGCGAACGCGAATGCTCTTCGTCGACGATGAGTTTGGCCGCGTACTTCGCGAGCGGCAGATGCTGCGCCTGATAGTACTGCACGCGCTGCTCCACGCGCGCTTGCTGCGCGTCGAGCGCCTCGTTGTAACCGACGGCATAGAGCACGAACGCGAGCACCGACGACGTGAGCCCGACGAGCGCGATGAGCGCGATCGCGAGCACCACGTACCCGCGCGTGAGGCGGCGGGCGAAGCGCGCGAATGCTGGTTCAGTCCGCACGTAGCGTGTACCCCGCGCCGCGAACGGTGTGGATCAGGGGCTTCGGGCGGCCTTCGTCGATCTTGCTGCGCAGATACGAGATGTAACGCTCCACCGCGTTCGGCCCGACTTCCTTATCTTCACCCCACACGAGATCGAGCAATTCGTCGCGGCTGAACACGCGGCGCGGGCGACGCAGCAGCGTGACGAGCAGATCGTATTCGAGCGGAGAGAGTTCGATGCGCGCATCGCCGCGTACCACTTCGTGCTTGTCGAGATCGATCGTGAGATCGTCGTAGCCGAGCACGCGACGCTCTTCGAGATGCGGGCGACGCAATTTTGCCTGCAGATGCGCGAGCAGTTCGGGCATTTCGAACGGTTTGCTCAGGTAATCGTCGGCGCCGTGCGCGAGGCCTTCGACTTTGCTATCGATCTCGCCGCGCGCCGAGAGCATGACGATCGGCGCGTCGGTCTGACGGCGCAGCATGGGGAGCAGTTCGATCCCGCTGATCTTCGGCATCATGACGTCGAGGATGATGATATCGGGTTCCCATTCGCGCACGAGATCGAGCCCGCTCGGCCCGTCGGGCGCGGATTGCACCGCGTAGCCGTGGTGCGCGAGGGTGAGCTCGAGCAATTCGCGGATACGGCGCTCGTCGTCGATGACCGCTACGCGCGGTTTGGGTTCCGTCATGGCCATCTTCTGTTATGCCCCGCCCGCCTGACAGTCCCTGGAGAGGCTACACGAGCATCACGAGTTCGCTGTACGGCACCAGCGCGCGATTCGCCGTGAGCAGCCGCGCCGGCTGCGCCATGGCCTGCGCCACCAGAAGCCGATCAAATGGATCGTGATGGTGCAGCGGGAGCGCGGAAACGGTCGCAGCGACCGAAGCGGTGATTGGGAATTCCGCGAGCCCTGCAGCGCGAGCATCTTCGGCAACGACGGACGCATCGGCCCGGAAACCATTGCGCGAAAGTTGTGCCTTGATCGCGATTTCCCAGATGCTCGCCGCGCTGAACACGCAGCGATTTGCTTCGCTGCGCAGCAGTTCTGCCGCGTGGTCGCTCAGCTTCGCTTTGGCGTATAGCGCCCAGAGCAGCACGTGCGTGTCGAGGAGGATGAGCATCTAGTTCTCAAATGCGTCGAGCACGTCGTCCGGCAAGGGATCGTCGAAGTCATCGGGCACGTGATACTTCCCCTCAAGCAGCCCCAAGCGGATGCCGCCGCGCGGTTTTTCCAGCGGCACGAGCTTCGCTACCGGCTTGCCGGCCTTGGCGATGACGATCTCGGCGCCGGCCGCGGCTTCGTCCACCAAGCGCGAGAAGTGGGTCTTCGCCTCGTGAATGTTCACGGTGGTCATAGTGGACTAAGTCTAGTCCGGTCCGGAAGCGGCGGTCAAGCCTAGCGGCGACGCCGCGGCGCGTGATAGGGTCGAGGTGAGGAGTTGCCCCCTATGCGTCAGGCGATCGACGAGAAGCCGTACACCGAGATTTTGGCCGGGCGGTCGGTGCCCAAGGTGAGCCCGAAGCGACGTCACGCGATCTTGCAATGGCGCATCGCGGCGCTCGTGGCGCGCCTTGCCGGCGATCGCGGCGACGTGGGCACGGAGTGGCGCTTCTGGATCAGCGGACCGGGCGAGCCGCGTACGACGCTCGTACCCGACGTGGCATTCGTATCGCGCGAGCGCATGGCGGCATTGACGCCCGAGGAGCGCGAGCAACCGCCCTTCGCGCCCGACCTCGCGATCGAGGTGCGCTCGCCGAGCGATCGCATCGCCGACGTGGAGTGGAAGCGCCGCGCATATCTTGCGGCGGGTGCACGCGTGGTGATCGACGTGCTTCCCGAGGCGCGCGAGATTCGCGCGTTGAGCACGGCCGGTGATGCAACGCTGCGCATCGGCGAGCGCTACACGAGCGACGCGCTACTGTGGCTCGCATTTGACGTGGCGGATATCTTCGCCGGACTCGACTGACGCGCGCGCCTCGCTCTTACTGCACCACCGCGTTCATGCTCTGGATCAGTCGCCACTGCCCCGCGGGATCGCGATGCCACACGGTGGCGAAGCGGACGGTGAACGCCCGCTTGCGGCCTTCGGCGGTGACGATGGCGAAGGGCGCGTCGAAGAAGACCGACTGCAGGTCGCCCGAGGCTTCGGTGGTGACGTTGCGCGGCGCGCCGAAGCGCGATGAGTTCCACTGGCGGTAATCGCTACTGAGCAGCGCCGCGATGCCGCGCGGCGTGGTGTAGAACTCCTTGAGCGCAGTGCCGTACATCGCGGCCCCGGGATCGAGCATCGCCATCACCGTGCCGATCTGCTTCTGCGAATACGCATCGAGAAGTTGGTTCACGCGCGCGACGACGGCCGGATCGGCCTTGCCGTGCGCGCTGCACGGCGCGGCGATCGCCGCCGCGAGCGCGATGGTGAGAAGGATCGAACGCATGCCGAGATTACGAATGAACGTCGGCGTTTGTTTCGGATTCGCTACACGGCGCGTAGCGGCGAGCAGCAGCGCTTGTATTTCTTGCCGCTGCCACAAGGGCAGAGATCGTTCGGCGAGATCTTCGGTGCGCTGCGTCGCACGGGTTCGGAGGTGCCCAGGCGCTCGCGCTGATGCGTGCTCCACCACGCAACCAACCCGCGGACGGATGCGCGGATGAGCTCGGGGTTCGGCTCCATCTTCGCGTTCGGCAGGCTGCTTAGCAGGATGGGCGCTGCAACAATCTTGAGATCTTCATCGCGCAACGCCTGTTTCCAATGCTCACCGCCCGCCGCGACGCCGGCCATAAAACCTTGCGTCCACGCGCGGTCGAACTGCATGCCGGTGAAATCGCCGTCGTACACGCGGCTTCCGACTTGGTTGTAGGCCTCCATCGTGGTGCCGATGACGGCCTGCACCTCGCTCATATCGCTCCAACCGCGCAGATCGAAGTCGCCGAGAAGGAACGGCATCCACAGCGACGGCATGAGCAGCGGTCCCGCAAAGAGACAGGTGAAGAACCCGAGCACGGCTTGCACGTTAGGCTGAACGGTGGAGAGCTCGGCATCCATCATCGCGACGAGCGCATCGAGCGCCGAGGCATGCGTTGGTTTGCTGGGTGCGGCGGGTTTGCGGCGCGGCGCGGGTTTGGCGGGCTTTTCGCGATAGGAGAGTGCCTGCGCGCGCCACGTGGCGAGTTGCGGATCGAACGATTCGAGCGCGCGAGCATCGGCCGTGCGGGCATACTCTTCATAGCCCGGCGGGCCGCCGATATCTTCGGGCGGGCCGTTGCGTGCGCCGTCGAGCACCTTCGGATGATGGCGGCGGTTGGGCACTTCATACATGCGCACGACCTCGATATCGTGCTGCCAGTAATCGCCCATGTCGTAGCGATAGAGCACGCGGTCGCCGACGTGCAGCAGCTTGCGCAGCGCCGTGCGCGAGCCCTTGCCACCGTCGTAGAGCTTACCGCCGATGACGAATTCGTGCAGGTGATAATTCTGCCACTTGAATGCGCCCTGGATGGTGCGGTGCAGATCTTCGAGCGTGACGTCGGCGCTCACGCTGATGAGCCGCCAAATCTCCGGCGAGATATCGCGCAGGCTCACCCGCAGATCGAAGACGTGCTTGCCAAGTTTTTCCTTTGCGGCCACCGTTGGAGTGTTGGCGCTCGCTCGCAGCGGATCATGCGCGCGCACGCCGAATCGGGCGAGAGATCATGGCAGACGATTCCACGGCGCATCACGATCCGGTGACGATGCTCGTTACGCGGCACGTGCGCAAGGGCAACGAAGCGCAATTCGAAGCGTGGCTGCGCGACTACACGCGCGCCGCGGAGAGCCACCCCGGGCATTTGGGCCTGCAAGTGGTGCGCCCGGGCGGGCAGAGCGATGCGTACACGGTGGTATCGAATTGGACGAGCTCGGAGGTGCTGCAAGCATGGCTTGACTCGCCCGAGCACAACGACTGGATCGCGAAGGTGCGGCCGTTGCTCGTCGCTGATGAGGAACGCAACGTGACCACGGGGCTGGAGACATGGTTCACGCCACCGGGCGCCGACACGATCGTACCGCCGCCGAGGTGGAAGATGTTCCTCGTGACGTGGATGGTGGTGTGGCTCGTCGTGTGGGTGCTGGACATCTGGTACGCGCCGCTCATCCAACCGCTGCCCGTACCGCTGCGGGCGCTGCTGTTTACGGTGGTGATTGTCGGCTTGCTAACGTTTGTGCTGATGCCCCAGGTGACGAAGCTATTGCGGAAGTTTTTTTACCCGGGGACTTAGAGGCTTTTCCGTGTCACGCTGAGCTTGTCGAAGCGCCGCTGACAACGCGAGAGGCAACAAAATCGTGCGTTTCGCGATCCGTGAAGTAGACGTAGCAACCTTTCAATCCCCTAGTCAAAAGAACGCGATACGTATTTTTGACCAGCGCTAAAAACTGATCATCCTTCGCCCGCTTGACCGCCGGATCAAATGACGCTGAACGACTGCCTACCCAGCCGCGATCTTTGCGGTACACCAAGTCTGGGCCCCAAATGACGCCGGCATAGTCAAACTCGAACCCCTGAGCAGTATAGACGCATCCAACTTGCCCAATTCCGTTAGGATCCGTCGCCCAGTAATTCGACTTAGGAATACCCGGCGGCAGCTTCCCCGCGTCAGGTTTCGCATTCCATGGTCTGCGGAATGTCCCGATCGTCACATCCTCGACTAATCCCGAAGCGGTCGGATCCGACCACGGCCAACAATAGCCCGCTGTCAATCGTGCACTCATGCCATCTTGAGCTTTCGCCTGCACGATCTGCTCCAACTCGCGAGCCGAATCTACAATGCGAAAATCGAATGCGTTATTAGCATCGTACGCGGAAACGTCAGTATCCCGGATGCCGAGGAGCTGGTCGAGCCAGTCGATGAAATCATCCGAGCCAGCGCAGCGAAATTGAGCCTGGAGCTTCTCGCGAATGATTCGGGCTCCAAGAGCATGCGCGGCGTCTTCGATGACGCGCATCGAACCAATCTCCCCAGGTCGCACGACTTGCTGGTCATCAATAAAGAATGCCGTAACTTTCGCCGCTTTGATGAGTTCATCTACCTGCGGAATCCTAGAACGTCGATTGGCCGGCGTAAACCGGCTGTTACTCGTTTCGCGTATACGATGTGCTTCATCGCAGATCAGGACATCGATCTCCGCACCTTCCGTGTCAACAAAGCTGTTGAAGTAGCGAAACTGCAGGCCCGCCCGCACCCCTAGTGCCTTGCGCAAATTCTCCGTAAATGCCTTAGATCCAGTGGCATGCTGAACGTTCTTACCTTGCTTTAGGAGATCAGCCATGACGTTAAGCGCGATTACCGACTTCCCAGTTCCGGGTCCACCTTCTACGATTATCGCCGTCCGCTGGCCATTATTTCTCGCAGCGCGGCGCGCCGCAAGCATGATCTTTTCGTATGCTACGCGCTGCTCATCCAAGAGCACATAGGTGGGATGCCCCTTGATGACAGCTGCGGTATGTTCCATGAGCTTCTTGCTCGGCGCAAACTTGCTTTCAAGGATCCTCTTTAGAACCGGCTCGCCCTTACCGGCGCCAACGTGATCGTTTAGATATTCAGCGAAACGATCTGCATCGCTCCCAGCAAAGAGCGGCGCCTCTTTAAGAACCGTCCCAAACTTCGAGTGGTCAAGCAGCGTCGAATCCGGGTCGCCTTGAAAATTGTGAAGCCACGCGCAGGGCTCAAGACGGACCGGCTGATTCTCGTAGAAGACCGTGCGATACTGTTTTAGATAATCCGCGTAATCGCGGGCTTGGTAGGATGGGTGAGCTTGAGTCCGATTTCCAGGTCCGTAGTTTACTTCGACACAACGATCTTCGTCCGCCGGCATTGCATCGGTCCACTGCTTGAGTTCGATTAAAACTGCACGTTGCTCGCCATCAGTAGCGTGTCCAGTGAGGATTGCATCCAGCCTCCGCGACGTCAGCGGAAGCTGCATTTCAAGAATCAGGCCTTGATCAGCCAGCTTTGCCCGCTTAATCTGTGCGGCAAGGGCGTGTAGTGAGTGATGCCACGATTTCTTCTCGGATTCCGACGGCTCATACCGGTAGTAGTCGAAAAAACTGATCTGAAGCCGTCGGACAATGTCGCGCTGGGCTTCAACCTCTAAGAAATCCGGGGTGAGACCGCAGTAAAGCTGCATCGGTGGCGTAATACCTCATCTCATGTCGAACGATCGCCCAGATCTCGCGCAGCTTACCGAAGCTGTCATTGCCTTCCGTGATGCCCGCGACTGGAAGCAATTTCATAATGCGAAAGATGTCGCAATCTCCCTTTCGCTTGAGGCGTCTGAGCTGCTCGAGCTGTTCCAATGGTCTGCGGAGCCCGATGTCGTTGTGACTACGCGCAGCGAGGACCTCGGAGACGAACTTGCAGACGTGTTCTATTGGCTGCTCCTCATGAGCCACGATTGCGGGATCGATCTCGCCTCAGCACTCATGCGAAAGCTTGAGAAGAATGGGTCCAAATACCCAATAGGCAAGTCCCGCGGGAACGCCCGTAAGTATGACTCGCTATAAGGCGACGTTATATGCTCGCCGCATAGCTTCTGTTGCTAGCCTCCGGTGAGCTCAACCGCCAGCAACTTCGTAGCGTGGGCCGTACGGTCAGGTTTGCCAAAGGGAATCGAATCCGTGAGGACTTCTGCCTCTGGCACCTAGAGTTTTTGGCGACCCTCTAGAGCCTTTGCAAGGGTAACTTCGTCTGCATAGTCCAAGTCACCACCGATAGGCAGGCCGTAAGCCAAGCGGGTCACCGTCAAAGACAATGGTTGAAGTAGCCGAGACAGGTAAAGGGCAGTCGCTTCACCCTCTGCGTTAGGATTCGTCGCGAGAATAATTTCAGACGGATGTTCGAGTCCGATTCGCTCAACGAGCTCTTTCACGCGGAGTTGTTCCGTACCGATGCCATCCATCGGTGAGATCAGGCCACCGAGCACATGATAACGGCCGCTGAATGCGCCTGTGCGTTCGATCGCGTAAATATCTTTTGCTTCCGCAACGACGCAGATGCTGTGCGGATCTCGACGTTCGTCCGTGCAGATGTCGCATGGGTCGTGTTCTGTGAGTGAGAAGCAGGTCGAGCAGAAGCGCACTTTGTCTTTGACTGCGAGAATCGCTTCTGAGAGCGACTGCGCTTCGTGCCGAGGGCGGTTCAGTAAATAAAAAACTAGTCGTGCCGCCGTCTTCTGACCCACGGTTGGGAGTTTTGTGAACTCGTTGATGAGGGCTTGGACGGGCCCTGCGATGTTTCCGGACGATGGCATTGGGGTTGTTGTTGCCCTTCGACAGGCTCAGGGTGACACGTTTGGCCCTTCGACGGGCTCAGGGTGACGCGTTGTTGTTGCCCTTCGACGGGCTCAGGGTGACACGTTGAGGTGGCCCTTCGATGGGCTCAGGGTGACACGTGGGTCCGCTACATCAGGCCGGGGATGCGCATGCCGCCGGTTAGGCCGCCCATTCGGGATTGGGCTTTTTCGCTGGCTTTGGTTAGCGCGTCGTTCACGGCGACGGTTACGAGATCTTCGAGCGTTTCGATGTCTTCGGGATCGACTGCGTCTTTGCCGATTTTGATGCTCTTCATGCGTTGGTCGCAGGTCATCTCGACGGTGACGATGCCGCTCGCGGCGGTGCCTTGCACGATGGTGTTGGCGAGCTCTTCTTGTGCCTTCACCATTTCGGTCTGCATTTTTTTGACTTGCGCCATCAGTTGCGCTTGGTTCATGACTATTTGATCCGTTCGTTGGCGTAGTTGAAAAGTGCGTCGGGATCCTCGTCCACTTGGTCGACGGACTCTTCGAATTGCGGCATGGGTTCGTCGGGCGCGGCTTGCGTCGCTGCTGGGGCGCCCGATTCGAGGCGCACTTTCAACTCGGCGCCGAGCACGTCGTGGATCGCTCGTTCGAGGAGCTTGAGGTGATCTTTGAGGATGTCGGCGTCGAACTTCGTGCGGAGCTTCAGCACGACGGCGTTGCCGTCGACCGCGGCGACCATCGCACCCGAGAGCGGGGCGCGCAGCGGCGGGCGCTCCGACTCGGCCTTGCCGCGGATGTTCGTCCACGCGGCGCGGACCTTTTGAATCGAAACCTCGCCTTTCGACTGCGCCTGCGGCATCGGCGCGGGCGTGGGTATGGGCTCCGGTTCGGGCTGAGGTTCCGGCTCCGGCTCGGGTTCGCGCTCTTGCACGGGAGCGGGCGGCGGAGGCGGCGGCGCCTTTTCGACCACCGCCGGCCGGGCGACGGGCGCACTCCCTTCGGCTTCGCCTTCGAGCATGAAGCGCAGCAGCGCGGTCTCTAACTCGAGGCGCGGGTTACCGCCGGTTCGCGCTAGGCTTGCGGCGTCGGAGAGAATGCGCAGCGCGCGCACAACCGATGCCTGCTGCATACCCTGCGCGCGTTCCGTTGCACGCTCTGCATCTTCGGGGGCGAGATCGCGGGCGAGCAGCGCGGGGTCGATTCGTGCCACGAGCAGGTTGCGGAAGTGGACGATCAGGGCGCGGATCAGCACCTGCATGTCGGTGCCGGCGTCACTCGACTCTTCGATCGTCCGCATCGCTTGCGCTGCGTCACGCGCAATCACCGCGTCGATCAGCGTGCCGGCGAAATTCCGTCCCGTCGCACCGAACGCAAGGTCGATCGTGCCCGTCGTGATCGCCCCGTCCGCGAACGCGGCGGCCTGCTCCAGCATCGTCAGCGCGTCGCGCAAGCCGCCGTCCGCGCGGTACGCAATAGCCGCGAGCGCGTCGTCGTCGATCGCGATGCCTTCGTAGCGGGCAATTTC
>JAGWSR010000021.1 GCA_028869385.1 bacterium
AAGCGATCGACGCCACCCTCGACATCGCCGAGCGCTGCCGGTTTCGCCTCGACCGCCGGAGCGGTCAATTCCCGCTCTTTCCGGCGCCCGAAGGTTTCACGCGTCAGAGCTATCTGCGCGAGCTGGTCTATCGCGGTGCGGCCGAACGCTACGGCACGCCGATCGCGCCGAACGTGGAACGACAGCTCGAATACGAGCTCGGCATCATCGCAAAGATGGATCTCGCGGGCTACTTTCTCATCGTCTGGGATATCGTGCAGGCGGCACATCGCTTCGGCGTGCTCTGCCAGGGGCGCGGATCCGCCGCGAACTCTGCCGTGTGCTATGCGCTCGGCATCACCGCTGTCGATCCGATCGGCATGAATCTCCTCTTCGAACGTTTCATGTCCGAGGAGCGTCGCGAGATTCCCGATATCGACATCGATTTCGCGCACCAAGACCGCGAAAAGGTGATCCAGTACATCTACGAACGCTACGGCCGCACCAACGCCGCGATGGCCGCCGAAGTGATCACCTACCGCACGCGCTCCGCCCTACGCGACGTCGGCAAAGCCCTCGGCCTCACCCTCGCCCACATAGACCGCATCGTCAAAGAATTCGACGCCCGAGAATCCCTAGCCGGCGCCACCGGCCAAGGGGATACATGTGCAAACGCAAGCGACCAACGTGCCAACGCAAGCGACGCATGTGCGAACGCAAGCGACGCATGTGCAAATGCAAGCGACGCATGTGTGACGACGAGTGACCAACGTGCAAAGGCGAGTGACCCATGTGTGACGACGAGTGACCAACGTGCAAAGGCGAGTGACCCATGTGTGACGACGAGCAACCCATGTGTCATGCTGAGCTTGTCGAAGCACCCACCCGCCATCACCAAGCGCCGCGATCTCGACGCCGGCACCAACGTGCGCGTCTCACGCAACGAAGGCCCCGATCCCTACTACTACGGTTTCCGCGGCAAAGATTTCGGCAATGATCCCGATCCCGCAATCCCCGCCCCCATCGCTGGCGAACTCGCGGAGCGCCTCTATCGTTTCTGCCGCCGCATCGACGGATTTCCGCGCCACATGGGCATCCACTCCGGCGGCATGGTGCTCACGCGCGATCCGCTCGTACGCGTGGTCCCGGTCGAATGGGCGACGATGCGCGACCGCACCATCATCCAATTCGACAAAGACGACTTACAAGAACTCGGCCTCATCAAAATAGACCTCCTAGGCCTCGGCATGCTCTCGCTTCTACGCGAAGCTTTTACTCTCCATAAGCGATGCATCGAGCGTGGTGATGGGCATGCGTTGGGTGCGGGGCGTCTGAGAATCGGCCGGAGCCAGGATGGCGGGAGGGCGATTTCAGCGAGTAGCGTTTTCGCAGGAAGCGAAAACGCGGGCGTCCCCGCACCCAATGCATGCCCATCGCCACGCGTCCTTGCATTGCATACCATCCCGCCGGATGACATTGCGACATACGAAATGATATCTAAGGCCGACACGATCGGCGTCTTTCAGATTGAGTCGCGGGCACAGCAATCTATGTTGCCGCGGATGAAGCCGCGGTGCTTTTACGACATTGTCATGCAGGTGGCGATTATTCGCCCCGGTCCGATTCAAGGGCAGATGATCCATCCGTTTTTGCGTCGCCGTGCTGGGCTTGAGCCGGTGACGTATCCGCACCCGAAGCTCAAACCCGTGCTCGAACGTACGCTCGGCGTGCCGTTGTTTCAGGAACAGGGTATGCGGCTTGCGATCGAGGCTGCCGGGTTTTCTGCGGGCGAGGCCGATAAGCTGCGGCGGGCGATGGGGCACAAGCGTTCGCGCGAGCGGATGCTCGAGATCTTTCCGCGGCTCGTCGAGGGGATGGTGGAGAACGGGATCGAGCGCGGCGCGGCGGAGCAGTTGTTTCACATGCTCGAAGGCTTCGCGGATTATGGTTTCCCTGAGTCGCATGCGGCGAGCTTCGCGCTGCTTGCGTATGCGTCGGCGTATGTGAAGTGCCACTTTCCGGCGATCTTTGCGGCGGCGATTCTGAACGTGCAGCCGATGGGGTTCTATTCGACCGAGGTGTTGGTGAACGACGCCAAGCGTCACGGCGTGGTAGTGCGGCCGATCGCGGTGAATGCGAGCGAGTATTGGTCGTGCGTGGAGCCCGATGGGGCGCTGCGCTTGGGATTCCATCTCGTGCGCGGGCTCGGCGAGGTGCAGAAGGAGCGGTTGCAGCAGGCGGTCGCGCAGGGTGCGTTTCACGATCTGCTCGACTTCGCGCGGCGCACGCAGTTGGAGAAGGAGGCGCTCGAAAATCTCGCGGTCGCCGATGCGTTCGCACCGTGGTATCGCTCGCGGCGCGACGCGATGTGGGCGTTGCGCGCGTTAGACGAGCGTGAGGCGCGCGGCGAGCTCGGCGCGTTGATGGACGTGGAGGAGCCCGAGGTCGCGTTCTCCGCCCTGCAGCCGAAAGAGGCGACGGCCTTCGATCTGTGGGCGACCGGCGTGACGCCGCGCGGCCAAGCGATGCAGCACTTCCGCCCGTTGCTCGATGCCGAGCGGGTGATTCCGGCGGCGCGCCTCGCGGAGATGCCGAACAACCTCGTCTGCCGCGTCGGCGGGCTCGTTATCACGCGTCAGCGCCCCGGCACGGCCAAAGGCTTCGTTTTCCTCACGCTCGAGGACGAGACGGGACTCGTGAATGTCATCATCCGCCCCGATATCTACGAGCGCTTCCGCCGAACGGTTCGCACCTCGAACACCCTCGTGATCGAAGGCAAACTGCAGAAGGAGCAGGGCGCGATCGACCTCATCGCCCGCCGCATCTGGGCCTTCGACGCCGACGGCCTCGTTGACGGCGTCCGTCCGCGAAATTTCCACTAGCCCGTACCGATAGGTACAAAGACTCAAGGCGCATTCATGCGGATTGCGAGCCGATTACGTCCATGTGTCGTGCTCGTTGCTGGTCGTCGGTTCGTAGGTGATGTATTGCACGATGCGCGGGAGCGTTGCGCTGTTTCGGCTTGCGCCGTGGGGTAGCGCCTGATGCCAGATGACGAGGTCGCCCGCGCGGCCGGCGATGGGCTTGGGGTCTAACGAGTAGAGATCGAACGTGCGTGGGTCGCCGTCGTGGCTGAACGATGTGAGCCAAGCATCGATACGGTGATGAAAGCCCGGCACGCACGTGAATGCGCCTTGGTTCGCTGCGGTATCGGTGAGGTAGAGGATGCCTTGCAGGCCGAACGGCACCGGCGGCGTCAGGTTGCAGTCGAAGTGAAGCCGCGGGCCGGGGAAGGGCCAGTCGCTTCGCTCGGGCGGATTGAAGCCGCATTGATCCACGGTTGGATAGAGGTCGCTGCGGCCCCAGAGCTGCTCGAATGCGCGGCGGATGCGCGGGGAGCAGCGGTTCGCCCAGACGGCGTCGTGATGCAGCAACGGAACCCAGATGCTGTGGCCGTTTGGGCGCGTGTACCAACTCTCGGGATCGTCGCGATCCATGCCGAGATGCCCCCAAATCGCCTCTTCGGCCGCGCGCCGGGCCGAGGGCGATACGGCGTCGTGCACGACGACGTATCCGTGCTCCTCGAAAAACGCGAGATCATAAGGGCTGAGCACCGCCTCGTCTGCGGAGGGATCATACGCATCTGGAGCGTTGCCGCGCGCCGTATCGTGCGCGAGGACCCATGCCGTGAACGCCTCGTAGCTCGGCGCCTCATTGTAGAGATAGGCGATGGTCTCATGGAGTCCCACGCCGAAGGCGCGTAGGAGGGTCGTATCGTGAGCCCAGCGATCGCTGCAGCGCTCGTCGGGGGCGCAGGTACCCGCACGATCCCGCATCGCGCGTTCCCACAACCCGCGTAGGCCCGCAACATCGAGCATACGGTCTAATTATGAATCGCGCCGCTGCAGATTTCCCGCAAGCGGGCCGAGCGTTCCCTGAACCGTACCCGCCGGAATCTCGGCGTGAGGTCGTCGAACTCGCGAGAACCGGTCGAGGGCTTGAATATATCGCCGTTAAATCCGTTTCGGAAGAAGCCTCCGAGGCATAGGGAGCCTTGGTCCCCTAAGGGCCCGCCTGATTCGAATGCGCCGAAATCCGAGGTAAATCAATTCGTGAAAGAACAGTCGAAATCGCTCGCTAGAAACGTACTGCCGCCCGGATCTCAGACGTATGCAAAGGCATTGAGAAATGCGCAGGGTGATCAACCGGACTGGGAAGCCGTTCTTCGCCTATTAGACCGTGCTATTGACGAAGGAAGCGCGGAGGCAATGTACGCTAAAGCAACGTGGTATCTCGCAGGCAAGGATCCGCACATATCAAAGAATATCGCGAAAGCGATGGTGCTGCTCAGAAAAGCCGCTAGCGGTGGCGTGGCTTCGGCAATGTTTGATCTAGCTGTCAGCTATGAGACGGGCGTTGGCGTCAAGAAAAACGAGAAAAAGGCCTTTGAGTTTTATTTGAGGGCAGCCCTGAATATGGACGAGGACGCAGTAGGGGAAGTTGGTAGATGCTACTACCATGGCATCGGTGTAACCCGTGATCGACGCATCGGTAAGATTTGGATCGAGCACTCTATCGTGAAAGGGGCGACTGGAGTTGACCCGTTTTCGCGGAGAGATTTGTGAATAATAAGCGGTCGAATCGGAATTCCAGCCGCTGAAGGTCACAGCGCCATAGTGAGATGGAAGCAATGAAGAAACATAGCATTCGGGAATGGGTTCTTTTTAGTCTTACGCACGATAACGCGGGCGCAGCTTTTCACTTCGATCAAATGCTGGACATTTCGTCGCTGGAACAAGGCCGTTCGCTGCTGCGTACGGCGGAGCGAGTTCTTGAGGCTGCTGCGGCCGCAATTGAAGAGTTCAGAGGCAGTCGAGAGAAAAATGAACTCTGGCCTGTCGTTTATCTTCCGCTTGACGATGCTTCCACGGTCGTGAAGCCTTGGGAAGAGGATATGCTCGAAAGCCTAGGCGAGTTGGATGAAAGCCCATCGCTTTCATTGGTTAATAGCGGTCAAGTGTTAGGGCGATCTTGGGAATGTTACTATATCGGGTTAGGCGATCATTATTTGAAGAACCCCGAAAATGCACTATTCTATCGCTCGAAGCGAACTGAACAGAGCCGTCGTGAAATGTGGGAGTTTGACACCGGGCTTATTCTCTATCGTAAAGCGATGGAAAGCCTGCTCTGAGCTAGCCGCTCTTGGAAGCGGTGGCATAGGAGCGATAGCTGCGGACGTATCGTCGCAATATGAGCATAAGCGTCAATGAGAAGAAGGCTTCGTGGAATTGAGAAATGTTAGTGAGGTTTTCCATCGGCATCGCGAATTGACGCGCATCGTGTGGAACCCAGGCATGAGGGAGCACCCAGATTCCGAGATAGAGTTTAATGAACCCGAGCCGAGTCTATTTCGGGCACTCTTCGAGTCGTTTATCACGCCCATGCCGATCAGAAACGAGGGATCGTATGAGTCGCCCGTATTCCCGCACATCTTCGTGAAATTCCGTAAAGACGTGGGACGCCGCTACCTGAAAATCGAAGCGGGACGGTGGACCGAGTCTAAAGCAGGTCAAGAATTCGCGAGTCTTGCATTTTCAAAGCTTTTGACTTCGACTTCTGTGGCGGCGTTTCACGAGATTTCGAGTATGTGCAATGTCGCGTCCTGACCTCTTCTTGCAAAGATGTCGAGGTGGGCAGTGATCTTCTTGTCCGGGCGCTTGACGTCGAGGTATTCGTCGACTCATCAATACCCGAGAATTTATGAGTTCGAGTGTTCGCAATCTTGAGCGCTTCTGCTGGCGTTTCCGTGGGCCACTTGGGACCTCTGGGCCTCGTAAGCCAGTCCCACAGCCTGCCCCAAAACCACGGTAGGGAGTCATGAAGCAGTTCTTAGCGGCTGTAAGTGTCGGTTTGCTTTGGTCGAGTGCGCTTTCGTCGGGTTTAACTATGGCCGGGTGGTGTCAAGGCCTCCACATGGCGTGCATCCCAGTGCTACCATTTTGGATTGCGACGATTATGGCGCTGCTCTTCCCGGCAGTCGTTATTGAGTGTGTTTGTGGCTGGCTACTTCTCAGAGCTACTACAAAGCTGAATTGGCTTTTGCCAGCCACTCTTGTTCTGCTCATCGCCATGCTGCAAGCGGAGGTAGGCTACATAAGCGGCGGCTCCCTGGGCACGCTCTAGATGGATAGATGTGATCCGGTGCGTGCATATCGCCGTATCGGGCGCATCGCCTGAAACAATGAGCGATAGGGATACGTGTTACCTAAAGGGCGAGTTTTTATGAAGTTTCCGAAGGGCAAGTCAGATGTGCTCCTGTTTGCCGTATGCGCGATATGCGCGCTTATTGCAATCGTGATTTACAGGATTACCGGGGAACTGCCGTTCGTTGCTGCGACTCGCTGGTTGGTCGGTAAAATAAGAGGCTGAAGCCGCCTTATGATTCGACCCGAATAGTCGCGTACGGTTCTCGATCTGGGCTGATCTGGCGGCGACGCGGTGCTGAGCGGCCGTCTTGCCTGTCGTGTAAGGCTGCTAGTGATGAGTCGCGCCCGTGCGGATCGTTTGGGTCGCAAGTGAAATCATCGCGCGGCAACTACAACTCATATTACCCGCGCCGCGCTTTGGGGAATTCGGCTCCCGAAGAGTTTGCTCTACGAGTGAGGAACACTATGCACGAGGCCGCCGTTTCTAGAGAACCCGCGGTCTGAAAACCGGCACAAGACCCTGACCGTCGAACCTCTACAGTTCTGCCCGGCTTCATGACGGGGCCGAAACCACCGGGGATGGAATGCAGCTAATTTTCGACGCAGCAAGTCCGAGTAATTTGATTCTTCCGATTGCGGCGCCGCTCGCGCCTGTAGCGGTGTATATTTTGGGAAAATCAAAGATAGATCGTAAGTCGGCGGTAAGGTGTTTGCGGTTGGTACAATCGCTCTATTTCTTTTCTTTGCGGCGTTTTTCTGGGGAAATGTCGTTCGTGTTGAGTATGACTACGCTCTCGGGCACGTTCAAGTTGCCGATGGAGTGATAAAGGAGTATCGCGCAAGCGATGACGGAAAATTCGTTTCGTTTGTGGTGAGCGGAACTAAATTTAATGTATCATGTTGCACTCCGGATCCAGTTTACAGGGGCACCCCGATTGGAAACCTTGTGCCGGGACTTCTCGGCGACGGAATGCGCGTCAAGATTACGTACCTGAGGACTGGCGAAATCGTGCGAATCTTAACTGATCGAATATGATGAGGATTACGCCTGGGTCAACTCCAGCCGAAGCCGCAGAGCGCGCGGCCCTTGCAATGGCGCTCAAATGATGAAAAGGAATGGAGACTTTTATCGAATTGCTGCTGAGGCATTCGAAGTTCTTCTCCGAGAGCATTCGTTCCGCGTCTCTGCTATCGACGCGACCTCTGTGACATTTACTAATGGCGCCGTCGAGCTGTCGGTCTTTCACGATTCCCCGGGGGATGTGGTGGATGCGTGCGTTCGCCGTAACAGTGAGGGCGATTGGATTTATCTGGAAACGTTATCCCGCGAATTCGAGGTCGCACGCCCCTATACGCAGGCCTTTGATGCGAAGTCAACGAGGGCTGCGCTAGACAAGATTTCGTCGTTTTTTCAATGCTTTGGCCCTCAGCTGTTTCTAGGAGATGAGACCTATTTTTCGCTGCTGGAACAGCAACAGCGGACGCGCGACCACGAAGATAATCGAATCATGCACAGGCACGCGACGGTTGCGGCTTTGCGGGAAGCCCTAACGAGTGGAGATTATGAGCTTGCGTTCGATGCAGCCACCAAATTGGATCCGCCACTGAGCGCAGAAGAGGCGGTACTGAAAAAGCGTGTAGATCTGCTAAAGAGGGGTAGCTCGGAGTAGCGAGGTGGGCTGGCTCGGGAGTCATGGACGCCTTGGATCGGGTGCAGGAGCAACTGGTTCGCGTCAACTAAGCGGCAGCAGCATGGGAGTTTGGAGTGTCGGGCCAACAACATTGAGTAATTGATCTCGGGATGGCATCCGTCACAAGATCGTGCCGATATTATCGAAGATATTTCACGTGCTTCCAAAGCTGTGAACAATGCAGTAGCCGTTCACGTGAATGGCCTGGTTTACGAATATGTCAGCGCGCAACTGGCGAGTGCTGCCCTTAAGGCGCTTTCGGGTGATGGGTATAGCGTGTGGTGTAGCCCCAAGAGTTACGCCGCTTGAAATTGTGGGGTAGTGATGTCATGAGCTTCGCGGTGCCGCCGTGCAAATGCTTCCGGCGTGAGGTATCTCAGCCGGCATTGCGGTCGCCGCGTGTTGAAGTGGATCCAGCGAGCGGCAGCGGAGCGCATCTCGTCGAGCGTGAGGAACCAATGCTCGTTGAGAAACTCGTCGCGATACCGAGCGTTGAAGCTCTCGCACTTCCCGTTTTGCGTCGGCTTGCCGGGATCGATGTAGTGCCAGCGGATACCGCGCATCGCCGCCCACTTGCGCGTGATCAAGCTCGCGAACTCCGGACCGTTATCGGTCTTGACAACATCGGGCATCCCGTACTCCGCGATCGCGCGCTCCAGTACGGCGATCACGCGCCGAGACGGCAGCGACGAATCGATCTCTTGTGCAACGCTCTCGCCGGTGAACTCGTCGATGACGTTGAGCGTCCGCGTTTTCCGGCCGCTCGTCAGCGTGTCGTGCACGAAGTCCATGGACCATCGTTCATTCGGGCGCGTTGCCGGATTCGTCGCGCCGTTACGCACGTACCGGGCGTGCCGCTTACGACGCTTGGCAACTTGCATTCCGGCGGCACGGTAGATACGAAAGAACCGCTTATGATTGACGACGACGCCGTGATCTTGACCGAGCAAGAAATGCAGCACGCGGTAGCCGGTGCGGTTGTTGTCGATGGCGAGTTTCCGTAGATGCTTCAGCACGAACTCGTCGTCGATCCGCTTGAGGCGATAGCGAATCGTCGATCGCGAGCAGCCGATCAATCGGCAGGCTCGACGTTCGCTGTAACCGCGCGTCGTACGAAGCTCGTGCACCGCTGCGCGACGGCGGGCCGAGCTTACCATTTTTTTGCGTTGAGGTGCTTGAGGGCGTCGATGTCCATCGCTTGGTCGGCGACGATCCGCTTGAGGCGCGCGTTCTCGGCTTCGAGTTGCTTCATCCGGGCGAGATCGCTGACGTCGAGGCCGCCGTACTTGGCCTTCCAGTTCCGTAGCGTGTTCTCGTGGATGCCGTGCTTACGGCAGATCTCTGCGGTCTTGCCCGTCGCATCATGCTCCTTGAGGATCGCGACGATCTGGGACTCGGTAAAGCGGGACTTTCGCAAGAAGGGTCTCCTCGTTCGAGGCTCTTGGCCTCAGAGACCGCAATTCCATTTGGCTCAGAATCCGGGGGCTACACCAAACCACCATGCTCGCGATTCTTCTTCGCCACTAGGCCAGCGTTAGGCTCGACGCGCTCATCGGCCGTGACCGATGAGGAATCACGGCGCGTCTTCTGCAAGAACCTCATCATGAGCGACGCACGCATGCCCGTCATCTTCTTCGGCCACGGGAACCCGATGAACGCCCTCGCCGATGGGCCGTACGCGCGTGCCTGGCGTGCCATCGGCAGCGCGCTCCCGCGGCCGCGCGCGATTCTTGCGATCTCTGCGCATTGGTATCTTCCGGCCGGGCTGGTCACCGCCGACGAGCATCCGCGCACCATCCACGACTTCGGGGGATTTCCCCGCGCGCTCTACGAGATGACCTACCCGGCCCCCGGCGATCCGGCGCTCGCGGATCGCGTCGTCGAACTTCTCGCACCGCAGCCGGTGCACGCCGATCGTTCATGGGGACTCGATCACGGCACGTGGGCGGTGCTCTGCCACGTCTATCCCGACGCCGATATTCCGGTCGTGCAACTGAGCATTGACGAACGCCTCACGCCGAGCGAGCATTACGAGCTCGCGCGGCGCCTGCGCCCGCTGCGCGACGAAGGCGTGCTCATCGTAGCGAGCGGGAATCTCGTGCATAATCTCCACACCTACGCGTGGGGTCGTCACGCGCAGGAGCCGTATGCGTGGGCGCTGCGCTTTGAAACGAAAGCGCGCGAGCTGTTGCTCGCGCGCGATTTCGATCCGTTGGTCGAGTACGAAGCACTCGGCGAGGACGCGATGCTCTCCGCACCGACGCCCGAACACTATCTTCCGCTCGTCTATGCGATGGGTGCCGCCGACGAACGCGACGAGATCGCGTTCCCCGTCGAAGGCATCGACGGCGGCTCCGTCTCGATGTTGAGCGTGCGGTTCGGCTAAGCCGCTACTGCGCGACGCCCGCGACGTCGGCCTCGGTGACGGCGCTTGCTTTATTGCCCCACGACGAGCGGATGTAGGTGACGACGGCCGCGATGTCCGCGTTGGAGAGCGACTGTCCCCACGCCGGCATCATGCCGTTGTAGGTGTGGCCGGCGACTTGGATCTTGCCGTTGAGTCCGTACTTCAGAATGTGGATGACCTGTTTCGCATCGCCGGTGACGACCGGGTTTCCGGCGAGCGGCGGGAACGAGCCCGCGAGTCCGGTGCCTTGCGCTTGGTGGCAGCTCGAACAGTTCGTTTCGTACACCTTCGCGCCGTCGGCGGCGGCGGCACCGTTCTGCGCGACCATCGCGCTCGACGCTGCGGGTGACGCGGCTTCGGTGGCGGCGGTGCTCGCCGCGGCCGTCGCGGCAGCGGTCGCGCTGGCCGTCGTGCTGCTCGAGTCGCTGCTCTTGGAACAGGCTCCGAGTGCGAGCACGAGTGCGAGCCCGGCGAGCCCAATCTTGGTGAGACGCTCCATGAACGCTCCTTTCACGAGTTGACGTCTGAGCCTCTAGTCTATCACGTCGGAGTTGGCTCGGCGATCTGCACGCTCCTCGTCTGCGCGAACTGCTCGAATGCCTCGAGCGACGACGGCAGCGGGCGGATCAGCACGGTCAGCGTTCCTTCGTGCTGCGAACGCTCGGCCGCGCGCTCGAGCATGAACCGCACGTAGCTCTCGGAGGTACGGTCGTCGGCCGTAACGTCGCGCGAGAGCAGCGGCACCCGTGCGCGCGCGAAGGCATGCGGATCGGCATCACCGCGCTCATCGAAGAACGCGAGCCCCGTTCCCGCGAGCGCGCGCGGCATCTGCGCGCTATCGCGCGACGCGACGCCTTCGAACGCGCCGAACGTCGCGCGCAGCGTCGCGAGCTCGGCGGCCGACGGCGGCTGGTTCACGTGCACGAAGATGCGCGCCCCCGCGTCGTGCGCGAGCCGCGCGAACGCGAGCGCCTGCGGTGCGTGCGGATCGAGGTCGAATGCGAAGGGAACGCCGGCGTGCAAGAATGCGGCCTCGATGCGGGCGGACCAGCCGCAGAGGCCCACCACGAACGCGAGCCGCGCCGGGCGCCAACCCGCCGAGGCGACGTCGGCGCGCTCGACCACCACGTCGTCGTCGCTGAAGAGATCCTCCACCGCCGCATCCGAGGCACCGCCGCCGAGTACCGCACGCGTACTCGCGACCGGCGCGGGACGCAAGGTCACGACCGCCGGCGGATGAATCCCGGCCGCACCGCCGAGAAATCCCGCGCCGATCGCGAGCAGCGCTAGAGCGATGACGACGAGGGAGAGCGCGTTGGTCCGCATACGCGTGCGCTCATGGCCCACATCAGCGCGATCAAGAGAAAGTTCGCGACGAGCGAACTTCCGCCGTAGGAGAGAAACGGCAACGTGATGCCGGTGAGCGGAAAGAGTCCGATCACGCCGCCGACGATGATGAACACCTGAAAGCCGAGCGTCGCCGCGAGCCCCGCGGAGACGAGCTTGGCGTAGAGATCCGGCTGATTCGCGCTCCCCGCGAGCATGCGTTTGATCAGCACGGCGAAGAGTCCGATCAGCACGAACGCGCCGATGAAGCCGAACTCCTCGGAGAACGCCGCGTAGATGTAATCGGTCGCGACGTCGGGGATGAAGCCCGGATGCCCGAGCCCGAACCCGGTGCCGAAGAGTCCGCCTGCGGCGAGCGCATAGTACGACTGCGACGACTGATACCCGGCGCCGAGCGGATCGCTAAACGGGTTGTGCCAGACGGCGACGCGCGTCTGCACGTACGGATAATGATGCATCGCCCAAAAGACCGCGATCGCGAAGATCGCCACGCCCGCGATCACGATGTCGAGGCGGCGCGTGGCGACGTAGAGCAGCGCCGCGAAGGTCGAGAGCAAGAGCGCCGCCATGCCGAGATCGCGCTGCAGCACGAGGATCGCCATCGACGCGCCCCAGCCGATGAAGAGCGGTCCGAGGTACTTGAGATTCGCGCGAAACGACCACGGCTTCGCGGCGGCGATCACGTCGGCGGTCTCGGCGAGATAGCCCGCGAGAAAAAAGACGATGAAGAGCTTGATGAGTTCGATCGGTTCGTACTGAATCGGACCGAGCTTGATCCACAGGCGCGCGCCGTTGACTTCTTGTCCGAAGACGAGCAGCAGCGCGAAGAGCACGAGCGAGCCGACGACCCAGAGGTACTTGATCGCGGCGAAGCGTCGGAAATTGGTGAAGATCGGCCCCATGGCGATCGCGAGCACGAGCGAGACCACGAGCCACAGCTCTTGCTTGCGCGCGAGGTCGGGCGAGAGCCGGGCGACGAGCGCGAGGCCGAGCGAGGCGAGCACCACCGCAAGCGCGGGCAGCACGTCGTCGCGCTTAGTCGTCGCGGGCTGCCACGCCACCCAGACGAGCGCGAGCGCCGCGAGCAGCACGAGCATCCAGATCGGCCCGAGCGACGCGGCGGGCACGTACGCGAGCAAGAGCGCGGAGACGGCGATGGCGCCGAGCATCGGCGCCACGCGCCGCGCGCCGCGGGTTAGAACGTCCACGCCGTCGTGAAGACGATCAGGGCGAGCATCGCGGCCACGGCGATTGCGACGCGCGCAACGGGCGCGCGCTCGGGAGCGTGGGAACGAATGGGGACGGGTACTTCCGGCGCGGTGTCGTCGTCGTCGAAGCGCACGACCAGCATGTGCTCGCTCGGTCCCGCCTCCTCGACGTGCGCGATCAGCGCGCGGCGATCCACCTCGCCCCGCACGCGATGGCCGAGCAGCATCATCACGTCGCCGGGCGCCACGTCGAGGCTCGTCACCGCGACGTCGAGCGCGGCGCTCGTGCCGAGCGCGCGTCCGAGCAGCGGAATCTGCGCGTCGTCGAAGGTATCGTCGCCGGTGAGCGCGCGCACCTCGCCGCGATGGGCGAGATAGGCCGCGGTGCCGCCCGCGTGCAGCACGAACGCGTGCGAGCGCAGCACGAGCGCGGCGGTGATCGAGGAGCCGGCCGTCACGTAATCATCGTGCGATGCCGCGCGGGCAAAGAGTTCGGTATTCACGCGCGCGAGGACCCCGAGCATCGCGGTCGCGGCCGTTCCGGTGCGCCCGATCGCCCGGCGGAAGCGATCGCCGCGCATCCGACGCTCGCACTCGGCGCGCAATCGGCCGAGCGCGGCGGGCGCCGCCGCGACGCCGTCAACCGTGCCGAACCCGCGCGCGACCGCGAAGAGCCAGGCGTGCGGCCCCAACTGCAGCGAGAGACACGAGGCACGATCGCCTCGAATCGCTACGTCCACGGTTTCAAATCCTCGACGGTGATGCGCGTGACGCCGACATCGATCTCGTCGCCTTCGCGAACCTCGATGGGACTCGTGATCCGGCGTCCGTTGAGAAAGGTTCCGTTCCGGCTCCCCAGGTCCCGCAGATAGACGACGCCCTGCCGCGGCTCCAGCCGCGCGTGGCTCCGGCTCACCTCGGGATCGCGCAGGACCACCGTGCACGTGTCCGCACGGCCGATCTCGAGCGGGGCGTTCGTCTCGAGCGCGCGTGGCGTGCCGCCTTCGACGATCGCGAGGCGCATGCGCATCGGCGCGAAGGGGTCGAGCTCGGCGGCATCGCGCCGCGGTCGCGCCGCGACGATGGCCACCACCGCGAGCGCCGCGAGCATCTCGAGCGAGCCGATCCGCAGCGTCGACGCCGGAATCACTCGCGCGCCTCCAGGCGCATCTGCGTGTTGCCGAACGTGATCTCGTCGCCCGACGACATGCGCCGCGTCGTCACGCGCTCGCCGTTGACGAACGTGCCGTTGGTCGAGCCGAGGTCGTCGAGCAGCACGGCGTCGCGCTCGATCCGAATCTCCGCGTGCGTGCGCGAGACGCTCGGATCGACGAGAAAGATGTCGCACTCTTCGCTGCGACCGATCGTCGCGCGTTCGTCGATAAAAAACACGCCGTACGCGGGCACGCCTTTGAGCATGCGCAGATGGTAGCGCCGAGGCAGCACGTCTTCCGGCGTCTTCGGAATCGAGATCGTCACGTCGCTGGCGACGCCGATATCGACCATGCCCACCGGAACGCTCTCGCGCGCCTGCATCGCGACGTTGGGTCCGCCGTCGTAGAAATAGACGCCGACGCGACCGGCCATGTCGCGCAAGAGCTCGGCCCACTCGCGTTCGAGGTACCCTCGATGCTCCGCCAGACGCGCAAAATCGTCGGGATGCACGTACACGAGGTAGGATCCCGGTGCGAGCAGATGCCCGTCCTCGCCGCGCGTGCGCGCCTCCATGGTGGCGACGAGTTTGCGCGCGACGACGGCCGGTTCGAGATCGCTCGGAAAGGTCGTCGCGAAGGCGCGTTCGATGAAGGCCGCGCAGGCCGCTTCGATGCGGGTAAACCAGCTCATCGCATCGCCATCGTGGCCGCTACCGCCGCTCGAGCCTCGCGATGAAGAACCCGTCGCGACCCTCGAGACCGGGCGGCACCAGAACGTCGCCGTCCTCGGTGACCAGCGACTCGTACGCCGACGGGATCAATCCGCGTTCGAAATTGTTGTGAGCCAAGAACCATGCGATGACGTCGGTCGTCTCCCTCGGGTCCGTCGAACACACGGCGTACACCAGCGCTCCGCCTTCGTGGACCGCGGGGGCGATGCGTTCGAGCAGTGCCCGCTGGGTCCGCGCTAGCCGTTCGCCGTCGCCCGGCTGCTTCTTCCAGCGGGCCTCGGGATGGCGCCCGATGACGCCGATCCCCGAGCAGGGCGCATCGACCAGCACGCGGTCGAAGCGCGCTCCGGGCTCCAACAGGTCGCCCGTGGCGTCGCCGACGACGGTTCCGGCGGCGAACCCCGCGGCTTCGAGCCGCGCCTGCAGCACCGTCGCCTTGCGCGACTCGAGCTCGATGCAGAGTTCGGTCCCCTCGCCCGCCAAGCGCGCGCCGATCTGCAGCGCCTTGTTGCCGCGTCCGCTGCACACGTCGAGAACCGCCTCGCCCGGCTGAGGGTTGAGCACGTCCACCGGCATGGCCGAGCTCTCCGACTGCGTCCACCACGCCCCGGCCGCTTCGGCCTCGCGACGGCGAAGATAGGCGGCGTCTTCCACCAACAACGAGGTCGGAACGATCGGCGAGCGGCGTGCCGTCACCCCGTCGGCGGCGAAGCGCTCGATTAGGGCCTCGGGCGCCACCCGCTGCGTGTTGACGCTCGCGGCGGCGCGCGCCGGATCGTTGAGCGCGGAACAGATCGCCTCGGTCATCGGGCCGAAGACGCCGCGGAACTGCCGCACGATCCACGTCGGCAACGAGTAGCGCGTGCCGAGGTACTCGTCCTCGTTCTCGAAGAGCTCGCGCGTCGGTTCGGCCGGGCGCTCGCGCAGAAAGCGGCGCAGCACCGCATTGACGAGATTCGCCACGCCGCGATGCCCGTGACGCTTTGCGAGGTTGACGAACTCGAAGACCGTCGCGTGCTCGTCCGCACGCGTGTACGCGAGTTCGTACACCGCCAAGCGGAGGATCTCGCGGATCGCGGGCGGCAATTGCGCCGCGCGATCGCCGATGAACGGCTGCAGATACCAATCGAGCGCGCGTCGCATCTTGATCGCGCCGTAGGCGAGCTCCGTCGCGAACGCGCGGTCGCGCGAGTCGAGTCCCGCCTTCGAAGCGCGGTAGTCGAGCGCTTCCTGCGCGCCGCGCTCCATGCCGACGCCCGGCAGCGGAAAGACGTCCCGAATTGCTTGGAACGCGGTCTCGCGAGCGTTCATACTTCTCCCTTTGCACGGCGCGACTGTAAATATGCCGCACCCGACATGCGCCCCCGATTGGGCGCGATTACTTCGTCGAGCACGAGTTCGCCGCGCTCCACGTGCGCTCGCACGATCTTCACCATCTCGCCCCCGATCTCGGCGCGCGCTCCGGGCTGCGGCGCGTACGCGCGCACCGCATTCACTACGCGCTCCGCGGGCCACCGTAGATCCACGAGCGTATCGTCTTTCGCGATCGGCCTCGTGATGCTGGGCTCGCCGATTTGCGGATGGTGCGCGAGCGCGCCGACGCGCGCGAGTTCCAGCGCGCGTCCGAGCAATTCGGCGCCGAATTCCGCGAGGCGATCGTGCAACTCGCCGTAGCGTTCGTCGGGTTCGATCGCCACGCGCTCTTGTAACACGAGGTCGCCCGTGTCCATGCCCGCGTCCATCAGCATGATGCTCACGCCGGTCTCGCGGTCGCCCGCGAGCAGCGCGCTCTGAATCGGCGTCGCGCCGCGATAGCGCGGCAGCAGCGAGGGATGCACGTTGAGCGCGCCCGCCCGCGGGAGATCGAGCAGCGTTTGCGGCAGAATCTTTCCGTACGACGCGAGCGCGAAGATATCGAACGGACCGCTCGCCGCGATCTCCTGCGCGAATGGTTTGAGGCGCAGCGGTTCGTACACGCGCAGCCCCAGTTCGAGCGCGGCGGCCTTCACCGGCGTCGGCGTGAGGCGCTGCCCGCGTCCGGCCGGACGATCGGGCTGCGTGACGACGCCGACGATTTCGCATGCGGCTGCGACGACGCGCAGGCTCGGAACGGCGAAAGCGCTCGTTCCGAAAAAGAGGGCGCGCAACGGATCAGTACGCTTGCGCTTGCGCGGCGTCGGCGATCGCTTGTTCTTCTTCGGTCTCCGCCTTGCGGAGATTCTGCGCGCGGTCGATGTAGAGCACGCCGTTGAGGTGGTCGATTTCGTGCTGCAGGCACTGCGCGAAGAGGCCGCGTCCCTCGAGACGAATCTTCTGCCCGTTCCGGTCGAGACCGCTCACGGCGACGTGATTGAAACGCGCGATCTCGCCGACGTACCCCGGCACCGAGAGACAGCCCTCGGTCATCTCGATCTCTTCTTCGGCGAGCTCGATCTTCGGATTGATGACGACGGCCGGCTCGGTCTCGTCGTCCTGAATGTCCATCACGAAGAACCGTTTGGAGACGTTGACCTGCGGCGCGGCGAGGCCGACGCCCGGCGCGGCGTACATCGTCTCGAACATGTCGTCGATGAGCTGCTGGAATAGCGGGTCGGAAATCTCTTTCGGATCGACCTTCTTCGCCACTTTTCGCAACGTCGGATGGCCGTCCTGAATGATCTCTCGGATGTAGGGCATGGCCCTGTATTCTACACCACGAAGCGCTTGCCTCATGCTCGCCTTGGTCGCAGCCCTCAAGCCGCTCCCGGCACTCGCGCTCGCCCTCCTGGCCTGGCGCGGCGAGGCGCCGCGACTGCTCGCGGTGGGGCTCGTCTTTGCGGCGCTCGGTGACGCGCTGCTCCTGGGCCGCGGCGATACGTGGTTTCTCGCCGGGATGCTCGCCTTCGCGGCGATGCATCTTTGCTACATCGCCGCGTTCGCCCGCGCCGGGCACCCCTTACCGTGGAAGGCGAAGGGGTTCGTCGGCGCCTACGTCGCGGCGCTCGTCGGGAATCTCGTGCTCCTCGTGCCCCACGCGGGGCCGATGCGCCTACCCCTCGTCGTCTATAGCGCGCTGCTCGTCGCGATGGCGAGTATGTCGCTGCGCGTCGGATTGCTCGCGGGAATCGGCGGCGCGCTCTTCATGGCGAGCGACACGCTGCTCGCGTTCGCCAAGTTCGCGCCGGCGTTTCCGCTCGCACCGTCGCTCGCGCAAGCGCTCGTGCTCGTCACGTACTACGCCGCGCAACTCCTGATCGTCACCGGGATGCTCCGCGCGAAGCCTACTGCGTCGTAAAGGTCGCGCCGGGAATCGTGAACGGGGTGCAGTTCGAACTCGGCAGGTTGATGCCGATCGCGGTCACCTGCGTGCCCGCGGCGAACGGCGCAATCAACTGCACCTGCTCGTAGGTCGGATTCGCGAAGCTCGGGGTCTGCGAGCCGGACGGCAATTGGCTCGCCGCGATCTGCGCGAGCGTGTAGTAGGTCTGCGACGAGAGGTTGGGACCGGCGAGCGCAAGGTTGTAGGTGTTGTTCGCGAGCGGCGTCGAGACGGCGACGACGATCTGCGCGAGATTGTCGGGCACGGCCGTCGCACCGGGCGCGGGATAGACGAGCGCGGCGGTCAGCGAGGTCGGTAGACACGTCGGCCCCGGCGTCGGAGCGGTCACGCTCGAACCGCCGCCGCCGCCGCACGCGGCGAAGGCGAGCAGGGCGCCGAGCGCGACGATGCTTCCGAGAATCGTTCGTTGCTTCATCACGTTACAGAATGTACCCCGAGAGGTCCGCGTTTTCAACGATGTCGGCCAACCGCTCGCGCACGTAGGCCGCATCCACCGTCACCGACCCGCTCGTCTCCGGCGCCGCGAAGCTCGCGTCGTCGAGCACGCGCTCGAGCACGGTGTGCAGGCGGCGCGCGCCGATGTTCTCGGCCTGCTCGTTGACCTGCATGGCGAATCGCGCGATCTGCTCGATCGCATCGGGCGTGAAGTCGAGCATCATGCCCTCGGTCGCGAGCAGCGCCCGGTACTGCTCGATCAGCGCGTTCTTCGGCTGCGTGAGGATCGTCTTGAAATCCTCGGCGGTGAGCGAGTCGAGCTCCACGCGAATCGGAAAGCGCCCCTGCAGTTCGGGGATGAGATCCGAAGGCTTGCTCACGTGGAAGGCGCCCGCCGCGATGAAGAGCACGTGGTCGGTCTTCACCGGGCCGTACTTGGTGTTGACCGTCGAGCCTTCGACGATGGGCAGAATGTCGCGCTGCACGCCCTCGCGCGAGACATCGGGGCCGCGCGCGCCTTCGCGTCCGGCGACTTTGTCGATCTCGTCGATGAAGATGATGCCGTCTTCGCTCGCGCGGCGAATCGCCTCGCGCTTGACCGCATCCATGTCGATGAGCTTGCTGGCCTCTTCCTGCGCGAAGATGCGTCGCGCCTCGGCGACGGTGACACGCTTCTTCGTGCGGCGCTTGGGAACGAGCCCGCCGAGCATCTCGCCGAGATCGCCGCCACCCATGCCGCCCTGGTCCATGCCGCCCCCGATCATGCCGATCGGCAGCGTCGGCTGCTCTTCGACGTCGATCTCGATCAAGCGCACGTCGTAGAAGCCGCGCTCGATCTCCGCGCGCGTCTGCTCGCGGATGCGTTGCGCGTCGCTCGGCGGCGCGGGCGGCGGTTGCGGCGTCGGTTGCGGCTGCTGCGGAAACGTGTTGCCGAAGATCGAGCCGAGCGTCGCGGCGAAGGGATTGTTCTGGCCTTGCGGCTGACGCGGTGCGGTCTCGGGATGCAGCACGTCGATCACGCGCTCCACCGCCTGTTTCTCGGCGAGCTCCGCCACCTCGGCGCGCCGTTCGTCGGTGAGCATGCGCACGGCAGCTTCGACGAGATCGCGCACCATGGACTCGACGTCGCGCCCGACATAGCCGACCTCGGTGTACTTGGTCGCTTCGACTTTCACGAATGGCGCGCCGACGAGCCCCGCGAGTCGACGCGCGATCTCGGTCTTGCCGACGCCGGTCGGCCCGATCATCAAGATATTCTTCGGCGTGATCTCGTGGCGCAGGTCGCCCGGCACGCGCGCGCGGCGATAGCGATTGCGCAGTGCGACGGCGACGGCGCGTTTGGCCTTCGCCTGCCCGACGATGAAGGCGTCGAGTTCGGCGACGATCTGTCGCGGCGTCAGCGCGGAATCGGTAGCGGTCGCGTTCACGAAAGCGTCTCCACGGTGATGTCGTCGTTGGTGTAGATACAGATCTCGCCCGCGATTTCGAGCGCCTTGCGCGCGATCTCGTCGGAAGCGAGCGTGGTGTTGCGCACGAGCGCGGCCGCGGCGGCCTGCGCGTAGGGGCCGCCGCTGCCGATCGCCGCGATGCCTTCGTCGGGCTCGATCACGTCGCCCGTTCCCGAGAGCACGAAGAGATGCTCCGGCGTTCCCACGATCAGCAGCGCCTCGAGGCGCCGCAGCGCACGATCCTGGCGCCAGTCCTTGGCGAGCTCGACCGCGGCGCGCGTGACGTCTTTGAACTCGTTGAACTTCTTCTCGAACTTCTCGAGCAGCGTGATGCCGTCGGCCGCCGATCCGGCGAAGCCCGCGAGCACCTTGCCGCCCGCGATCTTGCGAACCTTGCGCGCGCTGTGTTTGACGATCGTTTTGTCGAGCGTCACCTGGCCGTCGCCCGCGATAGCAAGCATGCCATCGCGACGCACGGCGAGAATGGTCGTGGAGCGGATCTTCATATCGTCACATTTCTACCCCGTTGCGGGATACGAGGTTTCATGCGACCGATTTCATCCATGCTTGCGCTCTGCGCCGCGCTCGCGCTCCCCGCGAGCGCCCTCGCCCAGGGCATCCCCGTACGCTCGGGCATCGCGCCCCCCTCGACCCCGGCTCGCGGCATCACCGTCACCGGATCGGCCACCACCAACATCCCGGCGACCAAGGTGCAGATCATGCTGATGTTCTCGACGCGCAATGGGGCGCTCACCCTCAACGCGATGGCCCTCCAGCCGGTCATCGACGCGCTCGTCGCATCGGGCGTACCCCGCGACGCCGTGCAGTTGCCGCTCTCGCTCGGCAGCCCGGCCAACGTGAACAACGTCACCATCACGGGCACGGTCGAGCACCCCACCGCCGCCATGGTGCGCGACGGCATCCAGCGCGTCGGCGCGGCGATCGCAACGCTGAACAACACCGTGCTGAGCTCGGCCAACGTGCGCGCGATCGCCGAGAACTGCTCGGCGGGACAAGACGCGGCGCATGCGCGCGCGATCGCCGACGCTCGCGCGAAAGCCACGTCCATCGCCGCGCAGCTCGGCGTGAAGCTCGGGCCGGTTATCGCGGTCAACGCCTTCGACCCGCCGCTCCAGAACGGCGCGTGCGTGTGGCAGTATTACGTGGGCGCCAATATGCCGAATGCGCCGACCGGGGCGCAAGAGTTCGTGAGCGTACCGGTGCTCTCCAACGTGCAGATCACGTTCGGAATCAAATAGCGGCGGGAACGCTCGGCGCGACCGCGGCGGCATACGCCGCGAGCGCGTCGAGCGCACGCTGGGCGAGCGCTCCGCGCCGCGCCTTCTTATCGCGAATCTCGCGCTCGAGCGGCGGAAACGGCGCCCACGTCACGTTCGCCGGCTGAAAGTCGTGCGTCTCGGTATTCTGCAGGTGCGCGACGACCGCGCCGAGCGCGGTCACACGCGGCACGGCGACCGGCGATAACGCGAGGATCTGCCGCGCCGCGTGAATGCCCGCCATCATGCCGCACGCGGCGGCTTCGACGTAGCCCTCGGCGCCGGTGATCTGCCCCGCGAAATAGAGCGCATCGTGCCCCCGCAGGCGCAGCGACGCATCGAGCAGCCGCGGCGAATCGATGAACGTATTGCGGTGCATGACGCCCAGGCGCAGCCACTCGGCGTTCGCGAGGCCCGGAAACTTTCCGAAGGCGAGCTTCTGTGACGGCCACGACAAGCGCGTTTGAAAGCCGACGAGGTTGAACGCGCTGCCTTCGGCGTTCTCTTTACGCAGTTGCACGACCGCATGCGGTGTCTTGCCCGTGCGCGGATCGCGCAGCCCGACCGGTTTGAGCGGCCCGAAGCGCAGCACGTCGTCGCCGCGATCGGCCATCTCCTCGATCGGCAGACAGCCTTCGAAATACTTCACGGCGCCCGCGTCCATCTCGAACTCTTTCGGCTGATGACGCTCGAGCGTGCGCAGATCGTGCAGCAGTTCTTGATACTGCTCGCGGTCGAGCGGAATGTTGAGATAGTCGTCGCCCTCGCCCTTGTCATAGCGAGACTTCCGGTACATCTGCGACTCATCGATCGAATCCGCCGCCACGATCGGCGAAGCCGCATCGTAATAATGCAAACGCCCCTTCGACAAGCTCAGGGTGACACCACCAGACGCCGCACCCGCACCACCCGTGTCATGCTTAGCCGCACCCGTGTCATGCGGAGCTACGCCTGTGTCATGCGGAGCTACGTCTGTGTCATGCGGAGCTACGTGTGTGTCATCCTGAGCTTGTCGAAGGAGGGCATCGATCTCTGCGGCGAGCGCGTCGCCCGGAAGAGGGCCGCAGGCGACGATGACCGGACGGTCGCGCGGAATCGTGGTCACCTCTTCGCGGTGCACGGTGATGAGCGGATGCTCGAGGATGCGTCGTTCGACCGCGGCGGCAAAGAGATCGCGATCGACGGCGAGCGCGCCGCCCGCGGGCACCGCCGCTTCGCGTGCGGAGACGATGATCGCCGAGTCCAAGCGCGCAAGCTCTTCTTTGAGCAGCCCGACGGCATTCTCCAGCGCGGCGCCGCGCAGCGAATTACTGCAGACCAGTTCCGCGAGACGATCGGTCACGTGCGCCGGCCCGCGACGCAGCGGACGCATCTCGTAGAGATCGACGGGCACGCCGCGCTGCGCGGCCTGCCACGCAGCCTCGCACCCCGCAAGCCCGCCACCAATCACCATAAGGCGCTGCATACTCATCCTCAACTATTTCGAAGCAGCCGCACGACGCGGCTGAAGGTTCGGAGCGCACGATGCGCGCCCGGCCGAAGGCCGGCCGAACCGTAGCCGCACGGATGCGGCTGAAGGTTCGGAGCGCACGATGCGCGCCCGGCCAAAGGCCGGCCGAACCGTAGCCGCACGGATGCGGCTGAAGGTTCGGAGCGCACGATGCGCGCCCGGCCGAAGGCCGGCCGAACCGTAGCCGCACGGATGCGGCTGAAGGTTCGGAGCGAACGATGCGCGCCCGGCCGAAGGCCGGCCGAACCGTCCCGGCCGAACCGTCTATACTTCCGCGAGTTCGCGGTCGTCGGTCGGATCCTCACCGCTCGCCTTCGGCGCGAGCGACGAGACGTCGTGCTCTTTATCCGCCGCGCACTCGAGCAGCACGACTCCGCCGCGACGATTCTTCGCGACCACGTGGCTGCCGCAGGTCGGACACGGCTCGGGGATCACGCGATCCCACGAGACGAAGTCGCATTTCGGATAGTTGGCGCAGCCGTAGAACGTACGTCCCTTCTTCGACCGGCGTTCGACGACTATGCCGCCGTCCTTGGGACACTTCGCGCCCGTGTCTTTCACGATCGGCTTCGTCGTCTTGCACTCCGGATATCCCGTGCACGAGATGAACTTGCCGAAACGACCGGTCTTGATGACCATCGGGCGCGAGCAGTTCGGGCAGATCTCGTCGGTCGGCTCGTCTTTGATCTCGATGCGCGGCAGCTTCTTCTCCGCCTCGTCGAGCTCGGTCTGGAACGGCCCGTAGAAATCGCGAAGGATCGCGACCCAGTCCTGATGACCCTCCGCGACCTTATCGAGCGAGCCCTCCATCGCGGCCGTGAATTTCAGATCGACGATGTCTTTGAAATGCTCGGCGAGCAAGTCGTTGACGGCGATGCCGATGTCGGTGGGCTTGAAGCGCCGATCCTCTTGCGTCACGTAGCCGCGCGCCTGGATCGTATCCACGATCGTCGAGTAGGTCGAGGGGCGGCCGATGCCGTTCTCTTCGAGCGCTTTGACGAGCGTCGCTTCGGTATAGCGCGGGGGCGGCTCGGTGAAGTGCTGCTTTGCGTCGAGCTTGGAGCAGTCGAGCGCGTCGCCTTCGTGCAGTTCGGGGAGTCGCACGCGCCCTTTGCCCTTTGCGCTGCCGGTTGCCGCATCGCTTTTCTCGGCCGCCGCATCCTCGTCGCGACCTTCTTCATATACGCGGGTGAAGCCGAGAAACTTGACGACGCTGCCGGTCGAGCGGAACGTGTACTCGCCCGCCACGATGTCGACCGCGGTCTGGTCGAAGACCGCCGCAGCCATCTGCGAGGCGACGAAGCGCTCCCAGATGAGTGTGTAGAGGCGCAGTTCGTCGCGCTTGAGGATGTGCGCCACGCTCTCCGGCGTGCGCGTCACGCTCGTCGGACGAATCGCTTCGTGCGCGTCTTGGGCGCCTTCGCGCACCTTGTGCGCGCGGCCGCCGTGGAACGCCTCGCCGTACGCCCCGAGGATGTACTCGCGAGCGGCGTCGCGGGCCGAGTCGCTGATGCGCGTCGAGTCGGTACGCATGTAGGTGATGAGACCCTGCGTTCCCTCGCTGCCGCCGAGATCCACGCCTTCGTAGAGCCCCTGGGCGATCTGCATCGTGCGGCGCACGCGCAGGCGCAGCTTGCGCGACGCCTCTTGTTGGAGCGTCGAGGTCGTGAACGGCGCGGGCGCGTTGCGGCGCACCTCGCGATGCTTGACGGCGCCGACCGTGAAGCGCGCGCCTTCGAGCGCGGCGAGCACTTCGTCGGCTTCGGCCTTCTTCGTGATCTCGAACTTCTCGCCGCGGCGCGCGACGAGGTCGGCCGGAAAGACGATCGCCGGATCGCGATCGGTCGCGAGCGACGCGGTGAGGCTCCAATATTCGCGCGGAACGAAGGCGCCGATCTCGCGCTCCCGATCCACGATCAAGCGAACGGCGACCGATTGGACGCGGCCCGCGGAGAGACCGCCGCGCACCTTGGCCCAGAGCAACGGCGAGATCTTGTAGCCGACCAGGCGATCGAGGATGCGGCGCGCCTGCTGCGCGTTCACGCGATCCATGTCGATGCGATGCGGCTCCTTGAGAGCGGCCAGCGCCGCGTCTTTGGTGATCTCATGGAGTTCGATGCGCTTGGGATCCGGGAGCTTCAGCAACTCGGCTAGATGCCACGCGATCGCTTCGCCTTCGCGATCGGGGTCGGTCGCGAGGAATACGTCGCTCGCGCTTTTGACTGCGCTTTTCAGCTCCTTGATCACGTCGCCTTTGCCTTTGATCGTCAGATACTTCGGCGCGAAGTCGTGCTCGACGTCCACCCCGAGCGTACTCTTGGGAAGATCGCGCACGTGACCGACCGACGCTTTGACCACGTAGCGCGGCGGGAGAAACTTCTTGATCGTGCGCGCCTTGGTCGGCGACTCGACGATGATCAGGGGCTTTTTCACGGGGCTAAGTATACTCCCGGGGTCAAGACGCGGGCAAACGAAGCGGCACGGCGAGGGCGCGCGTGCGCGCGTACGCGTGCGCACGTATGCGCGCACACGTGCGCGCGATTTGCAGAATTTGTCGAAATCCTTTATAGTGCGCTTAAAGCGCACTGTGCGCTGTCCAAATAACGTCGTCGTCCCCCGGGGGACGAGGAGGAATGAATGGACTCCGATACCATGACGAATGGCGAAACGATGGGTGACGCCAAAAAACCGCGCCGCAAAGCGACGCGCCGCAAAGCCGCCGGTACTCGCAAGAAAGCTGCGGGCGGACGTAAGAAGGCTGCGGGCGGACGCAAGAAGGCCGCGGGCGGACGCAAGAAGGCCGCGGGCGGACGTAAGAAAGCCGCGGGCGGACGCAAGAAGGCCGCGGGCGGACGTAAGAAAGCTGCGGGCGGACGCAAGAAAGCCGCCGGCGGACGTAAGAAGGCCGCGGGACGCAAGAAAGCCGCTGGACGCAAAAAGGCCGGCGGACGCAAGAAAGCCGCAGGCGGACGCAAGAAGGCCGCTGGACGCAAAAAGGCCACCGGCCGCAAAAAGGCCACGCGCAAAGCCGCAGGCGGACGTAAGAAAGCCGCTGGCGGACGCAAGAAGGCCGCGGGCGGACGCAAGAAAGCTGCGGGCCGCAAAAAGAAAGCCTAACGCACACGCGTAGCTTTAATGAAGGGGGACGATCGTCACGATCGTCCCCCTTCAACATTTTTGCTTCAGCCGTGCGCGAGTTCGGCCCGCGCGTCCGCGGCTTCAAACGGATCGAACGCCGGGTTCATTCGCAGCGCTGCCCGCAACCGCGCGCGTCCGCGAGCGGCATCGCCGGTATGAATTTCGACGATGCCTGCGTGGTACTGGATCTCCGCATCCTGCGTTCCGTACCGCACCGCGCGCTCCGTGTACGAACGCGCGTCGCGCCACCGCCCCATCCGCGCGAGCACCCATCCGAGCGTGTCGTCGGCGTAGATCTCATCGCCGCGCTTCGCATAGTCGCTGCGGGCCGCGCGTAACGCCGCCCCCAGGTGCACGCGCCGCTGCGCATAGTAGTTGGCCAGGAGCCGGTCGTTGATGCCTTGCGTATTGAACAGGCGTTGTTCGGCATCGATGAGCGCGTCGGTCTGCGCCGCCGCATCGCGCTCGCCGAGGGCGCGCTGCGCGTCGGCTTCGTAGCCGAGCACCTGCGGCAGCGGATAGAGCTGCGCGCTCCGACTCGCGGCCGCGAGCGCCGCGTGCCAACGCTGCTGCGCCCGATAGAGCCGCGCTTGCCACATGAGCGCCATCGCATTGTTCGGAAAATCCGCGAGCGCCAGGTCGTACTCGCGTTGCGCCGCCCCAAAATCGCCCGCCTCGAAGGCGAGTTGACCCGCGCGCATGTGGAACCACGAGCGGGTGTAGGCCGGTATCGAGACATCGGAATCGATCGAGCGGATCGCGGTCGCGATCAGCGCGCGAGCGTGGTCGAGGTGCCCGGTCAATTCGTCGAGTCGCGCGCGAACGGAGTCCACGGTGGGATTCTCCGCCGGAGCGCGTGGAATGCGCGCGAGCGTGGTGTCGGCGCGCGAGTACTCGCCGAGCTCCATCTCGAGCGATGCGATCTGCGCGAGTGCGTTGGCGTTACTCGGTTCGCCCTCCCACGCCGCGCGCTCGTGCACGAGCGCCTTGCGGAAATGATGGTAGGTCAGCAGCGCCGCCGCGAGCGTCATCTGACCCGCGGTATTGCCCTGCGGCTGGAGCTGGATGGAGCGCTCCGCGAGACGCTCGGCGCGCGTCACGTCGGATAGGTCGCTCTGCTCGCGAAAGCGCTGGAGATAGAGTCCCGCGAGCATTCGCATCTCGATCTGATCGTCGGGATGCGCGCGCACCTGGCGCTCGTAGAACGATACCAGCCGGTCGCGCGACTCGTAGTCGCGGACGAGCGGCGCGGGCGTGAAGGACGCCGCGGGAGCACGGTGAGCGCCGAGCACCGGCCAGAGGGCGAGCGCCGTTACGGCGCCCGCCATGATGGCCGCGAGAGACCGTGCGGTCACGCGAGAGACTCCACGCTAGATCGGAGCCTGCGCGTACGGGAATGCCGCGCCGACTTGATTGGTGGCCGCGACGTGATCGTCAGTGAGACACGGCGACTCCTTGCCGTCGTCGGGCACGACGTTGAGCGCGGAGAGCGTGTTGCCGAAGAGCGCACCGAGCGAGATCTTGATCGTGTCGTCGGTCAACGAACGGCCGCCGAACGTGCTGCCGGTCGCGCCGCCCGTCTCGACGCCGAGGTAGGCCGCGGTCGTCGCGTTCTGCGAGAGATCGGCGACCATCTCGTTCGGATAGAGGATGGACTGCAGCGCCTGCGCCGTCGCCGCGGAGCGTCCCGCGACGTTGGTCGTAAACGAACCGATCTCACCCTGCAGCGTCGGATCGTTGTAGGGCTCGGTGCGATTGGTCGTGTCGTGATCGGCGAAGTTTTCGAATGCCTCCTTCACCGCCGGACGCGAGAGCAATTCGACCTGCACGTACTTGGCGTTCGCACCGCTGCCGCCCGCCGACGGCGGATTGGGAATCGTGCCGCTACCGCTGCACGCGGCGACGCCGATGGCGAGCGCGGCACCGACGGCCGCGCCGATAACTAGATTCTTGATCATGATTCTCCCTTAGCTCCCCGTCGTCGTCGCGGTCGTGGCCCACACGCCGACTTGGCCGAGTGCGGAACCGCTCGGTTCGAGCATCGTTTTCGGCAGTTCGACGGCGATCTGAAGCACGTTGAAATTGGCCAGGATGTTGCTCGCGGGCGTCGTTAGACAGCCCTGCGCATTACCCGCGGGGAAGCCGTTGAACGACGACGCGGTGGCGGGCGGCGGCGTCGCACCGCTCTGATGGTACTGATAATTTCGATCGGGCACGATCTTGAAGAACTGCGCGAGATCGAAGAAGAACGGATCGCGACGCGGACCCGCAAACACCTGGATTTGTCCGTTATCGAGCGAGGTCACCTGATTGAACGGCACGTTCCCGGTCGTCTTGACGAGCGTGTTCGTCGTGCCGACCTCGTTCGGCGCGGAGGGGCCGTACATGGTCAGCGTCTGACCCTGACCCGTCCCGTTGACGGTAAATTGGATAACGTTCTTTTCGGCGTAATCCTTGTTCGCGATATTGCTCGCGATCTTGAACTGGTAGAGCACGGCCGGATCGAACGCATACTGCGCGCTCGACGACATGCCGCCGGGGATGAGCGGATAGACGTCCATCGCGAGGACGACGTTATTGGCGTTGTCGGGCGCCGGATAGACGAAGAGATCGGTGATGTCGGCGCCGGGACGCGCGACGACGGTCGGCGAGTCTTGATGATCAGACCCGCGCGCCGCGCGCACGCCGTAGAGCGCGATCGTGAAGACGAGCAAAGCCGTCGTCGCGATCGTCGCGAAGGCTCGAAGAGCTCTCATGGTACTTGCTCCATTAGCGAGTCGACGCGGCGGGATGCGCGCGTCGCGTAAACAACCCAGACGAAGACGGCGAGGAGCGACGCGACGAGCGCGAGGCTTACCGACAGGTCCGAGACGGGCGGTCTCCAACCGAATTCGCAGGCGAATTCGTATGCCGCAACCGCGACGGCAAAGCTGGTGATGGCGAGGATCCACACGCGCATGACCCGAGGGAGATCGCCGTTGCGATACGAGACGAGCCGATGCACGAGCACCGAATCGAGCGTATCCGTGCAGATCATGCCGGTCGAGAACATCGAGCCGACGACGAGCGCCCCGATCACGCCGGCGTCGGCGCCGAAGGCGACCGCGTACGCCGCGATCTGACTCGACGTCTCGAACCCGAATCCGAAGAGCAGGCCGACCGGAAGCGCGAGCCACGGCGAACTCCCCTCGCGCAGCGCGCGTGGCAGCATCCGCGTCTTCAAGCCGAAGAGCCGATCGTTCTGGCCCGCGGCGAGCTGACGCAGGTTGATCGCGGCGATGCCCAAGAGCACGACGATGGAGATCCACGTGCCGATGTGCTCGACGAGTGCGCCGTGCGCGGCGAATTTGGTGCCCAAGAAGCCCACGAGCGCCGCGATCGCGAGAACCATGACCGTGTGACCGCCGGCGAAGATCGCGCCGACGAAGCGCGAGAGGCGCGGCG
Organism: bacterium; assembly: GCA_028869385.1. GTDB lineage: Bacteria > Vulcanimicrobiota > Vulcanimicrobiia > Vulcanimicrobiales > Vulcanimicrobiaceae > REEB354. The sequence goes on from JAGWSR010000021.1 coordinate 29,295, forward strand.
CGCGATCGGCCGAGTTGCGCGTGAGGTTATCGATCGCCGCGAGATGATCGGGATCGGCGCCGTGTCGCAGCCCGAGCGCATAGACGGTGAAGGCGTTGCTGAAGATCATGCCTGCACCGCCGAGTGGGCGTGCGCGTGCTGCGCCGCGAGCGCATAGCCCGCGATCGCGAGGGCGGCGAGGCCGGCGATCGCCCATGCCGACGCATGGACGCCCTGCGCGACGAAGCCTTGGCCCACCATCACCGCACCGACGAGCGAGATCAACGTCGCCGAGATCAGCGGCCCCGCTTGCACCAGGCGATCGAAGCGCCCGCTGCGCGAGGCCCACGCCGCGCCGTGCACCACTGCGATGCCGAGTCCGGTCAGCACGGCGGCCAGACCCATGCTAAAGATGACGATCAAGAGCAGGCCGTAGCCGAGTTGATGCAGGCGCAGCGCCGCGAGCATCACGACGATCGCCGCCGGACAGGGCGCCACGCCACCGCTCATCGCCGCGACGACGGCGCCGCGGAAATCGATCGGACCATCGCCCGGAATCGCGTGCGAATGCCCGTGCTCGTCACCGTCGCCGTGGTGGTGGTCGGCGGTGAAGCCGTGCGTGTGGCCGTGTTCGTCGCCGTGCTCGTGCCCGCGGCGCGCGGCGACGCTACGAGCGAGATTGCGCGCGCCGATAAACGCGACCGCGACGCCGGAGAGCAGGGTGATCCACGGATAGATGGATTCCGAAACGAAGCTCGCCGCGAAGAAGAGCACCACGCCGAGGATCAAGACGCCGATCGTATGCGCGAAGGTGAGCGAGGCCGCGAGGATCGCGGCTTGGCGAACCGTCGCTCGCGTACCGACGAGCGTGAAGGCGAGCAGCGCCTTGCCGTGTCCCGGCTCGATCGCGTGGAGCGCGCCGAGGCCAAAGGCGACGAGCATCGTCAAGAGCACGAAGAGCGGCGAACGATCGGAGCGCGCAAACATATCGGAGAGCGCGTTGGTGCGCACGATGGATGCCGAGCCGTTGACGTCGGGAGCCGCGTCGTCGCTCGCGACGAGATGCTGCGGCAGGCCGTGCGCATCGAGCGTGAAGCGCACGGCGCCGACGCGGCGCGGCGAACCCACGAGTTGCCGCGGATAGTGCCGCAACTCGTGGGTCGGCTCGCTCCCCGGCGCAACGACGATGTCCTTCCAGCCGATGCGCCGGTCCGCGTACACTCCGTCATTGACGCTCACGTCATGCGTACCGCGAGCGAGCGGCGAAGTGAAATCTGCAACCCAATAAAGAATCGGGAGTCCGCCCGCTCCGGGGCGCAACCGTGCATGCACGTCGCGAAGGGTGAGCGTCACCGGAGCGCCGTCGACGCGAAGGTGAAATCCGTCGCGCACGGTCGCGACCTCACCATGCGCCCACGCCTGCAGCTGCGCGTCGTTCCACGTCGCGTTCGCGGAGCTCGCGCGCATGATCTGAAACGTCGGAATCTCCGCGATGTCGAGCACGTAGCGCACGCGCAACGTTCCCGAGCGCGCATCGAGCAGCGCGAGATGATTGATCGTGAAGTTGCCGAGCGGATGCGCGCTCGCGACGCCGCACGAGCCGATCAACGACAGCACGAAGGAGAGCAACCACACGCAGCGGTGTAATCGCACGCGAACCTCCACTTTCTCGGGCGCTAGTTGTGCCTATAACGGAGCGTTCGCGCGCGTGGATTGCCGCATGCAAAAAAAAGATGCCCTCGGCGGCAGCCGAGGGCATCGCGAGCTTCTTGTCTCGCGCGGCGACTATGCGTCGCTCGCGAGAATCACCGGTCCGTTTGCGAGATCCGGCGCGCGTCCGTCGTGTTCTTCGACCCAATGGCACGCGGTGTACTGTCCGCGCCCGTATTCGCGAAACGCGGGCTGTTCGTGCCTGCAGCGCTCGAACGCGACCGGACAGCGCGTGTGAAAGCGGCAGCCTTCCGGCGGGTTGACGGGCGAGGGAATATCGCCGGTCAGTACGATGCGCTCGCGGCGCTGATCGCGGCTCGGATCGGGAATCGGAATCGCCGAGAGGAGCGCTTGCGTGTACGGATGCAGCGGATTTTCGTAGAGCACGTCGCGATCGGCGAGTTCGACGATCTTGCCGACGTACATCACGGCGACGCGCGTCGAGATGTGGCGCACCACCGAGAGATCGTGCGCGATAAAGAGATAGGTCAGCCCGAATTGCGCCTGCAGATCCTCGAGCAGATTGATGACCTGGGCCTGAATCGAGACGTCGAGCGCGGAGACCGGCTCGTCGCAGACGATGAACTTGGGATTGACCGCGAGGGCGCGCGCGATGCCCACGCGCTGACGCTGGCCGCCCGAGAATTCGTGCGGATAGCGGTTGGCGCTGTACGGGCGCAGGCCGACGAGCTTCAGCAGCTCCTGCACGCGCTCCTCAACCTCGGCGCCTTTTGCGAGGCCGTGGATGCGAAGCGGTTCGGCGATGATCTCGCCGACCGACATGCGCGGATTTAAGCTCGCGAACGGATCTTGAAAGATGATCTGCATCTCGCGGCGCAGTCGACGCAAATGCGCGCGGTCGAGCGTCGTGACGTCGGTGCCGTCGAAGTGAATCTCGCCGCTCGTCCGTTCGAGCAAGCGGAGAATCAGGCGGCCGATCGTCGTCTTGCCCGAGCCCGACTCGCCGACGAGGCCGAGCGTCTCACCGGAGGCGATCGAGAAGTCCACACCGTCGACGGCCTTGACGTCGCCCACGTGGCGCGAGAAGAGCCCGGCGTGAATGGGGAAGTACTTGACGAGGTTGCGTACCTCGAGGAGCGGCTGCACCGGCTCGCTCACGACGCGTGGCCTCCGTCGGCCGCAACGGGCATCTTGCCGTCGTAGAGCCAGCAACGCGCGACGTGACCCGCTCCGAAGTCGTAGAGCTTGACCGGATCGTCGCAGACCGGCATGCGGTCGCGGCATCGCGGCGCGAACGCGCAGCCCGGCGGCAGCTTCAGCAAATTGGGCGGCTGGCCTTCGATCGGCTGCAAGCGCGCGTGCTCGCGCGAATCGAGGCGCGGCAGCGAGGCGAGGAGCCCTTGGGTGTACGGCATCTTCGGCTCTTTGAAGATCTGCTGCGCGCTCCCGTACTCCACGAGATTACCGCCGTACATCACGAGAACGTTCTTGCAGACCTCCGCCACGACGCCGAGGTCGTGCGTGATCAAGACGATCGCCGCACCCGTCTCCGCCTGCATTTCGTTCATCAGGTCGAGAATCTGGGCTTGAATCGTCACGTCGAGCGCGGTCGTCGGTTCGTCGGCGATGAGCAGTTGCGGATTGCACGAGAGCGCCATCGCGATCATCACGCGCTGGCGCATGCCGCCGGAGAACTGATGCGGGTAGTCGTCGAGGCGTTTCTCGGGCGAAGGGATTCGCACGAGCTTGAACATATCGATCGCCTTCTCGCGCGCCGCCTTCTTGTCGTATCCGAGATGCAAGCGCACCGCCTCGGCGATCTGCTCGCCCACGGTCAGCACCGGATTCAAGCTCGTCATCGGATCTTGGAAGATCATCGCGATCTGGTGACCGCGAATCTTGCGCATCTCGGTTTCGCTCTTCTTTTGCAGGTCTTCGCCGTTGAAGAGGATGCGATCCGCGCTCACGCTCGCGTTGCGGGCGAGCAAGCGCATGATCGAGAGCGCCGTGACCGATTTGCCCGAGCCCGATTCGCCGACGATGCCGAGCGTCTCACCCTTTTCGAGCGAGAACGACAGCCCGTTGACGGCAGTTACGGGGCCGTCCTCCGTACGAAACGTCGTACGGAGATTGGAGACCTCGAGGAGCGCGCCCAAGTGCGGTGCTAGATCCCGGTGAGCGACAGGAAGAACGCGCACACGACGAAGATCACCGCCGCCACGCCCGTAATGCGCTGCAGCTGTTCTTCGGCGCCGAGACGACCGCGATAGGTGGATTCGACGCGTCCGCCGATCGTGCCCGAGAGGCCTTCTTGTTTGGTCGTCTGCAACGCGAGCAGCACGATCAACGCGACCGCCGCGACCACGAAGACGCCCGCAATCGAGTGCGTGAGCCAGCTCGCGTGCATTTGGAAGAAGGTTTGCGGCATCTGCACCTGCGGTGCCGTGAGGGTCACGGGCGCCGCGGCGCCTTGCGGCACCGGGAGCGAGGTGACTTGAACGTGGGGCTGCGCGGTTGCCGCCGCTGCGACTTGGCTCAACGAATTATCTCCTGACGACGATCTTCGAACGCACGAGTGACCGCCCGCGCGACGGATTCCGCGGAAAGGCCGAAGAGCGCTCGTTGCCGGGCTTGTGAATCGTGCTGGACGAGCACGTCGGCGATACCGATCCGCTCGACGTGGAGGCCCAGGCCGCGATCCGACACGCTCTCTACGACCGCCGACCCGAAGCCGCCTGCGAGGGCGTGCTCTTCGAGGGTGATGACCACGGCGTGGTCGCGGGCGAGTTCCTCGAGGAGCGCCCCGTCCACGGGCTTGGCGAAGCGGGCGTTCACGACGGTCGGCAGCCGGTCCGACGGGCCGAACTCGCCGCTCGCGAGGAGGTCGTAGGCGTCGAGCGCGACGTCAACGGTATTCCCCAAGGCGACGAGCGCCACACCCTTACCGCGGCGCAGCACCTCGGCCTTGCCCTGCGCGATCGGGGCGATCGGATCCGCATGGCGGCCGCTCGTGGAGCCACGCGGGTAGCGCAGCGCGGCCGGCGTTCCGAGCGCGAGCGCATGCTCGAGCATCGGCAGCACTTCATCCTCGTTGCGCGGCGCGAGCACCGTCATGTTCGGCAGCGTCCGTAGGTACGCGACGTCGTAGAGCCCCATGTGCGTGGGTCCGTCGTCGCCGACGAGTCCCGCGCGATCCATCGCGAAGACGACCGGCAGATTCTGCACGCACACGTCGTGCACGATCTGATCGTACGCGCGCTGCAGGAAGGTCGAGTAGATCGCGCAGACCGGTTGCAGCCCCGCGGTGGCCGCACCGGCCGCCATGCAGACCGCGTGCGCCTCGGCGATGCCGACGTCGAAGAACCGCTCGGGATACTGCTTGGCGAACTTCGAGAGCTTCGTGCCGTCGGGCATCGCGGCGGTGATGCCGATCACCTTCGGATTCTTCGCCGCGATCACGTTGAGCGCGTTCGCGAACGCATCGGAGAAGGTCGGTCGCGCGTCGGGCTTGATTTCGAGCTTACCGTTCTCCACGTCGAAAGCCGACGAAACGCCGTGAAACGTGCGCGAGTCCTTCTCCGCGGGCTCGTAACCCTTGCCCTTAACGGTGCGCACGTGCAGCAGCACGGGTCCGGCAACGCCTTTCGCCGTTTCGAGCGCGGCGACGAGCGCGTCCATGTTGTGCCCGTCGAACGGGCCCATGTAGCGGAAGCCGAGCTCTTCGAAGATCACCGCCGTCTTTTCGGCCGGCGCGACGAAGCGCATCGCGCCCATCTCGGCCGACGCGAACGCCTTGCGCGCGGTCCCGCCGAAGGGAAGGTGTTCGAAAACGCCCTTCGCGCGTTCGCGCACGAAGTTGGCGAAGGGCTTGCTGCGCAGCATCGAGAGATACGAGGCGATCGAGCCCACATTCGGGGCGATCGACATCTCGTTGTCGTTGAGAATGACGATGAAATTCGTCTTGAGCTGTCCCGCATTGTTCAGCGCTTCGTACGCGAGGCCGCCGGTCAGCGCCCCGTCGCCGAGCACCGCGACGACCGTTTCGTCACCGCCCGCGAGATCGCGCGCGATCGCCATGCCGTACGCCGCCGAGACCGACGTCGAGGCATGTCCCGCACCGAACTGATCGTACTCCGACTCGGTGCGCATCGCGAACCCCGAGATGCCGCCGCCTTGACGCAGCGTGGCGAAGCGTTCGCGCCGCCCGGTGAGGATCTTGTGCACGTAGACCTGATGCGAGACGTCCCACACGAGCTTGTCGATGGGGAGGTTCAGCACGCGGTGCAGCGCGATCGTCAGTTCGACGACGCCGAGATTCGGAGCGAGGTGGCCGCCGTTACGCGAGCAGGTGACGACGAGCATATCGCGGATCTCGCGGGCGAGAACCTCGAGCTCGTCGTGAGCCAGCGCCTTGACGTCGGCGGGGGTGGCAATCCGTTCGATGAGCATGGTGACCGGCCTTGGTTCGCCGAGCCCCGCACCCTGGCCCGCTTGCGTCGCTCGGGGCAAACGTCGGGCGATGGGTGCCGGATTCCCGGGAGGCCCGCAGGCGGGCGGCTAAGTAGGGGCCCGATGCACGACCCGATCCCGGAGCTCGTGCCGATCAAGAATCGCAAGGCCTGGCGCGACCTCGCGCGCATCCTTTCGACGGTCTTCAACCCCTTCTTGACGGCGCTCGCGCTCTTCATCATCCTCGCCCACGCGAGCGCGCGCGGGACGCTGGATTTTTGGTGGCTGCTCTTCCTCTCGACGTTCTTCACGTCGCTCGGGCCGATGCTCTACGTCTTCTGGCTCTACGGCACCGACCGCATCTCCGATCTCGACATGTCAGTGCGTCACGAGCGCGAGGCCGTCTTCGGCGCGTTCGTCGTCTTTTACTTACTCGGCACGCTCGCCATGCTCGCGACGCACGCGCCGCGTTTGATGGTCGCTTCGATGGCGGCCTACACGCTCTCGACGCTCGTCGTGCAGTACATCACCCGCTATTGGAAGATCAGCACGCACGCGCTCGGCATCACCGCGCCGCTCGTCGCGCTCACGCTGCTCTACGGCAGCGAGACGCTGCCGTTTCTCGTGCTGATCCCCATGGTCGGTTGGGCGCGCGTCTATCTCAAAGCGCACACGCTCATGCAGGTGATCGCCGGCGCCGCGCTCGCGACCGTATCGACGATCGTCTTCTTCCACCTCTTCCACGTCGGCACGAACGTCTCGCTCTGAGCGAACGCCACGTGCATCGACCGCGCTCGTACCTATCGAGCGGGAGGTGCGCTCGGCCACCCTCCGGGAAAAGGGGCAGCAACAGCACCCCTACTTCTCAGCAAAGGATCGCGTTCGTGCGCACAATGCTCAGGCTTCGCGCCATCATTCCCCTTCTCGCCCTAGCCCTGATGGTGGTCACCTCGGCAACGGGCCTTGCCTGCGACAAGAGCTTCGTTCTCATCAATCGCAGCAACAAAACCATCGTCGCATTCTTCGCCTCTCCGCACGCATCGAATCGTTGGGAGGATAACATCCTCGGCAGCGACTCGCTCGAGCCCGGCTTGCGGGACGGCATCGATATGAAGAGCGACCAGCGCCACTACAGTCTCTACGACATCAAAGCCGTGTTTGCCGACGGCACGAAGGTCGAAGGCGCGCGATTCAACCTCTGCCGAGTCGCCTACATCGGCGTTTACAACCACAAAGTCATGTACCGAAACGGACACTAGCCCAACGCGACGTCGCGCGCCGGTTTCTGACAGGCACATCCGCACCTAGCATTGAAGCGCCCACTATTATTGACTCTTATCACCAACCCAGGTCAATCGGGAGCTTCCACGTGCGCATGATTCTCAAGTCCGGGGCGATCGCATCAGCGCTCGCACTCGTTCTGCTGGCGGTGACGACCACCGCCGGCCTCGCCTGCAATAAAAACTTCTTGGTCTTCAATCGTACCGACAAGACGATGGTCAAATTCTTCGTCTCGCCGCATCAGGCGGACGACTGGGAAGACAATCTGCTCAGCGCCGACGACCCGATCGAGCCCGACACGAAATCCCCCATCGACATGAGCGACGACGACCGTGAGGTGAGCCTCTACGACGTCAAAGCGGTGTTCGATGACGGCTCGAAGAGCGTCGGCGGCAACATCAACCTCTGCCGCGCGACGGCAATCTACATCTACAGCAACAAGGTCACCTACGACGAGGCCGACCACTAGCGCCGATGCGGGCGCCAAAAAACGAAGGGAGCGCGTCGCACGACGCGCTCCCTTCATTTCTCGCAGGGGATCGGACCGAGCGGGCGTTTATCCCTCGAACCACCCCGACGGCGCGACGTCGAGATTGACGTTGATCTGCTTGACCTCGGTGTAGGCATCGTAACCGTAGGTACCGAGTTCGCGTCCCCATCCCGATTGACGATAGCCGCCCCACGGCGCTTCGTTGTACGTCGGGTGATAGGTGTTGATCCAGGTGATGCCCGCACGCAGCTTGCGAATCACCCGATGCGCCTTGGCGCCGTCGTTCGTGAAGACCGCGCCCGCGAGTCCGTAGATCGTGTCGTTCGCGATGCGAAGCGCGTCGGCTTCGTCCGAGAAACGCTGCACGACGAGCACCGGGCCGAAGATCTCCTCGCGCACGATCTTCATCTCGGGCGTCGTGCGGTCGAAGATCGTCGGTGCGATAAAGTTGCCGCCCGCGATCGGGCCGCCGAGCCGCGAACCTCCGCAGAGCAGCGCCGCGCCTTCGTCTTTGCCGGCCTGCAGATAGCTTTCGACGCGTTCGAGATGCGTGCGTGAGATGATCGGTCCCATCTCCGTCTTCGGATCGAATCCGTTGCCCACGCGGATCTTCTTCGCGCGCTCCACGAGCCGTTCGAGAAAGCGATCGGCGATGGACTCCTGCAGCACCAGGCGCGATCCGGCCGAGCACACCTGACCCGCGTTCGCGTAGATTCCAAAGAGTGCGTAATCGACCGCCGTCTCGAAATCCGCGTCGGCGAAGACGATGTTCGGCGACTTGCCGCCGAGCTCGAGCGTGACTTTCTTCAAATTTCCGATCGCGGCGCGCGCGATCGAACGCCCCGTCGCCGTGCCGCCGGTAAACGCGATCTTATCGACCAGATCGTTCTCCGCCAACTCCGCGCCGACGACCGGCCCCGCGCCGCAGACGACGTTCACGACGCCGCGCGGAAACTCGAGCTCTTCGAAGATGGTCGCGAGGCGCAGTGCCGAGAGCGGCGTGAGCTCGGATGGCTTGAGGATCACCGTATTGCCCGCCGCGAGCGCGGGCGCGAGCTTCCACACCGCCATCAGCAACGGATAGTTCCACGGCACGATCTGCCCGCAGACGCCGATCGGCTCGCGCACGGTGAACGTTTGCGAGGGTGCGGCGACGTCGAAGGTCTGCCCGTGCGGTTTCGTCGCGAGGCCCGCGTAGTAACGCAAACACGCCGCGGCGTCGGCGACGTCGTACATCGTCTCGCGCAGCGGCTTGCCGTTGTTCAGCGTGTCGATGCGCTGAAACTCTTCGGCGTGCGCCTCGATGCGGTCGGCGACTTTGAAGAGCAGCGCCGCGCGGTCGGCCGCGTGCATCTCGGCCCAGGGCCCGCCGTCGAACGCCTTGCGCGCCGCGGCGATCGCGCGTTTGGCATCCTCACGCGTACCTTCGGCCACGCGCGCGATCGGCGCGCCGGTCGCCGGATCCACCAGCGCACGCACCGCGCCGTCGGAGGCCTCACACCAACTGCCGTCCACGTACATGAGGATCGTCTCCCCGGAACGCGGCACGTTACGCAGCAACTCGCGAGGATCGGTACCGGGCTTTGCGATGGTCTCCACCTTTACACTCCTGTCTTGGTTCGTTCCGACAGCACCGCGAGCGATGCGGCGATCTGCGCGCACACGTAGTCGGCTTGCGCTTCGGTAATCGTCAGCGGCGGCTCGATCCGCACGACGCGAGCATTTACGAGCGTGCCCGAGACCAGTATCCCTCGATCGAGCAGCAGCTTACCGAGTTCGAAGCCCGTCTCGTTATCGATGAATTCGATCGCCATCAAGAGCCCCTTGCCGCGCACATCAACGACGAGGCGCGGATACTCCTTCGTCGCCTCACGCAAGCCGGCGAGCATGCGCACGCCCATCGTCGCGGCACGCTCGGGCAGCCGCTCTTCGAGCAGCACGTTGATCGTCGCGATCGCCGCCGCGCACGCGAGCGGATTGCCGCCGAAGGTGGTCGTGTGGAGAAACGGGTTCTCGAAGAGACTCGAAAAGACATCGCGCGTCGCGACGACCGCGCCCGCCGGCATCACGCCGCCGCCGAAGGCCTTCGCGAGACAGATGATATCGGGCTCGACGCCGTAGTGTTCGAAGCAGAACATCTTGCCCGTGCGGCCCATGCCGGTCTGCACTTCGTCGAGAATGAGCAGCGCTCCAAACTCGTCGCAGAGCGCGCGCACGCCGCGCAGATACCCGTCGTCGGGAACGTTCACGCCGCCTTCACCTTGGATCGGTTCGAGCAAGACCGCTCCGACGTCTTCGCCCACGGTCCGCAGCCACTCGAACTTCCCGCGTAACTCGGAGAGATCGTTGAACGGAAAGTGCTCGATATTCGGCAGCATCGCACCGAAGGGACGACGGAACTCGCCCTTGGCGCTCACCGAGAGCGACCCGTAGCTCTTGCCGTGAAAGCCCTTGAGCGCGGCGATGATGGTCTGCTTTTGCGGATTGTAGGCACGCGCGAGTTTCAGCGCCGCCTCGACCGATTCGGTTCCGCTGTTACAGAAAAAGACGTACTGCAGCTTCTCCGGCAGCAGCATCGTGAGCGCCTTGGCGAGCATCGCGCGCAATGGATCGAGCAGATCCTGACTGTGCAACGGCTGACGCTCGAGTTGCGCCTTGACGGCGGCGACGACTTTGGGGTGCCGGTGACCGACGTTGAAGATGCCGAAACCGCCGAGGCAGTCGATATACTCCTTGCCGTTGACGTCGCGGTAGCCGTTCGGTCCGGAGTCGGCCCACTCCACGGCAGCCGCGGCGTGTTCGACCGACGTTGCCTTGCGATACTCCAAGAATCCGGGGTTGACGTGATCGCGGAAATTCTCCACGGTCTCGCGCGTGATCCACGCCGCTTGTTCGGGCGTGACCTCGCGCGATTCGATCAGTTCGAGTAACCGACTCGTATAGGCGTATGCATCCGATTGTGCGCGTTCAAGAATTTTCTTTCACTCCTTTAGTAATGGTGCTCGCCCTTCGACAAGCTCGCCCTTCGACAAGCTCAGGGTGACACGGGGGAGGGGGCGAGGCTGGGGTGATGCGTGTGATGTGTCACCCTGAGCCTGTCGAAGGGCTGCCGAGCACGTCGTGCACGGCGTCGGCGATGTGCGCGAGTGCGTCGTTAAGCATGGCGTCGTCGATCACCAGCGGAACGAGGACGCGGATGACGTTGCCTTCGCCCGCGGGCATCAGCAGCACGCCGCGCTCGCGCGCGCGCTCGACGATGCGCGCGACGACGGGCTCGTCGCGCTGCACGAACTCGATGCCGATCATCGCGCCGATGCCGCGCACCTCGGCGACGTCGGCCGGATAGCGCGCGGCCAGATCGTCGAAAGCGGAACGCACGCGCGCGCCGATCGCGCCGGCGCGTGCGAAGAAGGCGCCGTCCATCAAGTCGATCGTCGCGAGCGCGGCCGCGCACGCGACCGGATTGCCCGCATAGGTGCCGCCGAGTCCGCCCGGGCCCGGCGCATCCATGATCTCCGCCTTGCCGACGACCGCCGCGAGCGGCATGCCGCCCGCGAGCGACTTGGCGGTCGTCACCAGATCGGGCTCGATGCCGTAGTGCTCGCTTGCGAAGAACGCGCCGGTGCGGCCGAAACCGCTCTGAATCTCGTCGCAGATGAGCACGATGCCTTCGCGGGTGCAGCGATCGCGCAGCGCCTGCATGTACGCGTGCGGAACCGGAACGAAGCCACCCTCGCCGAGCACCGGCTCGATGATGATCGCGGCGACGCGTTCGGGCGAGATCGTGCTGGCGAAGATCTCGTCGAGCGCATCGAGCGCGCGCTGTACGCTCCACCCGTGCAGTTCGTGCGGAAACGGCGCGTGCACGATCTCGCTGCAGAACGGCCCGTAATTCTGCTTGTACGGCGCGTTCTTGCCGGTCATAGAGAGCGCGAGCAGCGTGCGTCCGTGATATCCGTGCTGAAACGCGATCACGCCCGGTCGTCCGGTGTAGTGGCGCGCGATCTTCACGGCGTTCTCGGTCGCCTCGGCGCCGGTCGAGAGCAAGAGCGTCTTCTTGCGCGACGGGCCGGGCGCGATGCGATTGAGCGTCTCGGCGAGCGCGACGTACGGCTCGTACGAGGTCACCTGAAAGCTCACATGGGTGAAGGCGCGCGCCTGCGCGGCGATCGCGTCGACGATGGCGGGATTGGCATGGCCCGCGTTCATCACGCCGATGCCGCCGACGAAATCCACGTAGGCGCGTCCGTCGGCATCCCAGAGCGTGGCGCCCTCGCCGCGCACGACGGCGATCGGATGCACGCACCCGACCCCGCGCGGCACGCTCGCGGCGCGGCGGCGCCCGATCTCGGCACTAGAGGTACGGAGGGCCTGCACGGTCGCTTGGGATCCTTTCCGAAAGAGGAGCGCCCCTTAAGCCTACGGTAGACCTATGCCCGCGCTCTACGGTCGCGCGAAACAATTTTCAAGCGAATCTTCGTTCGACCGCACGAAAGGAATAGCATGAAGCTCGCGGAGGTTCTCGCGCTCCCCGCCTTTGCAAGCGCTACCGTGGTCGCCGGTGCCGAGCATCTCGAGCGCGAGATCACCTGGTCGCACGTGGTGGATATGCCCGACCCGATGCCCTGGGTGCGCCCCGGCTTTCTGCTGCTCACGACCGGCTTCAGCTGGCCGAAGGGCGAGGAGGCCCAGCGGCGGCAGGTCGCCGATCTCGCGGCGCGCGAGATCGCGGGTGTCGTTCTCGCCGTGCCGCGCTACGTGACGCACTTCTCCGAGGCCGAGCGCGACCAAGCGAATGTCTCGGGACTCCCGCTCATCGAGATTCCGTTCGAGGTTCCCTTCGCGCAGCTCACCGAACAGTTGCACCGCGCACTGATGGCCGAACCGTACACGATCATCGAGCGCGCGGAGCAGATTCACCGCGCGCTGATGCGGATGGCGACGCGCGAGGTGACGCTCGACGAGATTGCCGCGGAGCTCTCGCGCCTGATCGAACGCTCGGTAACCTTCGAAGATCCCTCCGGTAACGTGCTCGCCGCGGCGTCGTTCGGCGAAGACGTGGACGACGTGCGACGACAGACGCTCGAACTCGGGCGCAGTCCGCTCGAAGTCGTCGGCACGCTCGAACGCAGCGCGCTCAACCGCCGCATACGCGCCTCCGAAAAGCCGCTGCGCATCGCCGCGATACCCGAACTCGGCATGAGCGCGCGCGTCGCGTGTCCGATCCGCATCGGCACCGAGCTCGCAGGCGTCGTGTGGATCATCGAAGGGCGCGAGCCCCTGAACGAACTCGATCATCGCGCGGCCGAGTACGCCGCGCTCGTCGCCGCGATTCACATCGCCCATCAACGCGAACTCAGCACCACCGAAGCGCGCCTCGGGTACGCCTCGTTCCTGTCGTTGCTCGAAGGGGAGCCCGGCGGCGTTCCGATCGCCGACGAGCGCGTACGGCTCCTCGGCTTCGACGCATCGTCACACTATCGCGTGGCGATCGTCTCGATTCCGCAGGCGTTGCCGCTCGACCGCAACGGACTCGAGCGACGCGACCGGGTCGCGACGACCGTGCGCGATGCGCTGCGCAAGCGCGGGCGCGAAGCGCTCGTGACCGTCTCGCTCAACCTCGTGCCCTTTCTGCTGCCTGCGGGTCTCGACGCCGCGGAGATCGTCGCCGCGCTGGGCGACCCGTCACTCTCCGTCGTGATCGGGCGCGAGCATCACGGTATCGACGGGGCCCGCACGAGCTACCGCGAGGCGCTCTCGCTGCTCTCGTATCGCGACCGTCCGCGCCTCGCGACCTACGACGATCTGCTCGTCCCGCGCGTGATCATGGGCGACCCGGCGGCGCGCGCTCAGTTCCTCGACGATTTCTTCACCCCGCTCCGCGGCAAGAAGAACGGCCGCGAACTCGCGACCGCGCTCCTGACGCTCGCGCGCCACGGATTTCGGTTTCGGCAGGCGGCCGAAGCGCTCGCGATCCACCCCAACACGCTGCGCTACCGCCTCGACCGGGTCTCCGAGACGCTCGGGATCGAGCTCGGCGACGCGGACGTCCAATTCCGCGTGCAACTCGCGGCCCGACTGCTCGACGTCGAGCAGCGCGATTGGTAAACCGAGCGCTTCGCTCCCGCTTGTGTAGTCGGGACAGAAAACCGCTCTACTTTTGTCGCTGAGCCACATAGGCTTAACATTTTCTTAGGCGGTACACTACTCGCACCTATGATCAAACGATTGATAGCTGCGAGTCTGCTGCTCGCGCTCTTCTGCACGACCAGCCCGGCCCTGGCGGGTACGACGGGCAGCCTCAAAGGCCAGATCACCGACGCCCAGACGCACGCGCCGATCGCCGGCGCCACGGTCTCGGCGGTCTCGGCCTCGCAGAGTGCGACGGTAACGACCGACGCCTCCGGAACCTACGTCTTCATCTCGCTCGCGCCCGACACGTACACCGTGAGCGTCGCGCACGCCGGATACGACACCCAATCGATTCCGGGGCAGTCGATCTTCGCGGATCAGACGAGCGCCCTGAACGTGCCGCTCGCCAAGACGCTCAAGACCATTGCGAAGACGCGTGCGAGCGCGTCTTCGTTCGTTCGGTCCGGTACGACGAGCGACGTGTACTCGGTCAACGCCGCGGGGCAGCAAGCCGCGCGCGCGCTCGGCGGAAGCGGCAGCTTAGATCAAGCCTACAGCGCGATCGCGAGCGTTCCGGGCGTGAGTATTCCCACGGGACAGCAAGGCTGGTATCAAAGCGTTTTCATTCGCGGCGGCGACTACGATCAGGTCGCGTACGAATTCGACGGCATCCCGGTGCTGCGCGAATCGGACGGCGCGCCGATCACCACGCTCAGCGTGCTCGGCCAGCAAGAGGTGCAGGTCTATACGGGCGGCACCCCCGCGACGTCGGACTCGCCCGGACTCGCCGGCTACATTAATCAGGTCATCAAGACGGGCACCTATCCCGGCTACGGCACCGCCTCGATCGGGATCGGCGCTCCGACGTTCTATCACAAGCTCTCCGTCGAAGCGGGCGGCGCTTCGCCCGACCGTACGTTTTCGTACTACGTCGGCATCGCCGGCGCGAATACAGCGTACCGCTACGGCGATCAATTCAATGCCGTCTCGGATCCGCTGTACTACTATCCGCTGACGATTCCGACGACGAATAGCTCGTACAACATCCTCGACGGTTCGTGCAATAACGTGACGCTCGCGCCGGGTCAAGCCTGCGACGCCAGCATCGCGTACGGCGCGCAATTCAGCCCCGGCTCCGCATGGACGCAGGCGACGAACGAGGATCGCGAATCGATCGTCAACTTCCACTTCGCGATCCCGCACAAACACGATGCGGGTCGCGACGACTTGCAAATGCTCTACGTCACGGGCAACATCCTCACGAGCTACTACGCCTCGGCGAACGACATCGGCGCACCGCAGATGAGCTTTCTCGACGCGAACGTCGCGAACGGCGGCGGCTACTATACCGGAGCGGTCTTCGGAGCGCCCGACCCCAACGCGTTCTCGAGCGCGCAGTTCCCGAGCGCGCAAGAGATCGGCCTGAATCAACCGATTCCGGTGAACCAGCGTGACGGCGGCAGCAACGGATACTCGATCGAGAAGCTGCAGTACCAGCGCAACATCAACGAGCGTTCGTATCTCCGCGCGATCGGCTACTCCGAGTACACGAATTGGTTCCTCAACGGTCCCAATAGCGCAAATCAGCTCTTCGGCGCGACCCTCGCGGATTACGAAGTGCTCGGCCACGTGTACGGCGGAAGTCTAATCTACTCAAACAGCCTCTCCGACAAGCATCTCTTGACCGGATCGGTCTCGTATCAGACGCAGAAGCTGCAGACCTACAACGCGACGTTCGATCCGATCGATTCGACCGGACAGTTCGGGAGCGTCTTCACCAATCTCACCGACGGCAGCCACTGCTACGATCCCGGCAGCGGCACCTACACGTCGTGCTACTCGCAGACGGTCTTCAGCCCCGGCATGGCCGTGCCGACCATCGACTGCGCGGCGCTCGCGGGAACGCCCGCCTGCACGAACAACGCGCAGTTCCGCGTTACCGAGAACGGCCAGAACGCGCAGGTCGATAACGTCACGCCGAAGTTCTCGTCGATCGCGTTGACCGACAGCTATCGTCCGAACGACAAGCTCACGATCAACGCCGGCGCCCGCTTCGACCACTTCGCCTACGTGCTCGACAATCTCGCTGCCGGATACCCGGCTCGCCAGTTCTGGTTCAACGCGTACAACAACGAGCATTGCAGCGCGCTCGGCCTGGACAACGTGCTCGGCACCCTCGATCCGAACACCGGCGCCCTCACCTGTCCCACCGGCTATACGGCGATGAATACTCCGGGCTACGGCTTCGTCAACTCGACCGGCGGAACCACGTCGCAGAACGTGTTCCAGCCGCGTCTGGCAGCGACGTACGTGCTCAACTCGACGACCGTGCTCCGCGGCTCGATCGGCGTGTACGCGCGCCCGGCCGCGACGTCGTACCACGAGTACAACACCTACCAACAAGATCTCCCGAGCTTCATGTCGCAGTTCTCGGCGCTCGGCTACCTCTCGCCCGACCACAACGTGCGCGCCGACACCTCGACCAACGCGGACTTCTCCTACGAGCACCGCTTCCCCAAATCGGGACTCTCGGTGAAGCTCTCTCCCTTCTACCGCACCACGAACAACCAACTGCAGTACCTCGCGATCAGCGCGCTCGGCGGCACCCTCGCCGGCATCAACGTCGGCACGCTACGCTCGTACGGGCTCGAGTTCGCCGCGCAGTTCGGCGACTTCAGCCGCGACGGGCTCTCGGGCATGTTCTCGTACACCTACACGAATACGCACACCCGTTACAAATCGCTCGACAACGGCCTGAACATCGTGGACGTGCTCAACAGCTCGATCGAGCAGTACAACTCCTACACTTCCGCCTGCGCGGCCAACGAGAACACCGCGCAATGCGGCAAAGGCCTCTACGCCGCCAACGGCGCCGCCTCGTTCAACAACAACGGCGTGACGGTGGCCAATCCGTACTACTCGAGCGCGCCGCAGCCGCTGATGGATCCGGGCGGTTCGTATGTGCCCTACGACGTGATTCCGAGCGCCTTCGCGAGCGGTAACAGCTATGCGGTCCCCGACGTCGCCTCGCTCGTGCTCAACTACAAGCGCGGCAAGTTCGCGATCACGCCGAGCTTCTCGTACAACTCGGGATCGTACTACGGTTCCCCGCTCGCCATGCCGGGCTACGTGCCGCAAGGCTGCACGCAAGATCCCGCCGCGACACCGAACACGCCCGGCGTGAGTTGCGGTTCGGGCGGTGCCGTCTTCGTCCCCGATCCCTACACCGGCAAGTTCGACGGATTCGGCACGCTGCGCGAACCCTCGCAGCTCGTCATGAACCTGCAGATGAGCTATCAGGTAAATCCGCGCATGAAGCTGACCGTCATCGCGAACAACCTCTACAACAAGTGCTTCCAGCGCGGCTACGCGTGGGATACGAATACGGCCTGTTGGTACTCGAGTCTGCCGTCGAACGCGCTGGCGCCGAACGGTCCGGGCACGCAGCCCGGCGCCTTCCTCGCAACGCCGCCGGTGCAGCTCGCGTATCCCTATGGCATCTGGTTCAACAACACGCAAGTCGGGGTCACCTCCGCTCGCCAGCCCTTCCAACTCACCGTGGACCTGGACATCAAGCTGTAGATCATGCCGAGAAGCATCCAAGCTCGCGCGTTGCTGACCACGCGCCGTGACTTCGCACGCCTCACGCTCGGCGCAGCGGCCTCGGCGATCCTCGCTCCCGCGTTCGGTACGGCGCGTTCGCTCGCGGCGGGTCGCGAGGTGATCGCCGTCGTCGGCGCGGGCATCGCGGGGCTCACCTGCGCGATGACGCTGCACGACGCGGGCCATCCCGCGACCGTCTTCGAGTCCTCCGATCGTCTCGGTGGACGCATGCACTCCAACTGGACCTACTGGAACGACGGTCAGCACACCGAGTGGTGCGGCGCGATGATCGACTCCAAACACGTGCACATGCACGCACTCGCGCGCCGCTTCAACCAACCCTTGATCGACACGTGGCAGCCGCTCGCCAAGGGCGCGCGCGACACCTCGTACTTTCACAAGCGCTATTACCCGATGATCCAGGCCGACCGCGATTTTGCGCCGGTCTATCGCGTGCTGCGCGAACAACTCGCCAAGCTCGGCGAGGTGACGACGTGGGATTCGGCCACGCCGCTCGCGCACGAACTGGACCACACGAGCATGGCGCAGTGGATCGACCGCTACGTGCCGGGCGGACGCGCTTCGCAGCTTGGCGCGCTCATCGACGACGCGCTCGCCAACGAGTACGGCGTTGCGACCGACCAGCAGAGCTCGCTCAACCTCGTGTACATGCTCGGGCTGCAAGAGCACTACGGCACGCACGGCGGCGAGATGAACGTGCTCGGCTACTCGGATCAACGCTACACGACGCGCTACGGCAACCAACGCTTGGCGATGGCCGTGGCCGGCTCGCTGCCGAAAGGCAGCATTCGCTACGAGCATCGCCTCGAAGCGATCCGTCGCCGCCCGCGCGGCGATTACGAACTCACCTTTTCCACCCCGCACGGCACGGTGAAGGAGCAGTACGATCGCGTTGTGCTCGCGCTGCCGTTCATGGTGCTGCGCGGCCTCGACTACGCGGGCGCGGGCTTCGACGCCCGCAAGCGTAACGCGATCGAGAACCTCGGTTACGGCGTCCACACGAAGCTGCACGTGCAGTTCGACGGCAAACCCTGGTACGGCAAGGGTCCGTGGCCGCATCCGGCAGACGGCCAGATCTGGACCGACACCGGATTCCAGAACTCGATCGACTTCTCGCTCGGTCAACCGGGCCGCAGCGGTATCATCGAGCGCTTTACCTACGGTACCGCGGGCCTGCTGGGTGTACCCGGCCAGCCATACGCCGACGCGCAGCAATCACCCGAGGTGCGTAACGTGGTCGAACGCTTCTTCGCGCAGCTCGACGAGATCTGGCCGGGCGTCTCCAAGCATTGGAACGGCAAAGCGACCGTCGGCAACGCGCAGGCCGATCCGAACATCCTCGCGAGCTACTCGTGCTGGCTGCTCGGCCAATACACGACGATCGCCGGCTACGAACAGGTGCGCCAAGGCCGCGTGCACTTCGCGGGCGAGCACTGCTCGGTCAACAACCAAGGCTTCATGGAGGGCGGCGCCGAGACCGGCATCGCCGCCGCCCACGAAATCCTCGCCGATTACGGCATGCGCAACGCATCCCACTAAGCGCCCCCGTGTCACCCTGAGCCCGTCGAAGGGCCCGTGTACCCCTGCGCCTGTCGAAGGGCACACTGTGTCACCCTGAGCCTGTCGAAGGGCCATCGTAAAGCACTGCAGTCGCCCTTCGACAGGCTCAGGGTGACACGGGCAGGGCGTTAGCCGCTCGTCGGCATCGAGAAGCCCTGGCGGTCGGGTGATTCCGACCAGCGTGCGGTGACGCTCTTCATGCGGGTGTAGAAGCGCACGCCCTCGGGGCCGTGTACGTGGTGATCGCCGAAGAGCGAGGCTTTCCAGCCGCCGAAGCTGTTGAATGCCATCGGCACGGGAATCGCGACGTTGATGCCGACCATGCCCGCGGTGACCTTGCGCTCGAAGTAGCGCGCGTGCGCGCCGTCGCGCGTGAAGATGGCGGCCCCGTTGCCGAATTCGTGTCCCGCAATCAGCTCGAGCGCGGCATCGAGCGACGGCACGCGCACGACGCAGAGCACGGGACCGAAGATCTCTTCGCGGTAGATGCGCATCTCGGGCTTGACGCGGTCGAAAAGCGTCGGGCCAAGAAAGAAACCCTCACGCTGCGCGACGGCATGCGTGCGTCCGTCCGCGACGAGGCGCGCGCCCTCTCGCTCGCCGAGCTCGATGTAGCTCGCGACCCGTTCGCGATGCTCGCGCGTTACGAGCGGCCCCATCTCCGCATCGGGAACATCGCCCGCATCCACGCGCAGCGTCGCGATCCGGCGCTCGATGCGCGCGACGAGTTCGTCGGCGGTCGCGTCGCCCACGGCTACGGCGACCGAGATCGCCATGCAGCGCTCGCCCGCCGATCCGTAGGCCGCGCCGACGAGCGCCTCGACCGTCGCATCCATCTCCGCGTCGGGCATCACGACGAGATGATTTTTTGCGCCCCCGAGTGCCTGCACGCGCTTGCCGTGCTCGTTCGCGCTCGTAAAGACGTGTCGCGCGATCGGGGTAGAGCCGACGAAGCTCACCGCCGCGACGTCGGGATGTTCGATCAACGCGTTCACGACCGCCGCACCGCCGTTGACGACGTTGAAGACGCCCTTGGGGAGCCCGGCGTCGCGCAGCAGCTTCGCCATCTCGATTCCGAGCGACGGATCGCGCTCGCTCGGCTTGAGCACGAACGTATTGCCGCAGGCAAGCGCGACGGGAAACATCCACATCGGAACCATCGCGGGAAAGTTGAACGGAGTGATGCCGACGCACACCCCGAGCGGCTGACGCAACGCATACGCGTCGATATCGCGGCTCACGCCCGCGCTGAATTCTCCCTTGAGCAACTGCGGGATGCCGCACGCGAAATCGACGACGTCGAGCCCGCGCAGCACCTCGGCGCGAGCGTCGTCGCGCGTTTTGCCGTGCTCCGCCGTGACGAGCGCCGCGAGGCGATCGAGGTTCGCGTGCATCAGTTCGCGGAAGCGAAAGAGCACGTTCGCGCGCTGCAGCGGCGAGCGCGACGACCACTCCGGAAATGCATCGGCCGCGCTGCGCACCGCGGCGTCGGCCTCGGCGGCTCCGCCGAGCACGACGGCGGCCTGCTGCTCGCCGGTCGCGGGATTCCACACCGGCTGCGTGGCGCCGCGCGCCGCGATCTCCTCGCCGCCGATGAAGTGTCCGACCGTTCGCAGGCTCAGTTGCACGAAAACGCCTCCAGCGCGTCGCCGAGCGCGCGCAGTCCTTCGATGAGTTCGTCGCGCGCAATGGTGAGCGGCGGCGTGACGAGGATGATGTTGTATCGGCCGAACGCATAGACGCCGCGCGCGCGAAGATCGGCGAGCAACTTCGGCAGCGGTCCGGCATTCGAGCCCTGCCACGCCGCGATCGGCTCCTTTGTCGTTCGGTCCTTCACCAACTCGACCGCCCAGAACGCACCGACGCCGCGCGCGTCGCCGACGTAGGCGCTGCGCGCCGCGACCTCGGCGAGTCCCTCGCGAATCCAGCCCTCGATCTCGTTCGCGCGCGCGAAGAGCCCTTCGCGCTCGTACACGTCGAGCGCCGCCGCGGCCGCGGCCATCGCGAGCGGGTGACCGGAGAACGTATGGCCGCACTGCAGCGCGTGCTCGTCGAAGTAGCGCGCGAGCGACTCGCGCACGAGCACACCCCCGAGCGGGACGTACGCCGAGGTCACCGCCTTGGCGAAGGTGATCATATCGGGCGTTACGTCGAATTTCACCGACGCGAACGCCGCGCCCGTGCGTCCGAAGCCGCACATCACCTCATCGAACACGAGCACGATGCCGTGCTTCGTGCAGAGTTCGCGGAGTGCGCGCAGGTAGCCGTCGGGATAGACGATCGCGCCGTTGGTTCCGACCACGGGCTCAATCAGAATCGCTGCCACCGCCTGCGGATTTTCGTAGGTGAGGACGAGTTCGAGATGCTCGATCGCGCGCGCCGTCTCGACGCGCGGATCGTCGGTGTGGAACGGACTGCGATACGGGTTCGGCGCGAAGAAGTGCACGACACCCGGCATCCCCGGCTCGTTCGCCCAGCGGCGATTCTCGCCCGTGAGCGAGCCCGCGCCCGGTGCCGATCCATGAAACGAGCGGTAAGCGGCGAGCACCTTGTGGCGACCCGTGATCGCGCGCGCCATCTTCACCGCATCTTCGTTTGCTTCACCGCCGCCGGTCGTGAAGAACGCGCGACAGCCTTCTTCCCACGGCGCATGCGACGAGAGGCGCTGCGCGAGGCGCGCGCGCGTCGCGTTGAAGAACTGCGGCGATGCGTAGGTGAGGCGCGCGGCTTGCTCCGCGATCGCCTGCGCGACGTGCGGATGCGCGTGGCCGAGATTGACGGCGACGAGTCCGGCGGAGAGATCGAGATAGCGTTTGCCGTCGGCGTCGTAGAGGTACGAGCCTTCGGCGCGTTCGATCGTCGGCATCGTCACACTCGCCTGCGCTGACCACGGCGTGAGCACGAAACGGCGATGGAGGGCGGTGGTGTCGAGGGTCTGCGTCGTCATGATGCGTGTTCCGTTGCGGCGCTCTCCGCCGCGGTGACGTCGGGTGCGATGATCTGCGCGCCGCGCAGCGAGACGCGATAGAGCACGAGCCCGACCGCGAGATAGACCAGAAAGAGATACGGAAACCAATTCGTCGGCGCCGATGGCACCGGATAAAAGAGCGTGATCGCGGCCGCCGCGAGGAAGAGGCACGACAGCGCTGCGACGATCGTGTCGACGACGCGAAGCTCGCCGATGCGCCGCAGATACTTCGGCGCGGCGACGGAGATGAGGAGATACACGGCGATGAAGCTCAGCGAACTGAGCGTTCCGCAGTAGTTGAAGATGTCGATCGGCGCGACGTGCAGCGCGTACATGCCGACGCCGATCGCGAACATCACCGCGACCGTCCACGCGAGCGCCACGTGCGGGGTGCGAAAGCGCGGATGGATCGCCGCGAGGCCGCGCGGCAGCAGGCGGCTCTGCGCCATCGGCAGCACGATGCGCGCCGCCGTGTTCACGCACGCGAGCGCGACCGAGAACGACGAACAGATCGCACCGATCGTGATCGGAATTTTGAGGTACCCCGCTTGGAATGCGTCGGCCAGGTTCCAGAGCGGGGCGCTCATCTGATCGAGCGGCGGTTTCGAACCGTGCAGGCCCAGAATTTCGGTGTACATCACGAGCACGAAGAACGCACCGGCGATGATCACGCTCCAGATCACGGCGCGCGGAATCGTCACGAGCGGGTTGCGCGCTTCGTCGCCAAACGCCGTCGCGCTCTCGAATCCGACGAAGCTGAAGATCGCCGTTGCGATGCCGAGCCCGATGCTCGCGTGGCTCGCCCCCTCGAGATGGAGTTGCGCGAGGTCGAGGTGCGGGCCATGTTTGAAGAGCACGATGCCGACGAGCGTGCAGATGATCGCCACCGAGATCGTCTCGAGCACGAGCATGATGATCGTCGAGAGCGCCACGTCGCGCACGGCGAGCAGCCAGCACACGACGCCGAGGCCGACCATGACGACGAGGGCCGGGACCGACGCCCCGAATGCGCTCGCGAGCAGCCCGATAAAGAGCGCCTGCGCGCCGAACTGCGAGGCGCCGACAAAGACATACGCCCACACGAGACTCCAGCCGGAGAGCGTGCCGACGGCCGGTCCGAGCTCCTCGGCCGCATAGAGGAACATCGAGCCCGCGCCCGTCGCGCGCCGGGCGAAGTGATTCAGATTCATCGCCACGAGCAGCAGCATGACGCCGCCGAAGACGTAGGCGAGCCACGAGCCGTACCCCGCCGCACCGAACATGTAGGGCGCGATGAGGACCGGCGTCATACTGAGCCCGATGAGCGCGACCGAGGCGGCAAGCACCTCGACGAACGAGAGCGAGCCGCTCCGGAGCTGGTTCTTCTCCTGCATGCACTCGTAAGGGTAGCGGATGCTCGACCGGCTCGGCCATGTATGGCCACACAAAAGTTGGCACGATTTATGTCCGCCTCCCCAAAGGCGCGCGTCGGGCACGATCCAAAGTAGGCTCCATGCCCGAGTATCTGACCGTTCACAGCCCGTGGGACGGGAGTATCGTCGAGCGCGTCCCGATCGCCGACGCCGCCGCGATGGATGCGGCGATCGCCGCGGCCGTCCGCGCGCAGCCTATCGTCGCAGCCCTCGCGCGCCACGAACGCCAAGCGGTCCTCCGCCGCATCGCCGCGAGCCTGGCCCGGGAGCGCGAACGCCTCGCCGAGCTGATGGTGCGCGAATCGGGCAAGCCGCGCCGCTTCGCTCGGGTCGAAGTGGACCGCGCGATCTCCACCTTTTCGCTCGCCGCCGACGAAGTGACGCGCACCGGCGGAGAGATCGTGCCGCTCGACGTCACCGCGGCGGGCGTCGGCTACACGGCGCTCGTCGACCGACGCCCGGTCGGCGTCATCGGCGCGATCGCGCCGTTCAACTTTCCGTTGAATCTCGTCGCGCACAAGCTCGCGCCCGCAATCGCCGTCGGGAACGCCGTCGTACTGAAAGCTCCACCGCAAGCCCCGCTCTGCGCCTTCGAACTGGGCAAGATCGTGCACGAAGCCGGCTGGCCCGCGGATGCCCTCACCGTGCTCCACGCGCCGGTCGAGGTGGCGCAGGCGCTCGCGACCGACGAACGCATCGCGATGCTTTCGTTCACCGGCTCGAGTACGGTCGGCTGGCATCTCAAGAGCATCGCGGGGCGCAAGCGCGTGGCGCTCGAGCTCGGCGGCAACGCCGCCGCGATCGTCTGCGACGACGCGGATCTCGACTGGGCCGCGAAGCGCTGCGCGCTCGGCTCGTTCGCGCAGAGCGGACAGGTCTGCATCAAGGTGCAGCGCATCTACGTCGCGCGTTCGCGCTACGATGCGTTCCTCGAACGCTTGCTGGCCGAGACGGCGCACCTGAAAGCGGGAGACCCGAGCGACGACGACACCATCGTCGGGCCGCTCATCGACACCGCGGCGGCCGATCGCGTGGAGCGCTGGATTCGCGAGGCGCTCGCGGGCGGCGCGACGCTCCTCGCCGGCGGCACGCGCGCGCGCGACGTCATCGCGCCGACGCTGCTTGCCGATACCACACCCGATATGCTCGTCGAATGTGAAGAGATCTTCGGCCCCGTTACCACGATCGTCGCCGTGGATGATCTCGACGCGGGAATCGCACGCGCGAACGCGTCGCGCTACGGCCTGCAGGCGGGGGTCTTCACCAACGACGTGCGCGCGATCGCGCGTGCCTTCGAGGGGCTCGACGTCGGCGGGGTGGTGATCAACGACTACCCGACGCTGCGCATCGATAACTTCCCCTACGGCGGGATCAAGGAGAGCGGCTTCGGCCGCGAAGGCGTGCGTTACGCGATGGACGAGATGAGCGAGTTAAAAACCCTCGTGGTGAAGTACCGTTGAAAGGGCTCTTCGCCCGTCAACCCCTCGCGTGGAGCACCCCCGAGAACGCCGGACCGAAACTCCGCCGCGCGCTCGGCTGGCCCGCGCTCACCGCGATCGGCCTGGGCACGATGCTCGGCGGTATCTTCCCCACGATCGGCGCGGGCGCGCACGCCGCCGGACCGGGAGTAATCATCGCCTTCGGGCTCTCCGGGTTGGTGAGCCTCTGCGTCGCGCTGTGTTACGCCGAGTTCGCCTCGATGGTTCCGGTCGCCGGAAGTGCCTACACGTACGCGTACGCAACGCTCGGTGAAGTCGTCGCGTGGGTGATCGGCTGGGACCTCGTGCTCGAGTACGGGCTCTCGGTCGCGCCTACGGCGGCATCGTGGTCGGATTACGCGCAACATCTGCTCGCGCAGGTCGGCGTGACGCTCCCGCACTGGGCGCAGACCGGCGCGATCGTGTCGGGACAGGTCGATATCATCGCCTCGCTCTCGGTGCTCGCGATCACGGTCCTGATCGCGGTCGGCATCCGCGAATCGGCGAGCGTCAACGCGACGCTCGTCGTGTTTCAGATCGTGACGATGCTCGTCTTCATCGCGGCGACGATCGGCGCCGTCCATCCGGCGAACCTGCATCCCATCGCGCCCTTTGGGTGGCACGGTATCTTGAGCGGATCGGCGCTCGTCTTCTTCGCCTACATCGGCTTCGATACGGTCACGGTCGCGTCGGAGGAGGCGCACGACCCGGTCAAGCACGTGCCGCTCGCGATCGTGCTCGCACTCGTCATCGGCACGCTGCTCTACATCGCGCTCACGTTCTTCACCGTCGCCGCGCTGCCGTTCGGCAAACTGAGCGACGGGGCCGCGATGCTCGACGCATTGCAGGCCGCAACCAGCAATCCCGCGGCGTACTGGCTCGTCGCGCTCGGCGGCCTCGCGGGCAACACCACGGTGATGCTCACCTCGCTGCTCGGTCAGGTGCGCATCTTCTACGTGATGTCGCGCGACCGGCTGCTCCCCGAAAGCGTGGCGAAGGTGCATCCGCGCTTTCGTACGCCGGCCACGATGACGCTCGTCACGGGCAGCATCGTCGCGGTGCTCGCGGCGGCGCTACCGCTCGACCAATTGCTCACGCTCGTCAATATCGGCACGCTCGCCGCGTTCGCGATCGTCTGCGTCGGCGTGCTCGTACTGCGCTTCGTCGAACCCGACGCGCCGCGTCCGTTCCGCGCGCCGCTCGTCTGGGTCTTCGCGATCCTCGGCGCAGGCTCGTGCATCTACCTGATCACCGGACTTACCCTGCCGACCTGGATCCGCTTCGGCGTTTGGTTCGTCATCGGCATCGCGATCTACGCCGCCTACGGCTATCGCAAATCGCACCTGCGCACGCTTCCGCGCCCTTAGTCGCCGCCGCCCGCCGGGGCGAGTAACTCGAACGCACCTCGCGCGGCGACGCGATCGCCCGCGCGCAGGCCGGAGCGAATCTCGGCGAGCCGCGCATCTTCGTGCGCGATCTCGACGGTGCGCTCGGCGAATTTGAAGCTGCCGTCCTTCTGCCGTTGCCGCACGAAGACGACGTTCTCGCCGCTCTGCGGATCGGCGACGACGGCGCTCTGCGGAACGAGCAAACCCTTCACGTGCGCGACCGTTATGCGCGCGCGCACGGCGCTGCCGGCGACGGCGCCGTCGGGAACGCCACTCAGCACGACCGTGGCGGCTTGCGTCGTCGGATCGACGGCGGGCACGACCGCGGTCACGTGGCCGCGCGCGTGCGCGGAGCCATCGGCGAGCATGATATCGGCCGCGTTGCCGACCGCGATCTGCGCGGCGTCGGCGGACGGCACTTGCAGCGTTACCTCGCCTTGCGCGGCCGGGCCGAGCGCGATCACCGGCGTGCTCGAATCGACGCCTTCGCCGGGCCGATGCAGAATCGCGGTGATCACGCCGGCACTCGGCGCGCGCAGGGTTGCGTTTGCAAGGTCGGTCGCAGCGAGTTCGGAGCGCGACGCCGCGCTCGCGGCGGCGGCCTGCGCGGCGATGCGCTCCGCGCTCGCACCGCGCGAGGCCGCTTCGTCGCTCGCGAGTTGCGCGCGGGCGCTCTCGACATCTTTCATCGCGGCAACGCCGGCAGCGTAGAGATGGCGCGAGCGCGCGAGCGCGGCGCGATCCACGGCGAGCTGCGTGCCGTACTTGTCCACCGCGGCGGCCTGCGCTTGCGCGTCGGCGGCCCGAGCATCGGCGGAGGCTTGCTGCGCGGCGAGCGCGAGCGGACGCATGTCGAGCGCGGCGAGCGCCTGCCCGGCGCTCACGTGCTCGCCGACGTGCACGTAGATGTTTCGCAAGATCCCCGGACTCGCAAACGCCAGTTGCGCTTGCGTGCCCGCGGGTGCCCCAACGCGTCCGGTCTCATCGAGCGTCACGTCGTAACCGGCGTAACGCACGGTCGCGAGCGCGACGCTCGGTGCGGCGTCGGCTCCGGCGTTCGCCGTTCCGTTCGTGCGGTGCAGCACGACGAAGGCGAGAATACCGACGGCGACGACGGCCCCGAGGGCCCACCAAATCCAACTACGCATGCGAATCACCAATCTCCAGTTCGAACGTTGCCTGCGCGCGCTCGAGCGCGTAGCGCGCCGAGATATCGTTCACGAGCGCCTGCTCGTAGGTGACGCGCGCCGATTCCACGTCGAGGCTCGAACTCGCACCGCTGCGATATCCCTCTCGAACGGCAGCGAACTCCGCGCGCGCTTGCTCGAGCGCGCGATCGGAGGCGCGGAGCGCTGCCTCGTCGCCGATTGCGGTGCGCGCCGCCGACGCGACCTCGATCGTCACGCTGCGCCGCGCCTTCTCGAGCATCGCCCGCGCTTGCGCGAGCCGCGCTCGTTCGGCGAGCACGCGGTCGTGCGCGGCGCCGATGACCGGAAGCGTAAGCTGCACGTTCGCACTCGGGCCGTGCACGTTGATCCCGCTATCGGTGCCGCTCGTCTCCCCCGCCGAGAGCGTCAACAGCGGAAGGCCGCCGCGGCGCGCGACCTCGACGGCGTGCTCTTCGGCCGAAACGTCGGCCTGCGCGGCGGCGATTTCCGGACGCGAAGCGAGCGCCGACGCAACGGCGGCGGACGGCTCGATCGCGAGCCGATGCGGCTGCGGCGCCCGCATGTCGACGGTGTTGAGGGCCGAGGGATCCAGCCCCGCAGTCTGTTCCAGCACGTCGTCGGCGTTCTGCACGTCGGCTCGCGCGCGGGCGAGATCGGCCTGCGCGAGCGCGATCGCGACGTCGGCGCGCACCACGTCGAGCTTCGGCGCGTCGCCGGCATCGAACCGGAGCTTCGCGGCCCGCGCCTGCGCGCGCGCATCGGTGAGCGCCGCCTCGCGCGCGCCGAGCGTAGCGTGCGCGTCGAGCGCGCCGAAGTAGGCGGAGATCGCGGCGATGCGCTCGGTACGCTGCGCATCGCGCAGGTCGGCCTGTGCCGCGACCAGTTGCGCGTTGGCTTCGGCGGCGGCCGGTGCATACGCGAGCAGGTCGCCGAGCGTCACCTGTGCGCCGAGCGTCGTGAGGCGCTGCTCGATGGTCTCTCCCGGCGCGTTGCCGCCCTGCGGCGCCGCGTTGTAATTCGCGGTGAGTGCCGGCCCGTACGAGGCCTTCGCCGCGGCCAGGTTCGCGCGCGCTTCGTCGACCCTCGCCGATGCCGCCGCCACGTCGGGCGAGTGCGCGATCGCGGCGCGCTCCGCATCCGCAAGCGAGAGATGCGCGAACGTCTGCAGCGTGACGCCGAGCACGAGCGCGTGTATCATACGCTCACCTCGCGTCGCCCGGTAAACCCGGCATAGAGCACCGGAATCACCACGAGCGTGAACGCGGTTGCGGTCGAGAGACCGCCGATGACGGCGATCGCGAGCGGACGCTCCATCGCCGCGCCCGAGCCGATTCCGAGCGCGAGCGGCAAGAGGCCGCCGATCGCCGCGAAGGTCGTCATCAGAATCGGCCGCAAGCGGGTGCGGCCCGCCGCGACGAGCGCGTCTTCGATCGAATCACCCGCGATGCGGCGCTGATTCGCGACGTCGATGAGCAAGATGCCATTCTTCACCACGATCCCTACGAGCAGCAGCAACCCCATGAACGAGGACACGTTGAACGGCGTCTTCGTAAGAAAGAGCGCGAGCGCGACGCCGATGAGCGCGAGCGGAATCGCGGTGAGGATCACGAGCGGCAAGCGAAACGAGCGAAACGTCGCGAGCATCACCGAAAAGACCAGCACGACCGCAATGCCAATCACCGTCGCGAACTCGCTGAAGGATTTCTGTTGAATGCGGTACTCGCCGCCGATCTCCGCGGAGTATCCCGGCGGCAGGTGCGCTTGCGCGAGCACGCGCTTGACGCCCGCGATGACGGTCGAGAGATTCGCACCGCTGATCGTCGCGGTGATGCGGATCAACCGCGCTCCGTTCTCTTCGAAAATCGACGTCGCGAGTTGCGAGGGCGCGAGGTGGGAGAGCGACCCGATGCCCACCGGTCCGCTCGGCGTGATGACGTTCGCGGCAGCGAGCGGCGCGTCGCCTTCGACCGCGACGCGCACGGGAATGAGATTGTAGGGGCCGGGAACGTTCGCCGCAACGCCCCCCTGCTGCTGCGCGGTCAGCGCGTCGGCGAGGGAGGACGGCTGCAAGCCGAGGTCCGCGAGCGCGCGTTGATTCGGTGCGACGCGAATCGTCGGATCGGTATAGACTACGCCAGAAAAGACGTCGGTGACCCCGTTCACCGTGCCGAGCTTGTCGGCGATCGCGTTCGCGTAGGTGACGAGCGTCGCCTGATCCGGGCCAATCAGTGAGATTTCGAGCGGCGCGGGCACGCCCGAAACGTCGTTGATCATATCTTCGAGGATTTGATGAAAGTCGAAGTTCGCCGACGGCAACGCGGCGGCCATGCGGTCGCGTAGCCGTCCGCTCACGACGTCGTAATCCGCACGCTCGTTCGCGGGCTTGAGTTCGACGCGTATCGTGCCGCTGTTTTGCGGAGTCGGCGAGTACCCGTTGGTGTCGAGGCCCGTCCAGCGCCCGACGGCGACGACGGCCGGATCGGCTTTGATGATGCGCTCCAGCTGCGTCGCGGCGGCGTCGGTCGCGGCGAGCGTGGTCCCGACCGGCAGTTGATACGAGATCTCGAACTGGCCCTCATCGAGCTTCGGCAAGAAATCGCTCGGCAGCCGTGCGAGCAGCGCGACGGTGACGACGAGCACGAGCGCCGAGGCAACGTACACGCGCGGACGGTGCGCGAGCGTCCAACGCAGCAACGGCTCGTAGCGTTCGAGTACGCGCCCGATCGGGTCGTCATGCCCTTCGTGATCCTGATCGCCGGGGCGCACGAGCAGCTTCGCGAGCACCGGGGCGAGCAGCAGCGCGAGGAGCAGCGAGACGACGAGCGACGCACCGAGCGTGAGCGCGAGCGCGCGAAAGAAAAAGCCGGAGACGCCCGAGAGCAGCGCGAGCGGAACGAAGACGACGACCGTCGTCGTGGTGGAGGCAACCATCGCGCCGCCGATCTGCGACATCGCAAACCGCACCGTCTCCGCCATGGGCCGCGACGGGTTCTCGTGGTGGTTTCGCGCGATGTTCTCGATTACCACGATCGCGTCGTCAATGATCAGCCCGACCGCGATTGCGAGACCGCCAACGCTCATCAAGTTGAGCGTTTGGCCGGCGAGTCCGATCACGAAGATCGCGATCGCCATGGCGATCGGAATGACGATCGCCGCGACGAGCGTCATGCGCAGGTTGCGCAAGAACACGAAGATGACCAGAATCGCGAGGAACGCACCGATCAGAATGGCGTCGCGAAGCGATGTCTGCGACTCTTTCACGAGCGTCGTCTGATCCCAAAACTTCGTGAACGAGGTTCCTTCGGGCAGCGCGCGCGCGATCGTCTTCGCGCGCGTTGCGATGGCGTCGGCCATCTTCACCGCGTCCGCGCCGGGGAGCGCGTAGAAGCTCACGATGACGGCATGGTGCGCGTCGAAGCTCACGGCGTCGGTCGGCGGGGCAACGCCGAGACGCACCGCGCCGAGCGCCCCGAGTGGCACGGCGCCGTGTTTGGTCGGAACCGCGACGCGCGCGAGGTCCGATGCGGTACGGATGCCCGCATCGACCACGACGACGTTGCGCACGTAGTGCCGCTGCTCGAGGCCGACGGCGGTGACGGCGGTCGCCTGGGCCAGCGCCTGCGAGACATCGGCGGCGGCGAGACCGTACTGTGCGAGCGCGCCCGCGTTCAGCTCCACGTGATACTCGCGCTGCGGCCCACCCGCCACCGCGACGCGCGCGAGGCCCGGCACGCCGTAGAATCGCGGGGCCATGGATTGCTGCGCGAGTTCGTGCAGCAGCGTCTGCGACATCGTCGTGGAGGCGAGCGCGTATGAGGTGATCGGCTCGCCGTTCGGATTGATGACGTTCGCCTGCACCGCGGCGTTGGGCGGCAACGCGCTCGACGTCTGCGCGATCGCCTGATCCACGTAGGTGAGATCGGTCTGCACGCTCGTCTTCGGATCGAACTCCACGATGAATTCGGCGTTGCCTTGCGCCGACGTGGTCTGCACGCGCGTCACCGAGGGTAAGCCCTGAAAGGCGCGCTCGAGCGGCACGCCGACGGCGATGCGCACCTGATCCGGCGGCAGATTGCCGACGTCGGCCACCACGTCGATGCGCGAGAAGGACATCGTGGGAAAGATGCTCGCCGGAATAGAGACGTACGCGAACACGCCGAGCACCGTGAGCACGGCGACGAGAAAGACGATGACCTTCTCGTACCGCGCTCCTACCGTTGCAAAATCCATCTACGCAGGTATCATGCCTCGCCGAGATGACGCGCGGATGAACGCAAGGTGACCAAAACGCGCGCCCCGTGCGGTGCGACATTCGTCAGGGTGATGCTGCCGCCGTGCGCCCGAACGATCGCCTCGGCGATCGAGAGCCCGAGGCCGCTGCTGCCGCGACGACGCGCCGGGTCGCCGCGCCAGAAGCGCTCGGTTCCATGGGCCAGCGCGTCGTCCGAGAAGCCGAGGCCGTCGTCGGTGACGCTCACCTCGATGCCGTTCGCTGCGGCGCTCACCGCGACGCGAATCTCGCTCGCGGCGAAGTCGAGCGCATTGTGCAGCACGGCCGCGAAGGCGCGGTCGAGTGCGAGCGCATCGCCGTCCACGAGCGCCTCGTCGGACACATCCGTCGCGATGGCGATGCCGCGCGAGGCAGCGGTGGGGCGAAAGCGCTCGACGGCGAGCAGCACGATCTCGCCCACATCGGCTCGCTCGATCTGCAGCCGCGCGGAATCGGCGCGCGCCGCGACGAGCAGCGAACCGACGAGCGCATCGATACGTTCGACCTCACCCGCAACGGTCGCGAGCGCCGCGCGATACTCCGCGGCGCCGCGCTCCTTAGCGAGCGCGACGTCGGTCTCGGCGCGCATCACCGCAAGCGGCGCGCGCAATTCGTGCGAGGCGTCGGCCGTAAATTGTCGCTGGCGGGCGAAGGCGGCCTCGAGCCGGTCGAGCATCCGGTCGAAGGCGGAGCCGAGTCGTCCCAATTCGTCGCTTCCGTGCCCGCCGATACGACGCGAAAGATCGTGCGCTTCGATCTCGGTCGCGACTTCCGTGAAGCGCTCGAGCGGTGCCAGCGCGCGCCGTGCGAGGCTCGATGAGAGTGCCGCAACCACCGCACCGAGCGCGAGCGCCGCGAGCAGCATCACGATCGCCGCGTCGCGGTCGAATTCGTCGATAAAATCGCTGCTCTGCCAGACCGCTACCACACCGAAGACGTCATTGCCGCGCGAGACCGTGTCGAGCGCCGCGCGCAGATCGTGCACGCCGCTGCGCAGACGTACGCGTGCGAGTCCGCCGCGCGCCTCGCGCGCCGCCTCCCTAACCGCCGCGGGCACCGCGCTCGTCGTCTGCGCGATGATATCGCCGCGCGCGCCGAAGACCGCGCCCTCCATCGCTCCCGCGAGTGCCTGCTGCATCTGTAGGCGATCCTCGGCGTCGAAGCTGATTTTGCCGTGATGCACGTCCACGAGCGCGGTGACGGCCGACGCCGCCGTGGTGAGACGCTCGTCGAGCGAGCGGCGCAACGCGCGATCCACCGACGCAACCGAGACGAGCGCGAAGACCGCGACGGCGGCGGCAAACGCGACGGCGTAGATCCAGGCGAGCCGCGCGCGCAGGTTCACGCGCCCATCCGATAGCCGATGCCGCGCACCGTGTGAAAGAGCGGGGTCTCGCCGTCGCCGTCGATCTTCACGCGCAGCCGACGCACGTACACGTCCACCACGTTCGAGGTAGTCTCCGACGTTCGATCCCAAAGTGCGGTCTCGATCATCGGCCGCGTGAGCACCCGCCCCGCGTTGCGCATGAAGTACTCCAGAAACGCAAGTTCGCGCGCCGTCAACTGCACCTCGCGTGAGCCGCGCCGCACGCGACGCGTCGCGAGATCGAGATCGAGGTCGCCAACGCGCAGCAAGCTCGGTGCCGGAGGGGCCTCGCGACGTGTCACCGATCGTAGGCGCGCAAGCAACTCACGAAAGGCAAAGGGCTTGCGCACGTAGTCGTCGGCGCCGGCATCGAGGCCTGCGACCACGTCCTCGGTCTCGTCGCGCGACGTCGCCACCACGATCGGCGTCGTGACGCCCTCGGCACGCACGCCGCGCAGCAGCGAGAGCCCATCCATCCCCGGAAGATTGAGATCGAGCACGATCGCGTCGTAGCCCTCGTCGAGGGCGAGGTCGCGCGCGAGCATGCCGTCGCCCGCGCAGTCCACCACGTGGCCTTCGTCTTCGAGGCCGCGTCGCAGCGCGTCGGCGAGACGCTCGTCATCCTCAACGATCAAGAGTCGCACGGTTCAAGGCCTTTACGAAGGGAACGGCAGGAACCCTCGGTGGGCACCCGTAGTAGGCGAGCAATGACTGAGGGCGTAGCGCGTCAACACGACGCGCAATTCGACCGGTTCAACGCGAGCATCTCCGCTGCGGTCGAGGCCGTTCGGCACGCCTCCGAAGCGATCGCCGCGACCGCGCAAGAGCAGACGACCCTCATGGTCGCCCTGTCGGACACCGCCGATACCCTCGCCGTTGCCTCGCGCGAGACCGCCGATCGCCTGCACACCGCCCAATCCTCGGCACGCGTCGCCGCTTCCGACCTCGGCGACTCGTTCGAAGTCATCGAAAATCTGCTCACCTCGGTGCAGCAGCTCGCCGAGCTCTCGGCGAGCACCGCCGATGCCATGGACGATTTCGGTCGCTTGATGAGCGAGATCGGTCGCATGACCGAGTTCGTGGAGGACGTCTCCGACGAGACGCAGCTGCTCGCGCTCAACGCCGCGATCGAGGCCGCGCGCGCCGGCAAACACGGCCTGGGCTTCGCCGTCGTCGCGGGCGAAGTCGGACGACTCGCCAAGACCACGAGCGAGTCCACGACGACGATCAAAAATCTCGTGGTCGAGATTCAACACGAAGCCGAGGCCACGATTCGCTCGGTCCGCGCGAACGCGGAGCGTTCGGCCGAATCGGCGCCGCTCGCCGAGATGGCGCGCATGTCGCTCGCCGAGATCGCCGAACTCGCGGCCGATCTCTCGGTCGGCATCGACCGCGCGGTCGTCGCGGGACGCGAGCACTCGAACGGCGCCGCGCAGATGCGCAAGGAGACTGACGCACTCGCGAACGTCGCGGCGGCGCAGGGGCGCGGCGCGCTCGAATCCGCCTTTGCGACGCAGCGCCTCGCCTACTACGGCGCCGAGATCGCGTACATCTCACGCGCGCGGACCGCGGCACAGACGAGTTCGCACACCACGATCAAAATCGCGACGCTGCTTCCGCCCGGGTATCCGCCGTCGCGGGCGTGGGAGCACGTCGCGAAGCGCGCGCTCGAACTCTCGCACGGGCGTCTGCGGCTCGAGCTCGAGATTCCGTTCACCGGAGGCAGCGAGCAAGAGGCGCTCTTGCGCGTGCGTTCGGGCGAACTCGATATGGTCAGCGTCACCACCTTCGTGGCCGGCGCGCTGCTCCCGCTCGCGCAACTCCTCGACCTGCCCTTCGTCTTCAAAGATCGCGACGCCGCGCACGCGCTGCTCGACGGCCCGCTCGGCACGCACATCCTCTCGTCGTTCGAATCGTTCGGGCTGCACGGGCTCGCGTACTTCGAGAACGGCATGCGCCACTTCACGAACTCCGTTCGGCCGATCCATACGCCCGAAGACATGCGCCGCATGCGCGTGCGCATTCAAGACTCCGTCGTGTACCTCGCGTTGATGCACGCGCTCGGCGCATCGCCGCGCGTGGTCGGCTTCAACGACGTCTATCGCGCGCTTCAAGCGCACGAGGTGGACGCGCAGGAGAACCCGCTCGCGAATATCCTCGGCGCGCGTCTCTACGAGGTACAGCGCTACCTCACGCTCTCGAACCACACATACAACACGCAAATCGTGCTCGCGAACGTGGAACGCTGGCGCGCTCTCCCGCTCGAAGATCGCGAGATTCTCGAACACGCCTTCCGCGAAGCGACCGGCGTGCATCGCCGGATCGCCGCCGAAGACGAACTCGCCGCGATCAGCGAGCTGCGCAAGCACCTCGACATCGCCGACCTGAGCAACGACGAGCGCGAGGCGTTCGTGCGCACGGCGCGCTTCGTATGGGAGCGCATGGAGCCGCTCTTCCCGAGCGATGTCTATCGGCATCTCCTCAATCGCACCCTCGACGCCTGGCGTCCGCGCGCGAGCATCGGCACGCCCGAGGCCTCGACGCACGGGTTTTCGCTCAACGACATCGTGGAGGCGATGGACCGCTCGGTCAATGCGGTGCGCGCCACCGGCGACACGATCGCCACGCAGTCGCGCTCGCAGATCGCGAGCCTGAATCGCCTCGCGCAGCAGGCGCAGATGCTCAGTGATTCCAACCGCGCGCTCGCGAAGGACTTCGAAACGCTTACCGAGCGTTTTCAGGAGGTCGCGCCGCAAGTGCGCGTGATGCGGGACACGGTGAGTTCGCTGATCGAGACGATCAACGTGCTCTCATCGATGGCCGTGCAGAGCCGTTCGGCGCTCGAGAAGTTCGCCAAGTCCATGCATCAGATTTTCGAGATCATCAACCTCGTGCGCGCCGTCTCCGATAAGACGAATCTGCTCGCCCTCAACGCCGCGATCGAGGCCGCACGCGCGGGCGAGCACGGTAAGGGCTTCAACGTGGTCGCGGGCGAAGTCCGCGGACTCGCCGACAAGACCAAGGCATCGACGATCGGCATTCGCAAAGTCCTCGGCGACCTCGAGTCGCGCGGCAAGTCGGCCGCGGTCGCCATCGAGAGCGGCGTCTCGAAAGCCGAGCAGAGCGCGCGCCAAGCGCGTCTCGCGCAAGAGGCGTTCGGACGGATCGAGCACTTCGCCAACTCCGCGCAGATGACGCTCGAACAAGCGCAAGACGCGGCGAGCGACGAGGCCGCGCGCGCGTACGCGATGTACGGCGACTACTCCCAGATGGCGGAGCTCGTCGCCTCACACGCGCAGGATAGCCGCGAAGCCCTAGGCGCGACCGTCGAGCTCGAACGCCAGCGCCGCGCTCTCTTCGACTAGCGGATTCGTCTCGTTGGTAATGCGTGCGACGTTGTGCCGAAAGAGCGCGACGTCGCCGTTGGTCACGTAGCGCGTCGTTCCGCGCTCGTCGGCGTGACCGCGCGATTCGACGAGCGCGGCGACCCGATCCGCCTGCACGAACGCGGGATCGATCTGCCGCACGCCCGCGCCGAGCGCCGCGGTGAAGTGCTCGGCGAGCACCGGATAGTGCGTGCAGGCGAGGACGACGGCATCGAGTTCGCGCGGCAATTGCGTGCAGACGTCCGCAACGGCATCGCGCGGCTCGTCACCGGCGATGCGCCCGGCTTCGACGAGCGGCACCAACGCGGGAGCGGCCACCTCCCACACTTCGCTCTGCGGAATCGCCTCGCGAATGCGGCGGCCGTAGGCGCCCGAGCGAACCGTCGCCGCCGTCGCCACGATGCCGATGCGCCGGGCGTTTGCGCGTTGCAGCGCGATCGTGGCCGAGTCGATCAGATCGAAGATCGCGGCGCTCGACTCCGGCCAACCGTAAGCGTCGGCAATCGCACACGACGTATTGCAGCCGACGACGATCGCCTCGACTCCGCGCGCGTCGAGCCAGGCGACGTTTGCACGCATGAGGCGATCGAGATCCTCCGGCGTGCGGTCGCCGTACGGAACGTGCGCCTGATCGGCAAAGAAGACGAGATCCGCGTGCGGCAGTCGCTCGCGCACGCGACGCACGACGGTGAGACCGCCGAGACCCGAATCGAAGATGCCGATCATTGATTCGCGCTCGGAACGGGATACTGCTTGGCGTATTGGTCGATGCCGTCGGCGATGGACTCGGCGACGCGCTGGCGCCAATCGGCGGAGTTGAGCTTGGCGTAATCGTCGGGATTGGAGAGAAACGCCGTCTCGACCAGCACCGCGGGCATGTTCGCGTGCAGCGTCACGTAGAGTTTGCTCTTGATGGTGCCGTCGTCTTTCGTCCCGAGCGTCGCCGCGAGATCGTGCTGCACCGCTTGCGCGAGCGGTACGTCGTCGGGTTTGGAAAAGTACGTGGTGGTTCCCGACGGACCGCTGTTGATGAAGCTATTGACGTGAATGCTCACGAAGAGGCGCGCGCCCGCGTTGTTCGCGATGTCGTCGCGCGCTTGAAGATCCTGCGCATCGGTCGAACGATAGCCGTCCGAGATCGCCTCTTGCGCGCTCTGCGTCGTGCGCTTGACGTCCACATCGGTCTCGCGCGTGAGCTGCACCTGCCACCCGCGCGCGACGAGAATCGCCTGCAGACGCTTGGCCATGTCGAGCGTGAGCGAGGCCTCCGTCACGCCGTTGCGCGTCGTGCCGACGTCGCCGCCGCCGTGCCCGGGATCGATCACGATCAGCTTCGGCCGCGTGGGAACGTAGGTCGAGTGCGGGCCGAACTTCCACGTTGCGCCGGCGTCGTTCTGACCGTACTCGTCGGGCGGTACCGGCGTCACGAGCGCCTGCGGTTCGTTCGACGAGACGAGCGTACCGACGCTGCCCGATCCGAAGTGCGGGCCGTCGGCAACCTCTTGCGTGCCGACGGAGATCGCGATTCCGGTCGCCGACGGCGAGACGGAGATGTTCTTCGATCCCGCGACCGAGAGCGCGACGCGCACCGTTTGCGGATCGATCTGCCGCACGCGCACCGAGATCAGCGGATCGGGTTCGGGCTGGTCCAACGGACCGTCGGCGAGATGCGCGTTCTGCACGTCGATCCAGAAGCGGTTGTCGGGCGCGCGGAGGCGATGCCATGCGAACTGCGCGTTGCCCACGACGGGGATCGTCACGGTTGCGCCGTCGCTGCCGTTCTGCACGCTCACGCCGCCGACCGTCGCGATCGTGGTGCCTGCGGGCGCCGCGCTCGCGTTCGTACCATCCGGCGGCGAAGCGCTCGCGAAGGGTGGCGTCGGCTCGGCGACTGGGGTCATCGTCGCGACCGGCGCGGCCGCGACCGGCGCGCTCGCGCCGCCGGCGAGCAGCGGCGGCGCGCTGCCGCCTCCGCCGAACGCGACCTCGAAATCGCCGTCGTTGCTGCGCGGCGGATCGTGCCGCGTTCCGGGCTGCAGCGTGAGCGTGACGAGCGTCCGCGGATTGCGTACGCTTCCGGTCACGCGAACCTGCATCGAACGCACGCCGCCGGCATCCACCGGGCGCGAGCCTTCGAGCGTGGAGCCGAAACCGTCGAACGCATAGACGATCGTATCGCCGCTCTCGCTCGCGACGCGCGGCGAGAGCGAGCCCGCCCCGCGCGCCACGAGAATCGCCTGCTGCGCCGAACCCCGCACGTCGATCGAGGTGATCTCGCGCTGCAGCACGGTTGCATTCCCGTCGCTGCGCGGCGCAAGCGAGAGCGAACGCAACAGATCGGCGAGCGGCAGATAGACCTCGCTACCGACGAGATACGGTGCGAACTCCGCCGTTGCGCTCAACGGGCCGACGTCGTAGCCGCGATCGCCGACGGAGAAACTGATGACTTGTGCGGCGCCGGTCGTGATCAGCACGTAGCGCTCGCCCGGATGCCAGGTAATCACGGCGCCGAGCGAGCGCACGAGCGAGCGCAGCCCCGGATCGTTGATGCCGACCGCCGCGGCGCCCGCCGCGTGCGAAACGTGGGTGAGCGCGAGCGGCCGTCCGTCGAACAGATACGTCGCGGTGCTCGCGCGCGCCGACGCTGCGGCGAGCAGCACCGCGCATGCGACGAGGCTAAAAGTCCGAACGACGGAGCGGCGTATCGAGTTCAAGATGACCCCCCGGAAGCGTGGCCACGGTGCTGCCCTCGATCGTCACCTGTACGGCTTGGATCGTCGGCACACCGGTGACCGTATAGACGAGTCCCTTGAACTCGCCCGTCTCGCCGAACGACCCGCCGCCCTGCGAAGTCACGTCCTTCGACAGATCGACGGTCGCCGTCGATCCGTGAACGTTCACACCGAGTACATGCGTTCCCGGTGGAAAGCGTATCGCCGAGACGTCGCTCGGCGGACCGGCGACCGCTTGCACGGCCGCATAGAGCACCATATTGTGCAGATGCTCGATGTCGCTCTCGCCCGATTGCTGCGTGCGCAGCGATACCGGCCACCGGCCGAGCGTCGTGCCGTCGAGCTTGGTGTAATAGACGGTCAGGTGATCGGCCGCCCCCGGGCCCCGCGACGAGAAGAACTTCCACGCGCCGAATGCGACCGCTACGAAGAGCAGCAGTAACAGCAGCGCACGCGAGCTCTTCACACGCCCGCTCCCGGATGCGCCATCGCCCATCCGAGCCAAATATTGGCGAAGACGAGAATGAAGCCGACGATCGAGAAGATCAGGGCCCGCGACGAGCCTCCCTCGCGTTTGCCCGCGGCCATGGCCATGCCGTACGCACCGAGGATCAGCAACGCGACGATCAGGTGTACCCAGACCTGGCTCGGGGCGGCTTTGCCGAGCATGCCTGCGATCGCGAGACCGACGACGAACTGCAGCACGGCGACCGCGTTGACCACGCGGCGGCCCATCGTGTTCCAGCTAAAGACGAGCGCGCAGAGCGCGAGCAGAAACGCGACGACGAGATGAATTTCGATCAGGGCTTCCATGCTGTGCTTCTGCGGCCCGCGCGCCCGCGCGTCCTTCTTCTACGGGCGCGCTCGGCGTAGAATCAGCGCGTGCAGCGCCTCGCGGATGCGCGCGACGTGCGGACGTTTGTAGCTAAAGAGGTCGTGCGGATCTTCGTCGTGGACGAGCATCGCGCCGTCGGCTTCGAATACCACGAGCGTGCCGTCGGGCGCGATCGAGAAGTCGATACCCACGTATTCGAGGTCGAGCGCGCGAGCAATCGCGGCCAGGCGTTCGCCCCAACCGGGAACCTCGCGCTCCGGTGTATTCAGGTAGCGAGCCTCCTCGGCGCGCATCCAGGCGTGCTCGCGCATCGGGCTCCCGCGATAGTGCACCATCCAACGCGGCGAGATCGCGCAATGGTACGGGAACGCGACGCCGTCCACCACGATCGCGCGATACTTCCGATAGAACCCGTCGGCGCTGCGATACTCGACGAAAGGCGTCACGTGGTACGACGACGCGGGAAAGCGCCGCAGGTGCGCCTCGAGTTGCGCCGGCTCCGACACGAGATCCAAGCCGCGCCCGGCATGCGTGTCGCGCGGCCGCACGAGGGCGGGTAGAGCGAGCGCGGGCATCGCGTCGCGCGCCACGACGCGCGTGGCGCACGCGTGCACGCCGGCAATGCCGCCGAGCGTCGCATCCAGCGTTTCGCGCGCGGTTCCACGCAGGCGAGCGGGCGAGTCGAGCGGGGCACGGCCGCTCGCGGCCGCGAGCGCCTCGACGCGCGCGAGTGCGTGCTCCGCGTCGCTCGCATACCCGGTCGCGCAGATCGCAACGGCGTGCGGCGGCAACGCGACCTCGCCTTCGACATAGCACTTGTGTATGGCGACGCGCGTGCGGTCGAGCAGCAGTTCGAGCGGTGCGTTGACGCTATACGCTGCATCGCGCAGCAGCAGCACGATCGGCAGGCGATCGCCGACCGGGAGCGGATCGAGAAAGCAGCGCTGCAGCGCGAGTGCGCGCGCGCGATGCGCGGCGCCGCGCGTTTCGTCGTGGAGCATCGAGGCGAGTTCGGCGATCGCGAGGTGCGCCTGCGCGAATTCCGGAGCGAGCGCGACCGCGCGTTCGTAGGCGCCGATCGCCTCCAGGTAGCGCCCTTCGCGCGTGAAAGCGTTGCCGAGCATCGCCTCTTCCACCGGGCCCGCCTCACCGCTCGCAGCGAGCGCTTGGAGTCGCGCGCGCAACGCTCGTAGGCCGGAGAACGGTGCGAGCGCGGGCGGAGCGACCGAATGCTCGCAGAGCAATGCGAGCTGCGCGTGAAGCGCATCGGCGCTCGTCTCGGCATCCATCGGGTCCATCGTAGCACGCGGCGCGCTATACTCTAAGGGATGCTTCACGCTCTCGCACTGCTGCTCGCGCTCGCTTCGAGCTCCCCGCCGCCCTCACCCGCGGCGAGCCTGCCGCCCAGCGGTACCTATCGTACCGAAATCCGCAAGCGCTTCGAAGCCTTCGGCTACGCGGGCGAGCTGCGCCTGCGCGTCGCGCACGGTTACATCAACGGCACCTATCGCCCCGAGGGTGGTTTGGTCACGCCCGTGACCGGCGGCACCGACGGCACCCACGTCTGGCTCGATTTCACGACCTTCGGCTCGTTACACGTCGAGGGGCGCTTCGAGAACGGGCGCATCGTCGGCATGGGCACGCCGCGCAGTCGCGGCACGACGGTGTACGTCTTCACCGCGACCTTCGAGCGGCCGTAGCCGCTAGCGATCGACCATCGCCATCTGCCGCGCGGTGTAGCGGGGACCGGCGATGGTACCGGGTGCGAGCGCCGCATCGAGCGCGGCGATCTCGGGCGCGTCGAGCGCGATCTCGGCCGCGGCGAGATTCTCTTCGAGATAGCGACGACGCTTGGTACCCGGAATCGGCACGATGTCGGGCCCGCGATGCAGCAGCCACGCGAGCGCGATCTGCCCCGGCGTCGCATCTTTCGTCGCGGCAATCTCATTCACGCGCTGCGCCGCACGCACGTTCGCGTCGAAGTTCTCGCCCTGGTAGCGCGGATCGTTGTGCCGAAAATCGTCGGCGGGATACTCCTCGGCGCGCTTGACCGCACCGGTCAAAAATCCGCGACCGAGCGGCGAAAACGCGACGAGTCCGATGCCGAGCTCG
Organism: bacterium; assembly: GCA_028869385.1. Taxonomy (GTDB): domain Bacteria; phylum Vulcanimicrobiota; class Vulcanimicrobiia; order Vulcanimicrobiales; family Vulcanimicrobiaceae; genus REEB354. The sequence continues at coordinate 71,597 of JAGWSR010000021.1, forward strand.
CGCAAGAGCGGAATAATCTGCGGCTCGAGATTACGCTCCCAGAGTGAGTACTCGCTCTGCAGCGCGGAGATCGGATGCACCGCGTGCGCGCGGCGAATCGTACGCTCGCCGACCTCGGAGAGCCCGAGGTAGCGCACCTTGCCTTCACGCACGAGATCGGCCATCGCACCGACCGTCTCTTCGATCGGCACGTTCGGATCGAGGCGATGCTGGTAGAGCAGATCGATGCGGTCGGTCTGCAGTCGACGCAGCGACGCCTCGACGACCTCGCGCACGTGCTCGGGGCGGCTGTCAACACCGACGATGCCGCCTTCGCCGAAGCGAAAGCCGAACTTCGTCGCGATGACGACCCCGTCGCGACGCCCGCGCAGCGCGCGGCCGAGCAACTCTTCGTTCGCAAACGGACCGTACGCCTCGGCGGTGTCGAGAAAGGTGCAGCCGAGTTCGATCGCTCGATGGATCGTGGCGACCGACTCCGCCTCGTCGCGCTCCTCCGCGGTACCGTATGACTGGCTCATGCCCATGCACCCGAGCCCAAGCGCCGAAACGCGCAGCCCCTGCGAGCCGAGATCGCGCACGTTCATCATCGTTGTTACCCCTTTCCGACGCGGCCGAAGGCGCACGGCAGGTGATCAGCCGACGCGCGACCGAACGCGCCCGTATGACCGTTCGTTTTGCTCAGGCCACGAGCGCGCTGCTCGCGGCGCTCTTCATCTCTGCTACCTGTACGGGCGCCGCGCCGGCCCGCGAGAATCCGCTGCTCGTCCCGAGCACGCTTCCCTTCGGCGCGCCGCCGTTCAACCAGATCCGCGACAGCGATTACCAACCCGCGATCGACGCCGCCATGGCGCGCGAACGCACGCAGATCGCCGCGATCGCGAACGACGCCTCGGCGCCGACGTTCGACAACACGATCGTCGCACTCGAGAAGGCCGGGCGCCAACTCAACTACGTCACGGCGACCTTCTTCAACGTGGCGCAGGCGAACACCAACGACACGCTCGACAAGGTCGAGGCGGTCGAAGCGCCCCGTCTCGCGGCGTTCTCGGATTCGATTTACCTCAACGCGAAGCTCTTCAAACGCGTCGAGGCGCTCTACCGCAAGCGCGACGCGCTCAAGCTCGACCCCGAATCCAAGCAACTGTTGCGCGTCGATTACGAGACCTTCGTGCACGACGGCGCGAATCTCGCGCCGGCCGCGCAGACGAAGCTGCGCGCGATCAACCAGCAGCTCGCCTCGCTCACGACGACCTTTCAACAAAAGCTCCTCAAAGGCACCGCCGCCGGCGCACTGCTCGTCACCGACAAAGCCAAGCTCGCCGGCCTGAGCGAGACGGCGATTGCCAATGCCGCCAACGAAGCGGCGAAGCACGGCCATCCCGGTGCCTGGATGATCCCGCTGCAGAATACCACGCAGCAGCCCTCGCTCTCGTCGCTCTCGAATCGCGCGACGCGTGAAGCGCTCTTCGAGCACTCGTGGATGCGCACCGAGCGCGGCGACGCGAACGACACGCGCGTGACGATCGCGACCATGGCCAAGCTCCGCGCGGAGAAGGCGCATCTGTTCGGCTATTCGAGCTACGCAGCGTACGCGCTGACCGATCAGATGGCGAAAACTCCGGCGACCGTGCAGCACTTTCTCGCGCAGTTGATCCCGCCGACGGCCGCCGCCGCCAAGCGTGAGGCCGCCGAACTGCAAGCAACGATCGCCAAAGACGGCGGCTCGTTCAAGCTGCAGCCGTACGACTGGAACTACTACGCCGAGCAGTTGCGCAAAGCGAAGTACGCGCTGGATGATAGCCAAGTCAAACCCTATTTCGAGCTGAACACGGTGTTGACCAAGGGCCTGCTCTACGCGGCGACCCAACTCTACGGCATCAGCTTTAAAGAGCGCCACGACATTCCGGTGTACCAGAAAGACGTGCGCGTCTTCGAAGTGTACGACAAGGACGGCTCGCCGCTCGCGCTGATGTACTTCGACCTCTTCAAGCGCGACAACAAAGAGGGCGGCGCCTGGATGAACACGTTCGTGGACGAATCCAAACTCTTCGGCACCAAGCCCGTGGTGTACAACGTCGAGAACATACCGAAGCCCGCTCCGGGGCAGCCGGCGCTGCTCTCGGCGGGTGAGGTCTCGGGTATGTTCCACGAGTTCGGCCATGCATTGAACGCCTTCTTCGCCACGCAGAAGTACGCATCGCTCGCCGGCACCAACACCGCTCGCGATTTCGTTGAGTATCCCTCGCAGTTCAACGAGCACTGGGCCTTCTATCCCTCGGTGCTGCGTCACTACGCGTTCAACTACAAGACCGGGGCGCCGATTCCGCAGTCGCTCGTGAACAAGATCGACGCCGCCTCGAAGTTCAACGTGGGCTACTCGTTCGGCGAACTGCTCGCCGCCGACGAACTCGACATGGCGTGGCACGGGCTCTCGGCGAGCGCGCCCATGCAAAACGTTGACGCCTTCGAGACGCGCGCGCTCGCGCAGGCCGGTGTCAACTTCCCGAGCGTACCGCCGCGCTACCGCTCGAGCTACTTCGAGCACATCTGGTCGAACGGCTACGCCGCGGGCTACTACGCCTATACCTGGACCGCGATGCTCGACGATGACACCTATCAATGGTTCCTCGCGCACGGCGGCCTGACGCGCGCAAACGGTCAGCGCTTCCGCGACATGATCCTTGCGAAGGGTCATTCCGAGGACTACGCCACGATGTTCCGCGCCTTTTACGGCAGCGATCCGAAGGTCGGCCCGTTGCTCGAAGATCTCGGACTCAAATAGCATCGCATCTCGCACAAATGCAGCAGCCCGACGATCGCTCGTCGGGCTGCTGCATTTTTCCATCGCGGTCGCGCTAGCAGCGCAGACGGCCGTTATCGTTCCAGATCTCGTGTCCGTTCGCTTGGCAGCGACGTGCGTTGACCGAGGAGTTGCGGCGATCTCCGTCGCGATCCGTGCAACTGCCCGTCAGCACCGCTCCGCGTACGCGAAGGTTCACACAACTCTGCTGGTACGAGCCCGCCGGCAAACCGCCGTATCCATATTGGTTGCCGTAGCCGTACTGGTTACCGTAGCCATATTGATTGTTGTAGCCGCTGTAGTTGTTGTACGAGCCGCCGCGATCGTCATCGCCGCGATCGTCGTTGTCATCGTCGTCGCGCCGATCGGCGCGCCGACCATTCCAATTGCCGTTGCCGCTGTAATTGCCGCCGTAGTTACCGTTGTAGCCGCCCCAGGCGTTCTCGCACGTCAAACGTCCGTTCTCGTTGGCGATGCCCGCACCGCCGCAGTTGCGCACGTTTATGGACGAATAGACGTACTGCCCGTAATTGTTGCGACACGATGCCGTGAGCACCGAACCGTTGATGCGTTCGTTCCCGCAGCTTTGTTGATAGGATCCGCCCGGCAGATTTCCGCCGTACCATTGCGCGCTCGCCGGCATCATCGCACCGGCGACGAGCCCGACGGCCATCAAGGTTCCCAAAAGCGCTCGATTCATGTCTCCTCCATGGGGACTCGTTCCCCACCTCGACAACGAACATCGTAGCGCAAATGTTCCCAGAAATCTGATAGTTGGTTGAGAGCGCTACTAGAGGCAGCGGAATGTGATCGGCGCCGGCGCGGGCGGCAGCATGGGCACCGGGATCGACGGCGTATTCGGCGGAGCCTGGGCCGCGAGGCGCACATCGACCGAGTCGAAGGGCTCCGCGCTCGCGTCGCTCCCGATGCTCGGATTGACGTTGAGCATGCCGCAATGCAGCCAGTGCGACACGTGCATGCGTAGAAACGTCGTCTGATCGCTGTTGACGCGCACGCCTTGCGCGTACGCACCCGTGGTTCCATGCTTGCGTGCCACGACCATATAGCGATCCGGCGGCACGTTGACAAGCGCGAAGAAGCCGCGCTCGTCGGTCACCGCATCGAGGACGGCGCCCGGCGACATGACACGAACGCGCGCTCCCGCAATCGGATGACCGCCCAGATCGCGAACGTATCCGTCTAACACGCCCGATGTCCCGGCGACACCTCGTCCGAACGAGAGCAGCGCAACGAGCAGCGCGAGGAATACCATACTCATGCGCATCCTACAAACACCCCGCGCCGGTTCTCGGAGGGGTGAGGGGCACAAACGGCAGCGGTAACGATGCGACGTTCGGCGGCTGCATCGCGGCGCGGGTCAGGTCGACCGAACGAAACGTCTGCGCGCTCTGATCGGCGGAGACGGTGTTTTGAACCACCGTTGGGCATCGGGCCAGCATCACCGACACCGGAAGAAAGGTCGTCTGATCGCTCTGGACGCGTACCCCAAGCGCATAGGCATCGCGCCCATCATCGTTTCCGACCAAAACCGAATACAGGTCCGGCGGAAGATCGAGAAAGGCGAAGAAGCCGTGCCGATCGGTAACGGTTCGCGCGTACGAACTCTCTGCCACGGCCACAACCCGCGCGCCAACGATCGGGCGCCCCAACGTATCGCGTAGATACCCGTTCAACACGCCGCTCGTCCCCGCCAAGCACCGCCCACATGCGATGAGCGCGATCAGTATCGCCAGAGTCGCAGTTCTCATCATGCCCCTTTCCCGCAGCGTCATTCGCAAACGAAGCGCCCCGTCACTCCTACAACCGCGCGAACGGCCATCGATGTGACGGGAGCACGGGAGGAAGCCGCACAGCCCAACCCTTTCAGATACTTCCTTCGTCAAACAAACACCCCGTCCCCAACGCTCCGCGCGTGCTTTGGGCGCCTGCCCCTGGCTTATTGGATTCCAGAGCGTGTGATCTGCGGTCAATCCAAACGGGATAGACGAAGCACTTGAACCGCCTTGTCGAAGGACTTAAAAGAGGCGGAATGTGCATGAATGATCTATGTACTCGGGACGGAAGCAGCGTATTCCAATAGCACAAAGTTCCGATTGACTCTTATGCGCTGTGAGCGCGGAATGTATGGCCGATTTAAGAACATTAGACGAAATCATTGCTGCTGGCTGGTCGACGGGGCAATCTCTCGAACAAAAGCAGCGTGTCGCAGATTACGTCGTTGATGGGGCGCGCTTCGGAGTTCGCGATCTTAAACAGAAGTCCAAATCCCCGAATGACGTCGAGATTGACCAGGCTACATCGGAAATCTGGACGGCATGCACGTTGTTTGCTTGTCTTCAAATTCCAATTCGGGAAATTCGATCCCTTGACGAATCAGGTCAACGATTAGAACGCCCGGACCTCGACGTTATTCTCGATGACGGATCATGCGTTGGCGTCGAAATTGCCGACGCTAGCGAGGAGGCCTTACGAAAGCACGATGCGGGGAAGCATCTAATCGAGCGAACCATTTTGGACATGATCGACGAAGATTCTGATTTTAGTACTGCGATGGGACGGGTCTATTTCAACCTATCTTTGGGCGGCGCATTCGTCGGGAGCGGTGGGGAACTCACATCAAAACGCGACGCAAACTCGATTATTGAGGAAATCGCAGCCTTCATACTCTCTGGCGCACATCGACAACAGGTCGAGGACTATTTTTCGACCTTTCCATCGAAATTTAAGGCGCTCCATGCTAGGGGCGCTCTGTATCATGCATCTTTCTGGGAGCATGCGCCTCACTTCTCGGTAAGCGATGGCGCAATCACTATCGGGCGCGAAGACCGCTCTTATGAGGTCCTTCGCGTCCTTGATAGACATCGTAAAGCGGCGGAGAGGTATAGGCCGATTCCTCTGTGGATTATTTTGTCGTTGACCGATCCATTGGAATATTTCCACAATACGGTTGACGCGGTCGCTAAAGCCCCGCCCGTCATCGCGCCCTTCGTTCGCGGTTTCCTCATTGATCAATTAGCCCGCGTCTTACAACTGCCGTAAAGCGTTCAAATCCACGACAGAGCGAGAGCCAGTTCGCAGAACAGCAAACCTACGTACACCGTCGTCTGCTCCTCTCATACTTGTCGCCACCAGTTGATGAGGGGGCTGTTACTTCGCGAAATCGATAATCTAAGAAGAACGCTCCATCGGCAGAGTAGGCATTAAATACCCATTCCGCTGACGGAGCGTTCAAACTGGTGGAGCTGTCGGGGTACTGCCCCCCGAGTCCGAAAAGCCTAACCGGCGCATTCTCCAAGCTCAGCTTTGACTTTGACTTACTCGGACGGACGTCTCAAAGCGGGACTTACCGTACGCAGCAGGTTCTTAGTCTCGTA
>JAGWSR010000022.1 GCA_028869385.1 bacterium
CTGCGCTTCTTCGGCGGTATGCCCGGGGTTGAGCACGATGAAGACGTTGAAGAGTCCGCCGTGCAGTTGCGTATCCTCTTGCGCTTGAATCGCGAGCGCCACGTTCGTCTGCACGAGCGCCTGGTAGAACGGCGAGAGCTGGTTCTGCATCAACGTCGCGAGCGTGTTGACCTCGGGCTCGCCTCTATCGGCATCGCCGGGCACGGCGTACGCGAGGTCGAGAATCTCGAACGGAAAGGGCAGGCTCGCGGTCACCGTCACCGTGTGCGACACGGGCACCGGATGCGTCGGCGGGCCGGGCGGCAGCTTCTTGGCTTTGATCGCGCCGAAGTAGTGCTCGGCTTTCGCGAAGATCGCCGCGTGGTTCACATCGCCCGCCACCACGAGCGTCGCATTGTTCGGTGCGTACCACTCGTGATAGTAGCGCGCGATGTCGGCCGCGGTCGCGTGCTCGATGTCGGCGCGCACGCCGATCGGCGTACGCCCTTCGGGCTGATTCGGAAATGCGGCGGCGCGCACGCGCGAGAGCAGCGAGAAGAAGGGCGAGCTCTCGTCGCCGTCGAGCTCGTTCAGCACCGCGCCGCGCTCGATCTGCCAATCCGCCTGTCGCATCAGCAAGTGCTGCATGCGGTCTGCGGCGATGTAGAGCCCCACGTCCACCTTGTCGGCGGGCATCACGAAGTAGAATTGCGTGAAGTCGTAGGTCGTCTGGCCGTTCATCTGCGCGCCGAGGCGCGCCACGATGTCGTCTAACCCGCCCGCGCTGATGTTGCTCGTGCCGCGAAACGACATGTGTTCGAGCGCGTGCGCGAGGCCGGTCTTGCCCGGCGTCTCGTCGAGCGAGCCGAAGTGATACCACATCGCCGTCTGCACGACGGGCGCCGCGTGATCCTCAACGACCACCACCTGCAGCCCGTTCTTGAGCTGCGTCGCGAAGACGCCCTCGTCGCCGGGGCCGCCGGTCTGCACCGCGCGCGCAGGGCCCGCGCCCGCGAGGAACGCAAGGCAGATCAAGAGGTACACGAAACGCTTCACGATGTGACGATACTCCGCGATGGTTAGGAACGGGCTGAGAGCCCGAGGTAGTAGCGCGCGCTTGCTTCCACCGCCGCGCGCGGCAGGCAGCCGATGAGTTCGCTCTTGCCGACGGCCACGCCGTAGCCGCGGGCGAGGATGCCGATGAGCTCCACGATACGGTAGAGCGGCGTCGCCTCCACATCCGTGACGTTGAGCGAGATCTGCACCAGGCCGTCGGAGAGGCGCAGGCCGAGCGCGCGCAGCGTGCGCAGGCCGCCGTGCTTTTCGCGCAGCGTGCGTGCGATCGCGCGGGCGACGCGCAGATCGCCGGTCTGTAACTCCACGTTAAAGGCCACGAGGATGCCGCGCGCGCCCACGGCGATCGCGCCCGCGCTCGCATGGCGCGCCACGTCGCCCACGTCGGGATGCCACGCGGCATCGGCGAAGCGCGCTTCCAGGCCCTCGAATTCGCCGCGACGCACGTCGGCGAGCAGCACGCGTTCGGGGCGCGTCGCCGCCGCGCCGTAAAAGAAGCTCGGAACGCGCCGGCGCTCCCAGATACGCCGCGCGGCCTCGCGCGCGAGCGCGACGGCGTCATCCATCGTCGCATCGCGCAGCGGCACGAAGGGCAGCACGTCGAGCGCGCCGATGCGCGGATGCACGCCGCGGTGCGTGCGCAGGTCAATGCGCTCGGTCGTTACGCCCGCGAGCACGACCGCCGCGTCCACCACCTGCCGCGCGTCGCCCGCGATGGTGAGCACGCTGCGGTTGTGCGTCGCGTCGCTCGTCTGGTGCAGCACCGCCGCGCCCGTCGCGCGCACCGCCGCCACCGCGGCGGCGATCGTCTCGGGCGAGCGGCCTTCGGAGAGATTCGGAACGATCTCGAAGAGCGCCATCGCCAAGTCAGCCGAGCGCCGCGCCGATCGCCGCGGCGATATCGCGATACTGCTCGGGCGAGTAGACCTCGCGGTAGCCGAGGCGCTTTGCCTCCGACTCACGGCGCTGCGCCGCGCCGACCGCGCGCAACTCGCCGGAGAGTCCGAGCTCGCCGAAGGCGACCGCCGAGTGCGGCAGCGGCACGTTGCGGAACGACGAGGCGATGGCGAGCGCGATGCCGAGATCGGCGGCGGGTTCGTTCACTCGCAGGCCGCCCGCGACCGACGCGTACACGTCGTGCGTGCCCAGATGCAGGCCCACGCGGCGTTCCAGCACCGCGAGGATCATCGCCAAGCGCCCTTGGTCGAGGTTGTTGGCGAGCCGCCGCGGGGTGCCGTAACTCGTTTCGCCGACGAGCGCCTGCACTTCGATCAGCACCGGGCGCGAGCCGACGATCGAGGCGACCACGCAACTGCCGCTCGGGCGTTCGTCGCGCCCGGCGAGAAAGAGCTCGGAGGGATTCTCCACCTCTTCGAGTCCCGTGTCGTGCATGGCGAAGACGCAGATCTCGTCGACGCTGCCGAAACGGTTCTTGTACGCGCGCACGATCCGGAACTCGCCGTTCACCTCGCCTTCGAAATAGAGCACCGTGTCGACGAGATGCTCCAGCAGGCGCGGTCCGGCGATCGTGCCGTCTTTTGTGACGTGCCCGACGATGAACGTCGCGCAGTCCGTGCGTTTGGAGAACTCCATGAGGGCTTGCGTGCA
>JAGWSR010000001.1 GCA_028869385.1 bacterium
CGGGCGTGCACCTCGGGCTCGCGGTGGATTCCGAGCGCAAAGACGGCACGCGCTTCCTCGTCGTGCCGGTGATCAAAAACGCCGACGCGCTCGATTTCGCCGGATTCTACGCGCACTATCAAGCGATGGTGGATAAGGCGCGCGAGAACAAACTCGGCGCCGACGATCTGCAAGGCGCGTCGTTCACGCTCACCAATCCGGGCGGCATCGGCACCGTTGCATCGGTTCCGCGTTTGATGGCGGGACAGGGCGCGATCCTCGCGACCGGCGCGATCGGCTACCCGCCGGGCTTCGGCAACGTGCCCGAAGCGACGGCCAAGGCACTCGGCTTGAGCAAAGTCATGCAGATGACGAGCACCTACGACCATCGCGTCGTGCAGGGTGCGCAGTCGGGTGAATATCTGCGTCGCGTCGATCAACTGCTGCAGGGCAACGACGGCTTCTACGAAGCGGTCTTCCGCGCGCTCGGTCTCGCGGCCGGCCCCGCGCCGCAAGCGCAAGTCTCCGCGATGCCGACGACGATCGCGGCGACGGCGGCGCAGAACGCGGCCGCTCCGAGCGACGAGATGCTGCGCGCGGTTGCCGCCGCGATGGCGATCGTCTCCGGCTATCGCACGCACGGGCACTTGGCCGCGCAGCTCGATCCGCTCGGAGCCGCGCCGATCGGCGATCCCAAGCTCGATCCGGCGACCTACGGCCTCACGCCGGCGCTGCAGTCGGCTATTCCGGCATCGGTGCTCAACGTCAAGGTTCCCGGCAACACGCTCGCCGATATTCTGCCGCGTCTGAAAGAGACGTACAGCTCGACGATCGCGTACGAATTCGAACACATCTCGAACACCGATCAGCGCCGTTGGCTGCGCGAAACGATCGAGAGCGGCGCTCATAAAGTCTCGCTCTCGCCGGCGCGTCAGATCGAAGTGCTGCAACGCCTCACCAAGGTGGAGACGTTCGAGCGTTACATTCGCAAGACGTTCCTCGGACAGAAGAGCTTCTCGGGCGAGGGCCTCGACGTGATGGTTCCGATGCTCGAAGAGATGCTCGAAATGTTCGCCGACGAAGGCACGCCGAACGCCGTGATCGGCATGGCGCACCGCGGCCGCTTGAGCGTCATCGCGCACGTCGTGAACATGCCGTACGAAGAGCTGCTCGGCGAGTTCGAAGCGGCGCATCAGCGCGGCGAAGTCTCGAGCGACGACGACGTAACGGGCGACGTCAAGTATCACCACGGCGCCACGGGCGTGTATAACACGTCGAGCGGCAAGCAGATCATGGTGACGCTGCAGAACAACCCGTCGCACCTCGAAGCGGTCGATCCCGTGGTCGAGGGGCGCACGCGCGCGCTGCAGACCGATCACGCACACGCCGTTCCGCAACTCGACGTGAAGAAGGCGGCCCCCGTGTTGATCCACGGCGACGCCGCGTTCACCGGCCAAGGCATCATCTCCGAAGTCTTCAACCTGCAGTCGCTCAAGGGCTACGCGACCGGCGGCACGGTGCACCTGATCGCGAACAACCAGATCGGCTTCACCACCGATTCGCCCGATTCGCGCTCCACGCGCTACGCGTCGGATATCGCCAAGGGCTTCGACGCGCCGATCATTCACGTAAACGCCGACGACGTCGACGCATGCATCTCGGCCGTGCACCTCGCGATCGAGTTCCGCAAACGTTTCGCGCGCGACGTGGTGATCGATCTGATCGGCTATCGCCGTTTCGGTCACAACGAGCAGGACGAGCCCGCGTACACGCAGCCGCTGATGTACGACAAGATCAAGTCGCATCCAACGGCGCGCGAACTCTTCGCGAACAAGCTGATCGCGCAGGGCGTCGTCACCGCGGACGCGGCAAACGAGATGATCGCCGACTCCACCGCGCGTCTACAAGAAGCGTATAAGAACATCAAGGCCGCGCACGGTAAGGGCATGATCGAGAAGATCAGCGCGTCGGCGCCGCTGCCGACCGCGACGCTCGCGCCGATCGACAAGGCGCAACTGCTCAAGTGGAGCGAGGATCTCGTCTCGCTGCCGCAGGGCTTCGCGA
>JAGWSR010000023.1 GCA_028869385.1 bacterium
ATTCGCTCGGCCTCGACTACGTGTCGTGCTCTCCCTATCGCGTGCCGATCGCACGGCTCGCCGCGGCGCAAGCGACGCTCGGTGCGTTGAAGTAGCAGGCTCGTTAGAGCGAGATGAAACCTTGCGGGTTCCGGCAGCGATGCCGGAACCCGCGTCGTAGAGCGAGCGTTGTCCACCGCATCAACGTCTTATCTTCGGAGGCAACGTCTCATGCACACGCTTCACCGTCTCGGAACGCTCGCACTCGCCGCGGCGGTCGGCTTCGGCGGATATGCGTTCGTCGCGACCGTCGCGCCGGCTGCGGCTCGCGCCGACTGCGCCAGCAACGCGAACATCTGGCAGGTACACCGCCACCTCGACGGTGCGATCGATCAACTCGGTCACGACGGCCACGACTACGGCGGTCATCGCGTCAACGCGATCGCCGATCTGCAGCGCGCGCGCGGCGAACTGGTGGCCGCCGAGCAGTATGCGATCGAGCACGATCGCGAGAATCCCGGTTGCGTTCGCGCCCATGGGCCGACCGGCGGTAGCGACCGTACGTGGGGTACGCGCGCGCAGCGCGGGAGCAACGCCAACATCGCGCAGGTCGGGCGCTGGGTCGAACGGATGAGCGATCAACTGCAGCGCGATCAGCACGATTACGACGGCCATCGCGTCGCTGCGATTCGCGACTTGCAGAACGCGCGCGGCGAGCTCGCCGAAGCCGAGCGGTACGTCGGCGCGCGTCGATACTAGCGCCTACCGGCTCGTCGCGATGATCTCCGCGCAGACGGCGCGCGCTTCGCGCACGTCTGCGCGGTCGCGGCGAACGAAGAGCTTGCGCCAATAGGCCTTGCCGGAGAGTTTCGCGATCAGATCCGAAGCGAGGCGCGCGTCGAGCGGGCCCGAGGGCGTTCCAACCCAGACAGTCGAGCGCGGATCGTCGGCGCCGAGCGGCAACCGATGCATCACCTGCGACTGCTCGTCCGCCCACACCGCATCGTCGCCGAAGCGTTCGCGCAGCGCGCGCTCGCAGCGCTCGTAGGCGCGCAGGTCGCGCTCGGCGTTGAACTCCGCCACGATCACGTAAACGCGCAGGCGTTCGCGCAGGGCGCGCGCCGCTTCGCTCTCGCGATCGCGCAGGTCGTTGAGCACCCGGAAATCGTCCCAGCGCAGGTACTTGTCGATCGGATCGAGCGCGCGCGGGTCGGGCCACAGCTCGGCGAGCACGTCCTGGAGGATGCGTTCGAACATGCGCGTCGTGTGGTGAAAATAGACCGACGCGAACATCATGTAGCGAGCGACGACGAACGATTCGAGCGCGACCGTGCCGCGCGCATCGATGCCGACGGCGAGACGTCCGGCGTGCTCGAAGAGCCGGAGCGAGGCGATCAATTGATCCGCATCGTAGCGTCCGCTCGCGACGCCCGTGAAGTACGCGTCGCGCAGCAAGTAATCCATCCGGTCCGCGTCGAGATTCGGGCCGCTCACGAGTTCGCGCAACGCCGGATAGGGCGTCTGCGGATCGCCGATGATGAGCCCGAGCACGTGCGCCGGATCGAGCTCGAGCGCCTCGATGCCCGCGCGCATCTCGGGCAGCGCGAGCAGTTCGTTGGTTCGCGCTTCGTGCCGTACGCCGAGCACGGCCTCGCACGCGTGACTGAATGGGCCGTGCCCGATGTCGTGGAGCAGGAGCGCGCAGCGAACGAGGCGTCGCTGGTAGGCGCGGTCCGCCGCGTCGGGCACGGCGTCGCCGCTCGAGCGCATCAACTCGTCGAAGGCACGGGTGCCCATCGCGAGCGCGCCGAGCGCGTGGGTGAAGCGCGAGTGCTCCGCCGAGGGAAAGGCAAAGTAGGCGAGGCCGAGCTGGCGCAGTCTGCGCAGCCGCTGCATGGGCGGAAGATCGAGCAGCCGTGCCTCGGCGGGGGTGAGCTCGATAAAGGAGTGAACGGGATCGAAAATTCTCTTCACGCTGCCCTCGAAAGGTTCGTCCGGCGCTAGGATTCTCCGTTCGGCTCCGAATGTGGGTTGGTAGCTCCATGGCGCGTTTCGATCAGGGCGTCATCCGCGAAATTCACGCGCGGATCGACATCGGCACCTTCATCGGCCAATACGTCTCGCTCAAGAAGCGCGGGACGGATCTGGTCGGGCTCTGCCCATTCCACGGTGAGAAGACGCCGTCGTTTCACGTGCATCCCGATCGCGGGTTTTTCAAATGCTTCGGTTGTGGCGTCGGCGGCGACGTCATCGCGTTCGTGCAGAAGCTGGAGAACCTGCCGTTTCCCGAGGCCGTGCGCGTCCTTGCGAGCAAGGCGGGCGTGGAGCTCGAAGCCGAGGATCCGCGGGCCGCGCGCGCGCGTAGCGAGCGTGAGGCGATCTACGAAGCCAACCAGATCGCGGCCGCCTACTTCGCGCGGATGCTGCGGTCGCACGAGGGCGAGGCGGCGCGCGCCTATTGCGAGCGGCGCGGCTTCACCGCCCCGACGATCGAAAAGTTCACCCTCGGTTACGCGCCCGAGGGCTGGAGCGGCCTAACGGACGAACTGCGCAGCAGCGGCGTGGATCTCGCGCTCGCCGCCAAGGCCGGCTTGGTGAAGCCGTCGCAGCGCGGCGGCTACTACGATTTCTACCGCAATCGCCTCATGGTGCCGACGTACGCGACGACGGGCGAGGTGATCGCCTTCGGCGGGCGCGCGCTCGACGGGAGCGAGCCGAAGTACCTCAACACCTCGACGACGCCCGTCTACACCAAAGGCGACCATCTCTACGCCCTCAACGTCGCGCGGCGCGCCGCGCAGCGCGACAAGACGCTGGTCGTGGTCGAAGGCTATCTCGACTGCATCGCGCTCCACCAAGCGGGCTTCGAGAACGCCGTCGCGGCGCTCGGAACGGCCTTCACCGAAAAGCAGGCGAGCGAATTGCGCAAGTACGCGGAGTTCGTCTATCTCTGCTTCGACGCCGACGCCGCGGGCAGCAACGCCGCAACCAAAGCGATCGATGTCGCGTCTAAAGTGATCGAGCACACCGGTTCGAGCGTGCGCATCGTCATGCTTCCCGACGGCGAAGACCCCGACAGCTTCGTGCGCGGACGCGGCCCCGACGCCTTTCGCGCGCTGCTCGAAAGCGCGAAACCGGCCGTCGAGTACAAGCTCGACCAACGGATGGCTGCGCTGAACGCGGGTTTCGAATCGCCCTCCGCGCTCGCACGCAAAGCCGAGGCGATCATCCGAGAGTTAACTCCACGTGAAGAATGGGACCGGTGGCGCGTGTACGTCGCCGGACGTCTGAAGGTGAACGTGGACGACCTTCGGAATAGCCGCTTCCTCGCGAACGCCGCAAATTTCGGCCCGCGCGCGAACGCTGCCGAGCTCGGCAGCCGCCACGCTCCGGTCCACCGGCGTCCGACCGCGGGGACGCACCTCGAACCGTTCTCGTTCGAGCGCGAAGTCTTGAGCATCGTGCTCGAAGACCCGCCGCTCGCGCGGGAGTACGGCGAGCGTATCGCTCCGCAGCGCTTCCGCAGCGAGCTCTACCGACGGGCATACGAAGCGATCGTGGCGCAGGCCGACGGCCTGCGTGCGACAGCCGACGTGCTCGCGGCGTGCGCGGAGGACGAGGAAGCGCTCGAAGCGCTCACCTCGCTCGGGGCGCGCGACCGCAGCTCGACGGTGCGTTACGGTGACTCCGAGGAGCGCCGCGCGCATCTCGACCGCATCGTCGAGCGGTTGCAACGAGAGGACGACGAAGCCCGGTACGCCGAGCTGTCCCGCTCGATCGACGAGATGTTCCTAGCCGGGCAACCGGTACCGCGCGACCTGCTGGAGCAGTTCGAGGCGGCAAAGCTGAAGCTAAAGAAGTAAACCGAAATTAACGAGTCTAATGTAACGAGTCCCCGCGCCCTCGCGCGGGAGCAACGGAAAGGGGGTGACGAGCGAGTGCCACGCAAGAAGGCCGCGGTAGCGGAGACGCAACAGCCGACGATGACGTTGGATGAACTGAAGAAGAAACTGATCGCGCGCGGCAAGCAGCGCGGTTCTTTGACGTATGAAGAGATCAATACCGCGTTCGACGCACTCGACGACGTCAACCCCGACGAGATCGACGGCCTCTTCGAAGAGATCACCACCGCCGGCATCGAGATCGTCGACGAGCAGAAGGAAGAGAAGCCCGAAGCCGAGGCTAGCGAAGAGCAGCCCATCCCCGACGGAATGTCGCTCGACGATCCGGTTCGGATGTATCTCAAAGAGATCGGCCGCGTTCCGCTGCTCTCGATGGAGCAAGAGAAGTCGCTCGCGATGCGCATCGAAGCGGGCGAGCTGGAGCTCGCGAAGAACGGCACCGCCGATTCGCGCCTCGTGGCCGACGGCGACGAGGCCAAGCGCCAACTCACCGAAGCGAACCTGCGTCTGGTCGTCTCGATCGCGAAGAAGTACGTCGGGCGCGGAATGCTCTTTCTGGACCTGATCCAAGAAGGCAACTTGGGCCTGATTCGCGCGGTCGAAAAGTTCGACTATCGCAAGGGCTATAAGTTCTCCACCTACGCGACGTGGTGGATTCGTCAGGCTATCACGCGCGCGCTCGCCGATCAGGCCCGTACGATCCGCATTCCCGTGCACATGGTCGAGACGATCAATCGCCTGATCAAGATCTCGCGGCAGTTGCTCCAGGAACTCGGCCGCGAACCCGCGGTCGAGGAGATCGCCGAAGCGATGGGGCTCACGCCCGAAAAGGTTCGCGAGGTGATGAAGATCTCGCAGGAGCCGATCTCCCTCGAGACGCCCATCGGCGAAGAGGAAGATTCGCACCTCGGCGACTTCATCGAGGATCAAGAGGCGGTCGCTCCGGCCGAAGCCGCCTCGGTGATGCTGCTCAAAGAGAAGATGCAGGACGTGCTGCAAAACCTCACCGAGCGCGAGCGCAAAGTGCTCGTGCTGCGCTTCGGCCTCGAAGACGGCCATCAGCGCACGCTCGAAGAGGTCGGCCAGGAGTTCGGCGTCACGCGCGAACGCATCCGCCAGATCGAAGCGAAGGCGCTACGCAAACTCCGCCACCCAAGCCGCGGCAAAGCCCTCAAAGACTACTGGTCTAATGAATGACTTTATTTCGCAAAGCTGAAGCTTTGCGACCTAAAGTCACTACCGAAGCTGCGCTTCGGTATGAGGGCGTCGCAACGTCACGAATCTGCCCCTGAAATGCATATGTGCTTCAGCGGGGCCGCACAAGCGGCCCCGCTGGTAGCTTTATTCGGCAGAGCTTCAGCTCTGACGCATAAAACTGATATGTGCTTCAGCGGGGCCGCCCAAGCGGCCTCGCTGGTAGCTTTATTCGGCAGAGCTTCAGCTCTGACGAATAAAGCTTACATTGTGGATTTTTCGGCGGATTTGCTTGGGGTCACGTTGGGGTTCTTGTCGGCGAAGGCGCCGTTCGGGTTGGGGAGCACCCACACGATGAGATCCCACATATCGGGTGAGAGGAAGACGTGCTTGACTTGGCTCGCGTCTTTCACGAGGCCGAGCTTTACGAGCGGGGCCGCGGTGGGGGCGGTGATGTCGCCGCCGGCGCCGGTGTACTTCTTCACGCTCGTTGCTTTGCCGTAGACCATCGCGCCCGAGGCATCGGTATAGACGTAGTGCACGTGCGGATCGAAGTCATCCCAACGCGCGGGGGTCACGCCCCATAGCGCTGGGCGCTTCGGCGAAGTGCTTTTGAGCTCGCAGAAATCGGCGCCGAGCAGCTTGCCGCTCGCGCTGTACCATAGTTGGCACGGATGCGCGGGATCGCTCGAGTTCCATGCGAGGTTCGCGTAGCTGATCGCTCCGGTCGGGTCCTCGTTGGTATAGCGGAAGAATCCGGCCTTCTCCGCGTCGCTCGGCGTGGCGAAGCGCGCCGTGAGATCTTTTTGAATGCCGGCGACGAACGCGGCTTCGGCGCCCTGCGGCATGGGCGAGAGCTTCTCTGCGGCGAACGTCATGCTCGTAGCGATCGCGACGAGCGCGACGAAGCTGCTGATGAAACGACGGATCACGTGATCCTCCTTCTTGCGTCGTCGCTATGGCGACGGCGTTTGATAGATCGGCGGTGGCGTCGCGTGCTCGCCCGGCTGCGGTGTCGGGGTCGGGACGATCATCGACGGCTTCACCTCAGGTATCAACAGCGTTCCGGGATTTCCCCCCGGCGTGGCGAGCGGCATCACGCGAAACGACGAACGCGGCATGCCGCTGTCGATGACGAGCGGTGGCGGCGTCTCGACGGCGACCGCGCCGTCGGCCGCGAGCGCGATGCGCGCCTCGGTGAAGGCGTGCACGACCGCGCCGGGCGCGAGCGTGAAGTTGCGGCCCTTGCGAAAGACGTGCAGGAGCAGGGTCGGTGCGAAGATGTCGCCGACGGTGTTCTCGACGCCGACCGTCGATTCGTGGCCGGCCGACGTGTTGACGCTCAGGTGCGAACTCGGCGCGCGCAGCGGAAGCTCGCGTCCGTCGGGGAGGCGCATCGCTTCGAAGTAGATATCCACGAAGCCGTAGATATCGGGATTCGACGCCGGGCTCGCATCCAAAACGCGAATCTGGACCGGCGTGCCGGCCGGTACGATCGTGCGGTCGCGCAGGACGACCGGATCTTTGAGGTGCGCGGTCACGAGGTCGTTCGCGCGCGAGGAGCCCGACGAGATCGTTCCGTCGAGGACAAACGCGAGGCGCGCGCCGACCGGAAGCTCGGGGCTCGATGGATCGAGGGTCGCCGACGCGGTGGGCGTCGGGCTCGCCGTCGCGGCGGGCGTCGTGGGGAAGGCGTCGGCGCGCCGCGCGTGCAGCGGCGCGATCGCGGCGAGCGCGAGGCTCGCCGCGATCAGCGTCGTGAAGCTAGCTCGCGCGTTGCTCTTCGGCAGCGGCAGCGGCCGCGTCGCGTGCGGCTGCAGCGGCGCGTTTGCCTTCTTCGATAAGTTGCTTGACTTTCTGGCCACCTTTTTGTCCGATGCGTTCGTAGAAGTCTGGGCCGTAGCGATCGCGCGTGGCTTCGCCACCTTTCTTTCCACCCTTCTTACCGATTTGCTCGTAGAATTCGTGACCGTGAGCCTGTTTTGTCGCGAGGCCGCCCTTGCGGCCGATCTGTTCGTAGAATTCCGGCCCGTACTTTTTCTTGACGGTCTCGCCGCCTTTCTGGCCGGCCTCTCGGACCGACATGCCGGTCGTCTTCTTTGGGGATTCTGGGCTTGACATGTAGTTGCTCTCTCTCACCTAGCTGCGTCGACCAGGAAGGTCGCCGGTCGTTCTGCATATACTAGAACGCATTACTGCGGCTAATGGTTGGGGGTAGAGCGTGCGCTTCTTGGGTTCTTTGCGAATCGCGGCAACGGCCGTGCTCGGAGCTAGCTTGCTCCTAGGAGCCGTCTCGCCGAGCAATCTGCGCTCGATGGTCACCCTGGAGTCGCAGCGCTCGCTCGGTGCGGGGCAGCTCGCCGCATTCTTGGATTCCTCCGACGAGGCGACGGCGGCGCGCGCGGCGCTCGCAATCGGAAGAACCAAGCTCCCCGCCGGAATCCCACTCCTCGAAGCGCATCTCGACGACCGTCGCGCGAGCGTGCGCGCGCTGAGCGTGTACGGGCTCGGCCTCATCGGCACGGGCAGCGACGTCGCGCGCATCGCGGACGACGCGCACGCCGATCCGTCCGGGGCGGTCCGCGTCGCGTCGCTCGATGCGCTCGGGCGCTACGAGGATGCGAAGGTACTCGACGCCGCCGCCGAGCGCGACGCCGCCGCGGCGGTAATGGCGGCGCTTGCGAGCGATCGCGATCCGATCGTGCGCGGTCGCGCCGCCATCACGCTGAGCTTCTTCGGCGATAGTCCCGAGAAGACGCGCGCGCTCGACGCGCTCGTCGCCGCGACACGTCGCGATGCGGCGGTGGGCGTACGCGAACGCGCGATGTGGAGTATCTTTCGGCGCTACGCCACGCTCGCGCCGCGCCCGTTTCTGCGCGAGATGCTGCTCGATCCCGATATCGTCGTTCGCATCGAAGCGGTGCGCGCCTACGGCAAGCTCGGCACCGCCGCCGCCGCCGACGATCTGTTGCCGCTGCTGCACGACTCGTCGTGGCGCGTGCAAGAGCAGACCGCCGAGTCGATCAACGTGCTGCGCGGCGGCAAGATGACCGAGCATCTGACGGCGGTTCCGTCGTACGCACACGTGCCGCCGCCGCAGCCCGATCCGCTCGCCGTCCTCGCGCCGCGACCGTGGCCGAGCGTCGCGCCCGGCGCGCCGACCGCGGCGCAACTCGGGACGGTTCCGGCCCTCGTTCCAACGACCGCGGAGCAGATGGTGAGCCCGGCGCGCGGTCCGCATCCGCGCGTGCGCTTCGTCACGACGCAGGGCGATTTTTACGTGGTGCTTTTTCCCGAATGGGCGCCGATGACGGTCGCGAACTTCATGAACCTCGCGGCCCGCGGCTTCTACGACAACAATCGCTGGTTTCGTATCGTGCCCGATTTCGTCGTCCAGACCGGCGAGCAGGACGACGTCAAAGCCCCCGGCCCGGGCTACACGATCGTTGCCGAAGAGAATCCGCTCGAACAGAACGCCTACGTGATCTCGATGGGCTTGGATTACGACGACAAGACGCAGACGCCCAAGCGCGATTCGGCCGGAAGCGAGTACTACATCACGCTATCCCCGCAATACCATCTCGATAACGCCTTCACGGTCTTCGGCGAGGTGACGAGCGGGTTCGACGTCTTCGCGCGCCTGGCGGAGCGCGATAAGGTGCTGCGCGTCGAACGTGTGGACGATGCGAATCTCTAGCTTCGCCGGGATCCGTCCGGACGCTTAGAACGCGCGCGACGAGTCGAGGAGCAGCGTGACCGGCCCGTCGTTGACGAGTTCGACGGCCATGTCGGCACCGAACTCGCCGTACGCGACGCGCAACCCCGCCGCCGCGATCTCGCGACCCACGAGTTCGTAGAGGTCGCGCGCGAGCGGCTCGCGCGCGGCGGTGATGAACGAGGGGCGCCGTCCCTTGCGCGCATCGCCGTAGAGGGTGAATTGCGAGACGAGCAGCACCGCGCCGCCTACGTCGGCTAGGCTGCGATTCATCAGGCCGGCGTCGTCGGTGAAGATGCGCAGGTTCGCGATCTTCTCCGCGAGGTACCGCGCGTCGTCGGGCGTGTCGTCCACGTGCACGCCGAGGAGCACGAGCAGACCCGCCTCGACGGCGCCGGTGACCCGCTCGCCGACGCGCACCTCGGCGCGCGCGACGCGTTGGACGACGGCGCGCACGTGACTACTTCGAGAACATCGATGAGAGCGCGAAGAACGCGTTTTCGCGACGCTCCATCACGCGGCGGTAGAAATAGCCCGCCCAGTGCGTGCCGAACGGCACGTACACGCGCATGCGGAACCCTTCGGCCACGAGTTCGCGCTGCAACTGCGGGCGGCAGCCGTAGAGCATCTGGAACTCGAAGCGATCGCGCGCGATGCCCTGCTGTTTGACGAACGTACGCAACGCATCGATCACGTCGCGGTCGTGCGTCGCGAGGCCGGGATAGTTGCCACGTTGGAGCAATGCGTGCGCGAGCGAGAGATAGTTGGTGCGGATATCCGGCATCTCTTTGATCGCGATCTCGGCCGGCTCGTTGTACGCGCCCTTGCAGAGGCGCACGCGAACGCCCAGATCGATCATGCGCTCCACGTCGGCTTCGGTGCGCTTCAGATAGGCTTGCAGCACGACGCCGACGTTCTTGTTCTTCGCATAGGCGCGTTCGAAGACGCGCAGCGTGGCGTCGGTGACCGGCGAGCCCTCCATGTCGATACGCACGAAGGGATCGGCGTTGCGCTGCGCGTGCTCGACGATCGAGGTGAGGTTGTCGAGCGCGAAATCTTCGTCGATCAAGAGCCCCATCGCGGTGAGCTTCACCGAGACGTTCGTGTTCGCGCCGCTCGTGCGAATCGCATCGAGCATCGCGACGTACGCGTCGCGCGTCTTGAGCGCGGCGTCACGCTCGAAGACGTCTTCGCCGAGAAAGTCGAGCGTTGCGGACATACCCTGCGCGTTCAACTCGCGAACGGCGGCGATCGCCGAATCGATGGTCTCGCCCGCGACGAAGCGCTTGGCGAGGAAGAAGAAGTTCTTCTGAAAGGCGGAGTCGGGGGCGAGGAGCCGATCGATGATAGCCATATCGCTGCCTAGACTACGACGCCGCGCCTAAAAACCCACCGCACCGCGAGCACCGCGACCGCGAGCAGCACGAAGCCGTAGGTGAGCGCGAGCGCCGCACGCACCCCCGATGCCGAGAGTGCGACATAGAGCGCCACCGGCAGCGACGTGGGATGGTAGGCGACGATGCTCGTCGCTCCGTATTCGCCGATGGCGCGCAGCCACGCAAAGGCGATTCCTGCCGCGACGTTGCCGGCCGCGGCCGGCAGTGCGATGGAGCGGAAGATGCGCCACTCCGAGACCCCGAGCGTGCGCGCCGCATCCTCACGCTGCTGATCTAGTGCCGCGAAGGCCGCCGCCGACGCGATCGCCACGAACGAGCCGGAGACGAAGAATTCGGCGGCGGCGACGCCCGCGAGCGAATCGGGCAGCGGCGTGAAGCGGAGCGCCGAAAGCAGCAGAATCCCCGACGCGATGGGCGGAAACGCGAGCGGTAGCGCGAGGACGAAGAGGATCGCCGCGCCGACGCGGCGCGGCGCGCGGGCGAGCCAATACCCGCCGGGCACGCCGAGCAGCGTCGCGCACGCCGTAGCGATGCTCGAGGCGAGCAGCGAGACGCGCACCGCATCCCGAGCGGCGGGTGCGGCAAATGCCACCGCGAACTCGCGCGGTGAGACGCTGACGAGCAGCGCGAGGATCGGGATCGCGATCGCGGCCGTCAAAAGAATCGCCGCGATAGGAAAGAAGAGTCCGGGTACCGGTCGGCTCATTAACCAAAGTTTACCAAAGCATCACGGCGTCGGCGAGGCGGGAGGTTGACGACCACGAATGGCTGAGCAAATGGCCCAGCGGAATTGGCGGGTACTGATTGCGGACGACGATCCGGCGATCTGTACGCTCATTGATACGGTCCTGCGCAAAGGCCCGTACGAGATGGTCATGTGCAATGACGCCGAGAGCGCCCTCGTGGCCGTGGATCGCCAAGGTCCGTTCGATATCATCATCTGCGACTTCATGCTGCCCGGCATCTCGGGCATCGACCTGATCGAGCGCCTGCGCGGCAAAGAGAGCACGCGCGGCGTTCCCATCCTCATGATCTCGGGTCATACGAACTACGCGATGGACGGTCGGGCGAAGAACGCGGGCGCCAATCTCTTCCTCAACAAGCCGTTCACGATCTCGCAGCTTCGCGCGGCCGTCAGCCACCTGCTCTCGAAGCGCGAAGCCTACTTCGGCACTCAGAACTTTTAACGCAGTGGGTCCGATCCGATGATGTTCGCGTCGACGATCAAGATCGTCGTCATCGCGCTCTCGCTGGCGCTCGACGTTTTTGCGGTGAGCATCGGCGTGGGGGTGCGCGGCGTACCGCGCGCGACGAAGATCCGTATCGGCATCGCCTTCGCCTCCGCCGAGATTGTGATGAACCTGATCGGCGCCGGAATCGGCGTCATCGCCGGTCGCCTCCTGGGAGAGGTCGCCGGCTACCTCGGCTTCGTCGCGCTGGTCGGCGTCGGCACGTACATGATCTACGAGGCCTCACGCGATCTCGCCGAGCGCGACCCGCTCGATATGTCGAGCGGCTGGGGGCTCGCGCTCGCGTCCGCGTCGATCAGTCTCGACTCGCTCGGCATCGGGTTTTCGATTCTCTACATCGACGTGCCGATCGAGATATCGCTCGCGATCATCGGCGTGGTCTCGATCGCGGCGACGACGCTCGGCTTGAGCCTCGGACGGATGCTCGGCAAACGCATCGAGGATCGCGCGGAACTGCTCGGCGGCGTGATGCTCGCGCTCACCGGCATCGTCTTCATCGTACTCAAGGCCCTGCACCTGGACTGAGAGAACAGCGTCGCCATGCACGTACGCGTCGGCGATTCGATTCTGGCGCTCGCGCTTGCGACCGGAGCGCGCTCGCTCTTCGTCGTGGGCACGGGGAAGAACGTCGGCAAGACGGTCGCGATGCGCGCCATGTACGACGCGTGCCTCGCGCGCGAGATCCTGCCCGCGCTCACCTCGATCGGTCGCGACGGCGAGGCCGTGGACGCGGGCGACGCCCAGGCGAAGCCGCGCCTCTTTCTTCGGCCCGGAACGATTGTCGCCACCGCGCGCGACGTGCTCCCGCGCTCGCCCGCGAGCGAGATGCTCGCGCTCTCCACGCTTCGCACCGCCGCCGGTACGCTGGTCTATGCGCGCGTGCGCCATGCGGCGCATTACGAGTTGGTCGGCCCGCCGACCGCGTCGGGCATTCGCGAGGCGGTCGCGACGCTCGGGTCGCTTGCGCCCTACGTTATCGTTGACGGCGCGATCGATCGCATCGCCGCGCTCGCGGGCGGCGAGGATGCCATCGTCGTCGCCTGCGGTGCATCGGCGTCGAACACGCTCGACGAAACCGTGGCCGACGTTCGCGCGCTGGTCGCGCGACTGTGCGTGCCGAAGCTCGAGCGCGGCAACGACGCGTTGCGGATCGAGGGCGCGCTTACGCCGAGCATCGCCGCCGAGCTCATTCGAGCGGGCGAGCGGCGCAGCGTGGTCGTCGCCGATCCCACCAAGATCGCGCTTGCCGGGCATGCGGCGCTGCACGCGCTCGAACGCCTGGATCTGCGCTGCGAGCGTCCGCTCAACGTCGTGGCGGTTACCGTCGCGTCGATCGGGCGCGACCGTTCGTTCGAGCCCGCGCGACTGCTGCGCGACGTGGCGGCCGCGACCGGCGTTCCCACCTTCGATGTGTACGCGGCGAGCGCGGCATGAAACGCGACGAACCGCTCGACACCCTGAGCGCTCAGGCCCTCGACGCGGCGTGGCTACGCGCGGCGCTCGCGCCCGCGAGCCCGTACGGCGATCGCATCTTCGCGGAACTCGCGGCATTTCGCCCCGGCGAAGAGGTCGCGGCGAGCGCGCGCGCACGGCGCATCGCGCGTATCGCCCAGCGCTTCACGCCCGCGCAGCTCGATGCGGCGCGCGAGGTGCTGCGCAACGTGCCCGACGCCGCGAGCGCCATCGCGCGCGCCTCGATGGGGGATACGCTCGGCGATGCGAATCTGCTCGAACTGCAGCGCTTCTTCGATGCGTGCGAACGTCTGGACGCGCTCGCCGAGAACGATGCGGATCTGCCGCGCCCGGCGAGCGAAGCGGTACGCGTCTGCGCGCGCGCGCTGGAACTCGGTCGCGCGGGCCGTTTCGGCTTCTATCTCGCCGATGGCTTCGACGATGGTTTGACGCGCGCGCGCGCGGCGTTCGCGCAGGCACAGGCCGAGTATGACGCGGTACGCGGTCGCGCGGCGGCGGCGGTGGCGCGGGCGCTCGGGCGTGAGATCACCGCGAACGAATTTATCGTCATGCGCGCGGATCTCGCGGGCCCGCTGCCGGCGGGCGTGCGCGTGGTGCGCGAGGCTCCGACCTACCTGCTCTGCGAGCTCGACGCCGACGAGGCGTCGCTCGGTGCGCTCGCGCGGCGCGACGAGGCCGCGAGCGCCGTCGCCGAGGCCGAAGAAGTCGTTCGCGCGCGCCTGACCTCGAGCGTCCGCGCGCATGCGGCCGCGCTCGACGCCGCGACGCGTGCCTTCGGCGAGTGCGACGTCTTCATCGCGGCCGCGCGCTTTACGCAACTGCACCGCTGCAGCGTCGCGGAGATCGTCGCCGACGGGCCCTTCGCGTTCGAAGCCGGGCGCTTCGTACCGCTCGAGCTCGAACTCGCGCGCGAGGGGCGCAGCTTCACGGCGATCGGCATGCACCTCGACGACGTGGCGGTGCTCACCGGGCCGAACATGGGCGGCAAGAGCGTCTGCCTGCGCACGTGCGGCTTCGTCGCGCTCTGCGCCGCATACGGCGTGCCGGTACCGGCGGAGCGTGCGAGCGTGCCGCTCTTCGATGAGATCGTGTGGCTCGGCGCCGGAACCGATGCCGAGATGGGCGGCTTGCTTTCGTCATTTGCACGCGAGGTCGTGCGATTGCGCGACGCGCTCGCGCGCGAGCGCGTGCGTCGGTTGGTGCTACTCGATGAGTTCGCTCGCACCACCACGCCGCGCGAGGGGCGCGCGCTGCTCGTCGCGGTGCTCGGGCGGCTGCGCGCGCTCGGTGCGCGCGCGCTGGCGGCGACGCATCTCGACGGCGTCGCCGATGCAGCCGGAGCGCGCCACTTTGCCGTGCGCGGATTGCGCGGCATTCCCGAACGACCGGCGACCGACGATCTGCACGCGGCGCTCGTCACGCTCGCGGAGCAGATGGACTACACGATCGAGGAGGTCACGCACGACGGCGCGCGACGATCCGACGCGATCGCGCTTGCCGCCCTCCTCGGACTCGACGACGCGTTGACCGCTCGCGCGTACGACGTGCTCGACGGAGCGTCGTGAAGCGCTCTAGCGCGATCGGAAACGCCTGCGCGCTCGCGCTTCTTGCGCTCAACGTCGCCATCGTGCTCTACGGCGTGGACGCACTGCCCGCGACGATCGCGACGCATTTCGGTCCCGACGGCGTCGGCTACGGATCGAAGGACACGCTGCTGCTGTTAATTCCGCCGCCGTTGCTCGTGTATGCGCTGCTTTACGCGGTGGACTTCCTGCCGCTGCGCTGGATGAATCTGCCGATGCTCACGCTCACGCCGCAGAACGAAGGGCGCGTACGCGACACGGTGCGCGCGATGTTCGCATGGATCCGGGTGTGCGTCGGCGGCACGTTTGCGCTCTTGTCGTTTGCCGCGGTACAGAGCGCGGCGGGATCACCTTCCCCGATCTTCGTTGCGATCGTGTTCTCGGTGATCCCGCTCGGCGGCGTGCTGGTGTACTTCCTCGGCGCGCTCGCGCGGATCGGTCCTTAGAAGACCTCGTAGGCCCGCAGAAACTCGAGGGCGAGCGCCCAGGCCTGACGCGCCGCGATCGCGTTGTAGCTCGCGCGCTGATCGCAGAAGAAGCCGTGGTCGGCCTGGCCGAAGACGACCTGTTCGTGCACCTTGCCCGCTGCGGTGAGTGCGTCGGCCACGGCGCGGTACTGCTCGGCCGGGATGTGCGCGTCGAGACCGCCCCAGAACATCAAGAGCGGCGCGTGCTGCTGCGCGGCGCGGTCGAGCAGATCGGGCGCGATGCCGCCGCCGTAGAACGAGATGCCGGCACGCAGCTTCACGCGCGCGTTCGCGAGATACGTCATCCGTCCGCCGAGGCAGAAACCCGCGGCGGCGATGCGCTCGTCATCCACGTCGGCGCACTCGGTGAGAAAGCCGTACGCCGCGTCGATGTCGGCGAGCAGCCCGTCGAGGCCGAGCGCGCCGAAGTGCGGGCGCACGCTCTCGAAATCCGTATACGAGCCTTCGAAGCCCGGCTCGGCGGTGCGATGGAAGAGCTCGGGCGCGACGGCGACAAAGCCGAGGCGCGCGAAGCGCTCGGTAACGTCTTTGATGTGGGCGTTCACGCCGAAGGCTTCTTGGAAAACGATGATGCCGGGGGCGAAGCCGCTGCGCTTGGCGGGGGTGGCGACGTAGGCGTTCATGCTCGTGCCGTCGGCGACGGAGAGCGTGACGTGCTGGCTAGTGATCTCGGACACGTGTTTCCTCATCTTGGTCGGGCAGCGTTGCGAAGATACGGCGCTAACAACTCGTGAGCATGGCAAGGAGATGCAGCGCGCACCGGGACGCGCGGCGCCGAGCGCGGAATCGGGCGGGCATGGATCCGCTCATCATCACGTGCGCGCCCGTCGGCGCCGAAGTCATGCCCGACCAGACGCCCCACCTGCCCTACACGCCGGCGAAGCTCGCGCAGACGGCGGCGGCGATCCGCGAGGCGGGGGCCTCGATCGTGCACGTGCACTGCCGCAACGACGACGGCAGCAACACCCACAGCGTCGAGCGGTTCCGCGAGGCGTACGACGCGATTCGGGGAGCGAGCGACCTGATCGTGCAGTTCTCGACCGGCGGCGCCATCGGCATGACGCCGGAGGAGCGCGCCTCGGTGCTGCAACTGCGCCCCGAGATGGCGACGCTGACCTGCGGCACGGTGAACTTCGGCGACGATATCTTCGAGAACAGCTTCCCGATCATGCGCGGCATCCTCAAGAAGATGCATGAGTTCGACGTGAAGCCCGAACTCGAGATCTTCGATAAAGGCCACCTCGCCAACGCGCGGCGCTTGGCGAAGGAGGGCTTGCTCGCGTTTCCGGCCCACGCGGATTTCGTGCTCGGCGTTGCGGGCGCGCTCGAGGCCACGGTGCCGAACCTCGCCGACCTCGTCGCCGATCTGCCCGAAGGGTGCACCTGGTCGGTCGCGGGGATCGGTCGCCAACAGTTGCCGATGGCGCTCGCCGCGATCGCAATGGGCGGGCACGTGCGCGTCGGACTAGAGGACAACCTCTTCTACAGCAAGGGTCGTCTGGCGACCAACGAGGAGCTGGTCGCACGCGTCGCGCGCATCGCCCACGAAGTCGGTCGGCCCGTGGCGACGCCGGATCAGGCCCGCGCGATTCTCGGCCTGCGGAAGGCAGCGGTCGCCTAGCCCGGCAGGGTTTGTCGCACCGACTCCGCTAACTAGGCGCGGTTCGTGTTTACGTATGTTGTCCGGCGGTCGCTGCAAGCGATCCCGCTGCTCCTCGTGATCTCCGTGATCGTGTATGTGATTCTGAATAACGCGCCGGGCGGACCGCTCGCGCCGTATCTTCAGAATCCGCACATCACGCCCGCCGATATCGAGCGACTCAAGCATAACTTGGGTCTGGATCGGCCGATCTGGTATCGCTACGGCGTCTGGCTGTGGACCGTGCTCCATGGGAACTTCGGGTACTCGACGAGCAACTCGGAGCCGGTGATGCAGGCGATCCTCGAACGCCTGCCCGCGACGCTCGAGCTGATGGTGACCTCGTTCGTCGTCTCCGTCATCATCGGAATCTCGGCGGGTATGTTCTCGGCGGTGCGGCCCTACTCGTTCGCCGACTACTTCATCACCACGTTCGCGTTCTTCGGGCAATCCATGCCGGTCTTCTGGTTCGCGCTGATGCTGCAGCTCGCGCTTGCGGTGCACGGCATTCCACTGCCGGGCGGGTACGAGATCCAGTTGCCATCGGCTGGCTTGAGTTCGAGCGACGCGTTCGACCTGGGCGACCGCATCCAGCATCTCATCATGCCGGTGATCGTGCTCTCGCTGCTCAATCTCGCGCTCTACAGCCGCTTCATGCGTTCGTCGCTGCTCGAAGTGATGAAGACCGACTACATGCGCACCGCCGCGGCCAAAGGCTTGGACGGCCGCACGATCCTCTTCAAACATGGCTTGAAAAACGCGCTGATTCCGGTCGTGACCGTGATCGCGCTCGCGCTGCCCGGCGTGCTCGGCGGAGCGATCGTCACGGAAACGATCTTCGCGTGGCCCGGTGCGGGACGCATGTTCTACAACGCGCTGCAGCAGACCGACATCGCGCTGATGATGGGCTACCTGCTCATCCTCGCGTTCTTCGTCGTCTTCTCCAACTTGCTCGCCGACGTGCTCTACGCGTGGCTCGATCCGCGCGTGAAGTACGACTAGGAACGCGCCGATGGCAACGACCTATCCCACCACGCCGCAGGCGCTCGACGACGAGACCTACTCCAAGGTCACGTTCTGGATGCGCCTTCGCCGCCACCGCATGGCGATCGCGGGCGCCGTCGTGCTCTCGCTGATGCTGCTCGCGGCGATCTTCGCGAAATTTCTCGCGCCGTTCGATCCGAACTTCATCGACAACGTGCACTGGCAAGGCACGCCGCTGCCGCCGTGCTTCCAGGACGGTTCGATCTGCGGCGGACACTTGCTCGGCACCGACGAGGTCGGCCGCGACCTGCTCTCGCGACTGCTCTTCGGCGCGCGCATCTCGCTCGAGGTCGGCATCTTCACCGTCGTGATCGAGGTGCTCATCGGCACGACGCTCGGCGCGCTCGCCGGCTACTATGGCGGCTGGGTGGACTGGCTGATCATGCGCGTGACCGACGTGTTTCTCTCGATCCCGCTGCTGCCGCTCTTGCTCGTGCTCACCGCGATCGTCGCGGCGAGTTCGTCGCGCGCGGCGCTGAACTTCGGCGTGATCGTGCTCATCATCGGCGCGCTCTCGTGGCCGTCGGTCGCGCGCCTCGTGCGCGCCTCGTTCTTGTCGCTACGCGAGCGCGAGTTCGCCGAGGCCGCGCGCGCGGTCGGCAACAACGACGGACGGATCATTTTCCGGCACTTGCTCCCCAACGCCGTGGCGCCGATCATCGTGCAGGCGACGCTCGACGTGGCGAACGTGATCATCTTGGAATCGGTGCTCTCGTTCCTCGGCTTCGGCATTCAGCCGCCGACCGCGTCGTGGGGCAACATGCTTGCGAACGCGCAGGCCAACCTGCAGATCGCCTGGTGGGCGGCGGTCTTCCCGGGCCTCTGCATCCTCCTCACGACCCTCTCGATCAACTATATCGGCGACGGTCTGCGCGATGCACTTGACCCGAACATGAAGTAGGCTATAGACTACCAAGGTTGTTCGGCCCGACCGCCTAGGTCGCGTGCCGAGTATGCACAGGTGGCGGAATTGGTAGACGCACTAGCTTGAGGTGCTAGCGGGAGCAATCTCGTCCGAGTTCGAGTCTCGGCCCGTGCAGATTTCGAAAAGGTCCGAAGCAGCCGCTTCGGACCTTTCTCTATCTCAGGGTTAGGTATAGGGGCCGCAGGGTCCCCACTGGTGGGGCGGATGGCCGAGCAGTGTGGCGACGACGAGCGCGCCGTAGGCTGCGAACGCCAGGGTCACAAGGATCGCGTTGATCGCGAGCCCACGTCGGCGTCCGTACACGCCGAGCGCGATCATCACGAGCGCGGTCCCGCCGCCGTAGGGCCCGAGCAGCATGAGCGGCCCCGTCGGCTTGGCGGCGGCGATGGGGCGGACGTCATCAGGCATCGCTTGCGTGCCCCGAACGCGCAGGCCTGCAGCTTTGATCGCTCGCTTAGGACGCGCTCAGGGTTCGGGTGCTACGCTCGGGCCGGTCCGTTTCGAAACAACGAGCCGCATTCGCTCGTAGGGAAGGGCGAAGGTTCGTCCGAGGAGTTCATACCGTGTCGTTAACGCGCTTTGCCATCAGCCGCCCCGTGATCACCGCGATGCTCTTTGCGGCGCTTGCGATCTTCGGCACCATCGCGTACTTCCAACTAGGCCGCAGTTCGAACCCGCCCAACACGACCTTTCCCGTCGTCGTGGTCGCGGCCGGCTATCCGGGCGCCTCTCCCCAAGATATGGAGAAGCTCATCGTCAAGCCGATCGAAGATCAGCTCGACGGGATCGACAACCTCGACCAGGTGAGCGCGACCGCGCAAGAGGGCACGGCGAGCGTCGTCGTGCAGTTCAAGCTCGGTACGAACCTCGACCTCGCGGCGGTGGACGTGCAGCGCCGCGTCGACACGGCGCGCATCTACATGCCGAGCGACCTCAATCCGCCCTTCGTCTATAAGAATGGTGCGACGGAGCCGTTGCTCGATCTCGCGGTCAGCTCGAATTCCTTAAGCGAAGCGCAACTCGCCGATATCGCGAACAATCAGCTCGAGCCGCTGCTCAAACAGATTCCGAACGTGCAGACCGTCGATATCTTCGGCGCGGCCGATCGCGAGTTTCACGTGGAGCCCGATCCGAACCGTCTCGTCGGCGTCAACGCGACGCTGCAGGACGTCTTCAACAGCGTCGCGGCGAACAATCAAAAACTTCCCGGCGGTATCCTGCACTCGCCCACGCAAGAGGCGACCGTCTCGGTGAACGCCGATCTTCAGAACGTCGCCGACATCAGCGGCATTCCGCTCGTCGTGCCGGGCGGCGCGAATCGGTACATGAACGTGGGCAGCGTCGCGAAGGTGTACGACAGTCACGTCGAGATGCGCACGATCTCGAGCTACAACGGCTTGCCCCGTCTCTACGTGAGCCTCGGACGCAACATCAATGCCGACGAGATCACCTCGACCAAGATCGCACGCGAGAAACTCAAGTCGATCGAGGCGCAGTTTCCGCAACTGCAATTTCACGAAATCGACGCGCCGGCCGACTATACCGCGAAATCCCTCGCCGGAGTCGGTCAGTCGCTGATCGAAGGCATCTTCCTCACCGCGATCGTCATGCTGCTCTTTCTGCATGCGTGGCGCAACGCGGTGGTCGTGTTGGTCGCGATCCCGTCGTCGATTCTATCGACCTTCATCTTGATGAAGGCCTTCGGCTTTCACATCGATTCGATGTCCATGATGGGGCTCTCGCTCATTATCGGTATCCTCGTGGACGACTCGATCGTCGTCTTGGAAAATATCACGAGGCATCGAGATTTGGGGGAAGATCCGACGAGCGCCGCGATCAACGGCCGTAACGAGATCGGCAGCGCCGCGGTCGCGATCACCATGGTCGATGTGGTCGTCTTTCTTCCGGTTGCGTTTCTCCCGGGCATCGTCGGCGCTTACCTCAAGGAGTTCGGCGCGGTCGTCGTGATCGCGACGCTCTTCTCGCTCTTCGTCTCCTTCACGCTCACGCCGCTGCTCGCGGCGAAGTGGAGCGTGCGCGAGCGTTCGGAGGCCAAGCCCGCGTGGCTGCTCGCCCTCGACGATCGCCGCGTGGATCTCGCCTTCGTCCTCGTCGGGGCGCTGCTCTTCGTCGCCGGCCATCTCACCGGCTGGCTCTGGCTCAAAGCCTTCGGCATCTTCGCGATCGCCGTCCTCGTGCTCAACGCCTTCGTGCACCGTTACGAGTGGCTGCTCGAGCAGTATCGTCAGAAGCTCCTCCCGTTCGCGCTCGAACATGGTTCCTTCGTGGTCTTTACCTGCACGGTGCTGCTCCTCAATGCACTCGCCGTCGTCGGCGGCGGCCAGAACGCGGTCGGACTTGACGCGGCGATCCTCATTTTGCTCGCGGTTACGTACGGTGCGGCGTGGATCGTGCGACGCAGGCGTGGGCCCGGGCGCGGCTTTCGCAGCCTCGGCAGTCACCGTCCACTCGCCGTCGCCACGTTCGTGATGCCGGTACTGCTCGCGCTCGCAATGTATCCGCTCAACGTCAATTTCGACTTCGTGCCGCAGACGCAAACCGGCCACATCAATATGAACGTG
This sequence comes from bacterium, assembly GCA_028869385.1. GTDB lineage: Bacteria > Vulcanimicrobiota > Vulcanimicrobiia > Vulcanimicrobiales > Vulcanimicrobiaceae > REEB354. The sequence goes on from JAGWSR010000023.1 coordinate 21,172, forward strand.
ACCTATCCCGCCGGAACGCCGATTGACACGACGAATGCCGGCGTGATGCGCCTGGCCCACGCGATCTTGAAGATTCAGGGCATCAAGGACGTCAGCACGACCGTCGGCCGCAAACCGTCGGGTTGGGGCAGCTCGATCGGCGGGAACTACGCGCAGTTGGGTGCCGACATGCAAGATAACTTGCGCGGCCAAACCAACGATACGATTCCGAAGATTCGCAAGCTCGCGTATCTGGTTCCGGGTGCGAGCTTCCAAGTCGCGGGCGATAGCGGCAGCGGCTCGGGAAATGCGATCTTCTACTCGCTCTCCGGTCCGGAAGACGAGATCGGACCGGCGGCGGAGAAGGTCGCGCAGATACTGCGCAGCACGCCGGGCTCGGTAAACGTGCAGACGAGCGCGGAGAACGGCGCGCCGCGCCTCAACGTGGACATCGATCGAGCGCGTTGCGCGGTGCTCGGCATCTCGCCCGCCGATGCGGCGGAGGTTGCGCGTCTCGCGGTCAGCGGTGGCGTGGCGACCAAGGTGCGCAGCGCCAACGGGCTCGTGGACGTACGCGTGCAGTTCCCGTACGACGCGCGCAACAGCGTTGATCAACTCAAAGACGTACGCGTGCGCTCGGCGACCGGCGTGCTGGTGCCGCTCGGCAGCATCGCGACCTTCACCTGGATGAAGGCGCCGACCAAGGTCGAGCGCTTGAATCGCGAGCGCGTGGTGAACGTGCTCGGCGATGCGCTGCCGGGCTACTCGCTCGGTCAAGTCACGGCGCCGCTCGAGAAGAAGCTGAAAGAGCCGGGCTTTCTGCCGCCGGGCGTCGGCCTCACGGCGCAGGGCGACACGCAATTCATGCAAGAGACCTTCGCGAACATGGGCATCGCGCTGCTCACCTCGTTCATGCTCGTGTACATGCTGATGGTGATCCTCTACAGCTCGTTCGTCGAACCGCTGATCGTGATGTTCTCCGTTCCGCTCGCGGTGATCGGTGCGCTGATCTTCCTCGCCGTGATGGGTAAGCTGCAGCCCGAGCAGGGGCAGTCGCTCAACATCATCTCGATGCTCGGGATCATCATGCTCTTCGGACTCGTCGCGAAGAACGGCATCCTGTTGGTGGACTACTCGAATACGCTCTGCAAGCGCGGGATGCGCGTTCGCGAAGCGGTCCTGCAGGCAGCGACGACGCGCTTCCGCCCGATCGTCATGACGACGGCCGCGATGATCTTCGGCATGCTGCCGCTCGCGCTCGGCTTCGCCGAAGGCGGCGAGTGGCGCCAAGCGATGGGAACCGTGATCATCGGCGGGTTGCTAAGTTCGCTCGTGCTCACGCTCTTCATGGTGCCGATGATCTACAACACCTGGATGGGGGCGCTCGAGCGACGCGCCGACCGCCGTGCGGTCAAAGCCGAACTCGAAGGCACCGCAATACCCGCCCACACGTAGAATCAAACGGTGTTCATCGCTCCGTTCGCGGGTACGAACGGGGCGATGAACAGCACGATTGCACGCCGGACGGCCGTCGCGGCCGTCGCTTCCGCCGCTCTCTGCGCCACGCTCGCGACGCCCCCGGTGCTCGCGCGCGACGTGACCGTCGTGGTGAACGGATCGCAACTCCAGTTCGACCAGCCGCCGATCGAGCGCGCCGGGCGCGTCTTCGTGCCGCTGCGCGGCGTCTTCGAGCGCCTTGGCGCGAGCGTCGTCTATCAGAACGGCGAGATCAACGCGACCGGCAACGGGCGCTCGATCTCGCTTCACGTCGGGTCCACCCAAGCAAGCGTGAACGGGCAGACGCAGTATCTCGACGTCGCGCCCTTTATCGTCGGCTCGCGCACGCTCGTGCCGTTGCGCTTCGTCGCGCAGGCGCTCGGCGCCGCCGTGGACTGGAACAACAGCGACGCGACGGTGACGATCACCGGCGGTTCCGGCGCGTCGTACGTGCCGCCGAGCAATCCGTCGTTCCACCTCGTCAACGTGCGTCCGAGCGGATCGGTTCGCACGCTGGACCCGGCGATTCACGCGGGCTTTAGCGAGGGAGTGCGGCAAGGCACGCTGCGCGTAAGCATCGACGGTCGCGAAGTGACCGGCGACGTCTATTCCAACGCCAACGGCTTCGATGTGACGCCCCCGTTCCAACTCGCGGCGGGAACGCATCGCGTGAACGTCAGCGGAATGACGCAGGCGGGGGCGCAGTTTTCGACGGGGTGGAGCTTCGCGACCGGCGGGGCGGCGGGTGCGAATTACCTGCGCAACATCATCCCCGCGCCGAACGCCCGCGTGGGCTCGAACTTCAACCTCTCCGGCCGCACGTTGCCTGGCTCGCAGGTGAAGATCGTCGCGAACGGTGAGGCGAGTGCGCTCGGAGGCATCCTGCAGATCGGTACGGGCACGTATCAGACCTCCACGCAAGCCGACGGCAACGGCGTCTTCAACGCGAACATCGTCTTGAGCGGCGTGAGCGGGACCCTCGTGCGCGTGCTGATCCAGTCCACCGCCCCGGATGGCTCCTCGACGGAACGCTCCTTCACGTACGCGATGTAGCGCGTCGCGCCGGGTTCCGAAGTGTTCCGGGGCCCGGCGCGGAATGTGACGCTCGTGCGAATTGACATATGGAGCGACGTCGTCTGCCCGTGGTGCTACATCGGCGTCACGCGCTTCGAGCGGGCGCTCGAAGGGTTCGAGGGCGACGTCGAGATCACGTTGCACCCGTTTCAGCTCGATCCGGAGGCGCCGATTCCCGGCGTGCCCGCGCGCGAGCGCTACCGCGCCAAGTTTGGCGACGAAGCCGAAGCGATTCTCGCGCGGGTGACCGCGGAGGCTGCATCCGACGGGCTCGTCTTCGACTTCGATCGCGCGCGTACGGCGAACACCTTCGACGCACATCGCGCCATCGCGTTCGCGCGGCGGTTCGGTAAGGATCGCGAGCTCGAACGCTCGCTCTTCGCGGCATATTTTACCGAAGGGCTCGACGTGAGCGATCGCGGGGTGCTCGCGGATCGCGCCGCGGCGCTCGGAGTGGATCGCGCGGCGCTCGTCGCGCACTTGGACGGCGACGAGGGTGTCGACGAGTTACGCCGCGCCTTCGGCGAGGCGTTCGACCGCGGCATCACAGCCGTTCCGACCTTCGTCTTCGAGGATGAGTTTGCCGTACCCGGCGCGGTGGATGCTGCGACGTTTCGACGCATCCTCGAACAGATGCGCGCGATGAGCGGCGCATGACGCGCCGCGCGCTCGTTACGGGAGCCGCGAGCGGCTTGGCCGCGGGGATCGCCGCGGCGCTCGCAGCCGACGGATTCGCGCACGTCGCCATCACCTATCGAACGACGCCGCCCGATGCGGTGCTGCGATCGATCGAGCGAGCGGGCGCATCGGCGAGCGCGACGCGCATCGACTTTCTCGACGATCCGGCGATCGTAGAATCGGCACTCGCGTCGGCGAGTGCCGAGGCCGGGCCGTTCGACACGCTCGTGCATGCCGTCGGTCCGATGGTCGTGAAGCGCTTCGAACGTCTCGACCTCGACGACTACCGCGAGATGTTCGACGGCAACGTGCGCAGCGCGGTGCTCGCGGCGCGCGCGGTGCTGCCGACGATGCGCGCGGCCGGCTTCGGGCGCATCGTGCTCTTCGGCATGAACGGTTCGAGCGAGACGCGGCCGTTTCGCGGCTTCACGCTGCACGGTGCGGCGAAGAGCGCGGTGGTCGCCTTCGGGCGTGCGCTCGCGGTCGAAGAAGCGCCGCACGGCATCACCGTCAACCTCATCGAACCCGGACACATTCGCGATAAACGCATCGCGCGCGCCGACGCCATGAACGTGCCGAGTCCCGCGCCGCGCGGGCGAGCGGGCAGCTACGAGGATGTCGCCGACGTGGTACGCTTTCTCGTGGCTCCCGAGCGCGACTACGTCACGGGCGCGGTGATCGCGGTCGGCGGGGGGTTGACGCAGGCCGACGAGCGAAACGCGACCTAGTCCATGATCATTGCCGATGATTCCGATGGGCACCGCGCCTTTGCGCTGCCGGGTGCCCGCCTGCAGTACGGTCCCGATAAACTGGTCGAGGTCGAGCATATCGATCTCGTCCTGCATCCCAATCTTGCCGAGCGGCGTCTCGACGGCGTCTGCACGACCACGGTGCGCGCCTACGACGAGCCCGTCGCGCGTCTCGAACTGAGCGCGGTCGATCTCGAGGTCGAGCGGGTCGAACGCGACGGTCGCGCGCTCGCGTTCGACGCGAAGGACGGGAAGCTCGCGCTCTCCTTCGAGCCGGCGATCGCGCCGGGAGAACGCTGCGCGTTCGCCGTCACCTATCGCACGACCGATCCGCGCCACGGACTCTTTTTCATCGCGCCGACGCCGGAGTATCCGCAGAAGATCGCGCACGCATGGACGCAGAGCCAAGACGAAAATGCGCGCTACTGGTTTCCGTGCCTCGATTATCCGCATCAGAAGCAGACGACCTCGACGACGATTCACGTGCCCACGGGGCTCTTCGCGCTCGGCAACGGCGCGCTCGTCGAGCGGCGTGAAGAAGGCGCGCAGGCGATCTATCACTATCGTCAGGACGTACCGCATAGCACGTACCTGATGACGCTCGTCGTCGGACCGTTCGTCGAGATCGATCAAGGCGCCGCGGGCGAGCGGAAGGTGCCGGTCGCGTATTACGTGCTGCCGGGTCGCGAGTCGGACGGCGAACGCGCCTTCGCCAAGACGCCGCGCATGATCGAGCTGTTTGAATCGCGCATCGGTACGCCGTATCCTTACGCGCGCTATTCGCAGATCGCGGTCAGCGACTTCATCTTCGGCGGCATGGAGAACACGTCGGCGACGACGCAGACCGACCGCACCCTGCACGATGCGACCGCCCATCTCGATTTCTCGAGCGACCCGCTCGTCTCGCACGAGCTCGCGCACCAATGGTTCGGCGACCTGCTCACCTGTCGTGACTGGGCGCACGCGTGGCTCAACGAAGGCTTCGCGACGTACTTCGAATGCGTGTGGCGCGAAGCGGATTTGGGATACGACGAGTATCTCTACGACGTCTTCGGGTGCGTCGCGCGCTATCTCGATGAGGACGGAAATCGCTATCGTCGCCCGATCGTCTGCAATCGCTTCCGCGACCCGATCGAACTCTTCGACCGTCACCTCTACGAAAAGGGCGGTGCGGTGTTGCACATGCTGCGCGGGGCGCTCGGCGACGAGCGGTTCTGGCGCGCGATCCGTCATTACGTCGCGCAGAACGCGCAGCGTAACGTCGAGACGATCGACCTGATCCGCGCGATCGAAGAGGCGACCGGGCGCAACATGCGCGCCTTCTTCGATCAGTGGGTGCTGCGCGGCGGCCATCCCGAACTCGAGATCGGCGTCGCGTGGGATCCCGCCCGCAAGGCCGCGACGGTCACCATCGACCAAAAGCAGAAGGTCGACGACGCAAATCCGGCCTATGCGTTCGACCTCGAACTCGGCTTCTGCGACCGCGTCGAAGAACGGCCGCGCGCCGACGCCGGTCACGGCGAGTTGCCGGGCGAGCGCCGTATCCGCGTGCGCGTCGAGCGCGCGCACGAGACGATCACCGTTCCCCTCGACGCCGAGCCGAAGCTCGTGCGCGTGGATCCCGGCGCCTTTATCCTCGCGAGCGTCTCGTACAAACTCGGCGGCGATTTCGCCGCGGCGACGCTGCAGGGCGATCCCGATCCGGTCGCGCGCATTCGCGCCGCGCGCGAACTCACCAAGAACGCATCGCAATCGGCTCGCGCCGCGCTGCGCGCGGCCTTTGCGAACGATCCGTTCTGGGGCGTTCTCGAAGAGTGCGCCGCCGCGCTCGGAGCGACGAAGGCTCCGTGGGCGCGCGAGATTCTGCTTGGTGCGCTCGCGCACGACCATCCCAAAGTACGACGGGCCGTCGCGGCCGCGCTCGGCAACTTTCGCGACGCCGATGTCGCAAGCGCCCTGCTTGGTCCGGCGGGCGGCGACGCATCGTACTTCGTACGTGCGGCGGCGCTTTCGTCGCTCGGTCGCACGCGCGATCCGCGCGCGTTCGACGTGCTGCTCGCGGCGCTGCGCGGTACCTCGTGGAACGGCATCGTCGAAGGCGGTGCCGCGCGCGGAATCGCCGAGCTGGCCGACGCGCGCGCGCTCGAACCGCTCGTCGCGGCGACGCGCCTCGGGAGCGATGAGGGGTTGCGCCGCGTCGCCGTGGTCGCGCTCGCGCGCCTCGGCGAACTCGTCGAATCCGCACGTACCGCGGTCGTCGAGCGCATCGTCGAACTACTCGACGATCCCATGTTTCTCGTGCAGTTGGCGGCGATCTCCGCGGCCGAATCGCTCGAGGACGCGCGCGTGCTCGCCACGCTCGATCGCCTCGGACGCAGCGGCTTCGACGGCCGCGTGCGCCGCGACGCGATGGAGGCCGCGATTCGCGTGCGCGAAGCACAGAAAGTTCCCGCCCAGGTGAGCGCGCTGCGCTCGGATGTCGATACGCTACGTGAAGAACATCGGAAACTCCAGGAGAAGATCGAAGCGCTCTCGCGCCCGTAAGCGCCGCGCGCTCGCGGGCCTCGCTGCCCTCATCCTCGTCGTCCTCGTCGCCTGGTTCGCACTGCATCGCGTGCTTGGCGGGCCGCCGCATGTCGCGCGCGTCGCACGCGACGCGGGTGCGCTCGAGACGCCGACGCCGCGTCCCCTGCCGGCGCCCGTCGGGCGTCCCTGGACGCCGGCCGAGATCGCGCGCGTGCGCGGCGAACTGCGTGCGATCTTCGCTCCCGTCAAGGGCGACGTACGCTACAGTCTCGTGGTCCTCGACGCGAGCGGCAAGACGATCTACGAAGATCACGCCGATCGCGCCGTCGCGCCCGCGTCGGTACAGAAGCTCGTCGTTTCGTTCGCGTCGCTCAACCTGCTCGGCCCGAGCTATCGCTTTCACACGATCCTCGCCGCATCGCAGGGCATCGGATCCGACGGAGCGCTCGACGGCGACCTCTGGCTCGTCGGCTCCGGCGATCCGTCGCTGCGCAGCGAGGACCTGCGCGCGGGCGTCGCAGCGCTCGCACGCGCGGGTTTGCGCTCGGTCGGGCGCGTCGTGGTCGATCCGAGCGCGATGCGCGGCCCGGAGATCAACCCACACTGGAGCGCGCAAGACGCGAACGAGGATTATCAGACCGCGACGAGCGCCGTCTCACTCGACGGCGACACCGCCGAATTTCACGTGATCGGAACGACCCCCGGCGCGCCCGCGCGCGTGAGCGTGGTGCCCAAGAGTTCGGCGCTGCACGTCAGCGGCGAGATCGAGACGAGCGGCGGTTCCGACGATGTCATCATCGCCGCGATGGCGGCGCCCAACACGTTCTATCTGCATGGCACGATCCCGGCGGGCGTCGAGGAGAAGTACTGGCTGCCCGTGCACGACATTCCGCGCTACGACGGTGCGGTGCTCGACGAGATGCTGCGCGAAGCCGGCGTTACGACCGCGCGACCGCCGGCGGTCGGGGCCGCACCGCTCTCGAGCGTCGTGCTCTGGGATCATCGCTCGAAATCGCTGCCGGCGCTGCTCAAAGCGATGCTCTACGTCTCGGACAATCACTATGCCGAACAGCTCTTGCGCTCGCTCGGCGGCAATGCGACCGACGTGGCGGACGATGCCACGGGCATCGCGGCGGAGACGCAGTATCTCCACGCGCGCGGTATTCCGACGCCGGGCATGCACGTCGTGGACGGTAGCGGGCTCGCCGAGAGCAATCGTATCGCGGCGATCACGCTCGCGCGTATCTTGAGCGACTCCGCGTTGAGCGATCAGGGGGCCGAGCTCTATCCGCTGCTTCCCGAGGGCGGAAAGGACGGCACGCTCAAATACTACGACTTCGCGATCTCCCCGCAACGCATCCACGCGAAGACGGGTCATTTGAGCGATGCGGCGTCGCTTGCCGGATATGTGGATACGACGCATCACGGACGCATGGTCTTCGCCTTCATGATCAACGACTCGCCGGGCGATCCGGACACGGCCTACGTACGCGCCGTGGACCGGCTCGCGGCGTGGTAAGGAGTACGATGCTCGATCTCGAGTATTACGATCGCATCCTCGCGCGCGCGCTGCGCTTCGGCGGCGATTACGCCGACGTCTTCTGCGAACGGCGGCGCGCCTACGCGTTTCGCCTGCAGGACGGCACGATCCACGAAGGCACGACCGTGCTCACCCAGGGCGTCGGCATTCGCGTGGTGGTGGGCGAGTCGGCGGGATACGCCTATTCCGACGACCTCTCGCTCGACGCGCTGCTGCGCGCCGCGGAGTCGGCGTCGCTGATCGCGCGCGGCGCACCGAACGGCGCGCAGCGGCAGATCGATCTCACCACGATGAACGTGCCGCCGCTCTACGATCAAGAGCGTACCGATCACGCCGCCGCCGCGCGCTACGTGGCGCTGCTCGAGCGGGCGGATTCCGCCGCGCGCGCGTACGACACGCGCATCGTCGCGGTGAACGCGCACGTAACCGACGAGCTCCAAGACGTTTGGATCGCGACGAGCGACGGCCGTTTCGTACACGACCATCGCCCGATGATCGCCTTCGGCGTGCAAGCGGTCGCGACCGCGCAGCGCGAGCGCGCCTCGGGCTACGTAGGCGACGGCGGACGCACCTCGATCGCATACTTCGACGCGCATGCGCCCGACGAACTCGCGCGCGATGCGGCGCGCATCGCCGTTACCAACGTCGAGGCGCGCCCGGCGCCCGCCGGCGAGATGGAGATGGTCGTCGGCGCGGGCGGCGGCGGCGTGCTGCTGCACGAGGCGGTCGGGCACGGCCTCGAGAGCGATTTCAACCGCCGCGGCACGTCGCTCTACAGCGGACGCGTCGGCGAACGCGTCGCAAGCGAGCTCGTGACGATCTACGACGACGGCAATCTTCCCGAAGAGCGCGGCAGCATCACCGTGGACGACGAAGGCGTTCCCGGGCAGCACAAGGTTCTCGTGGAGAACGGCGTGTTGCGCGGCTACATGCAGGATACGCTCAACGCGCGCCTGATGGGGACGACCTCGACGGGCAGCGGCCGCCGCCAATCGTTTCGCTTCTTGCCGCAACCGCGTATGTGCAACACGTACATGCCCAACGGTACCGCGACCGTCGAAGAGATCATCGCGTCGACCAAGCGCGGCCTCTATGCTAAGTCGTTCTCCGGCGGACAGGTAGAGATCAGCAAAGGCGACTTCGTCTTCATGGTCGCCGAAGGCTATCTGATCGAGAACGGCAAGATCACGACGCCGATCAAGAACGCGACGATCGTCGGCAACGGTCCCGACGTCATGACCAAGGTGACCGCCGTCGGAAACGACAGCCGCCTCGCGCGGCGGCATTACACGTGCGGCAAGGGTGGGCAGCACGTACCGGTCGGCGTCGGCATGCCCACGGTGAAGATCGGCTCGATCACGGTCGGAGGAACGCAAGAGTGACGCAAGATGAAGCGCTCGAACTCGCGCGCGACACCGTCGCCCGCGCGCAGCGCGCCGGGGCAGGGGATGTCGAAGCGACCCTGAGCGTCACGCGACGCTTTCACGCCGAGGCGCGCGACACGACGATCAGCAAACTCGAAGGATCGACCGGACGTTCGTTACACGTGCGCATCTTCAACGGCGGGCGCCGCGTGACGCTCTCCACGTCGGATCTCTCGCCCGAGAGCCTCGATCGGGTGCTGCGCGACGCCGTGGCGCAGAGCGAATTCGTCGAACGCGATCCGTTCGCGGAACTGCCCGACGCGTGCGGCCGCTTTCAAGGCGACTTGGATCTCTACGATCGCGCGCTCGCCGAACGCGACGACGCGCGCAAGGTGGATGACGCCCTCGCGCTCGAGCGACTCGTGCGCGCGGCCGACGCACGCATCGTGAATTCGAGCGGCTCGCAGTACGCCGATGCGGTGACGACGGTCGCGCTCGCGAATTCGCGTGGCTTCGCCGACGCGTACCTTTCCACGCGCGCGTCGCGTTCGTCGGGTCCCGTGGCCGAAGATGCGGGCGTCAAGCGTACTGCGCACTACGGTACGGCCGCGCGGCACGAGCGCGAGCTCGAGTCGAATGAGGTCGTTGCCGGGCTTGCCGCGCGTCGCGCCGTCGAGATGTTCGGCGCGCGCAAGCCCGCAACGATGCGCGTTCCGGTGATCTTCGAACGCGACATCGCGGCGAGCGTGCTCGCCGATCTCTTCGCGGCCGTGAGTGCCTCGAACGTGGCCGTTGGAAACTCGTTCCTCGCCGAAGCGATCGGCGAGCGCATCGGCAGCGACCTCGTGACGATCGTCGATGATGGGACGCTCGCCGGACGTCTCGGCAGTTCGCCCTTCGACGGCGAGGGCGTGCCGACGCGGCGCACGCCGGTCTTCGAGCGGGGCGTGCTGCGGACGTTTCTCTACGACACCTACTATGCGCGCAAACTCGGCGCGCGGACGACCGGAAACTCGACCGGGGGCGGCATCGGTGCGAACACGTTCTACCTGGAGCCCGGCACGCACTCGCTCGAGGAACTCATCGCGTCGACGCCGCGCGGCGTGTTCGTGCTCGACACGATCGGTTTCGCGACCGAGCACGCGACCGGGACCTACAGCCGAGGCGCGCGCGGCTTCATGATCGAAAACGGTGAATTGACGTACCCGATCGACGAGTTCACCGTCGCCGGGCACTTCGGCGAGATGCTCGCCGCCGTGGATGCAATCGGAAACGACTTGCGCTTCGACGGATCGGTCGTGTCGCCGTCGTTTCGCGTCGGAGAGATGACGATCAGCGGCAACTGACGCACGGAGGTGCCCATGGCCCAGGTCGCGATCAGTTTTACCCTCATCATGCGCATCGAGATGCCGAACGAGAACGGTTCGTTCGGTGCGCTCGCGAGTGCCATCGGTGACGCGGGCGGCGAGATTGCCGCCGTCGATATGCGCTCGGTCACGCGCGCGCGCGTCGTGCGCGACGTCACGATCAACGTCTCCAGCGACACGATCGCGACCGAGATCCGGCGCGTGGTCGAACGCCTCGATGGCGTACGCATCATCTCGGTCTCCGACTCCACCTTCCTCGCGCACCTCGGCGGCAAGATTCGCGTCGAGCCGAAGATCCCGGTCAAGACGCGTAAGGATCTCTCGACGGTCTATACGCCCGGCGTCGCGCGCGTCTCGATGGCGATCGCGGCCGATCCCAGCAAGGCGTTCTCGCTCTCGATCAAGCGCAATACCGTCGCGGTCGTCTCCGACGGCACGGCGGTGCTCGGCTTGGGCGACATCGGTCCGCTCGGCGCGCTGCCCGTCATGGAAGGGAAGGCGATGCTCTTCAAGCAGTTCGCCGACATCGACGCCTTTCCGATCTGCCTCGACACCAAGGACGTCGACGAAATCGTCGAGACCGTGGTGCGGATCGCTCCGGTCTTCGGCGGCATCAATCTCGAGGATATCTCGGCGCCGCGCTGCTTCGAAGTAGAGCAGCGGCTGATCGAGCGCCTCGACATTCCGGTGATGCACGACGACCAGCACGGCACGGCCGTCGTGATTCTCGCCGCGCTCATCAACGCGGCGCGAGTGGTCGGCAAGGAACTCACCGACATGCGCGTCGTCGTCTCGGGCAGCGGTGCGGCGGGCACCGCGACGATCAAGATGCTGCTCGAAGCGGGCGTCCGCGACGTGATTCCGGTGGATCGCAGCGGTGCGCTCAACCGCGACGATCGCTACGACAACTCGCACTGGCGCTGGCTGGCGGAGCACACGAATCGCGAGAACCGCCACGGGCCGCTCGCCGAGGTGCTCGCCGGAACCGACGTCTTCATCGGCGTCTCGGCGCCCGGCATCTTGCAGCCCGAGCACATCGCCACGATGGCGCGCGATCCCATCATCTTCGCGATGGCGAATCCGACGCCCGAGATCATGCCCGACATCGCCGCGCCGGTCGCGGCGGTCGTGGCCACCGGGCGCTCGGACTTTCCCAACCAGGTTAACAACCTGCTGGCCTTTCCCGGCATCTTTCGCGGTGCGCTCGACGTGCGGGCGAGCCGCATCACCGAGCGTATGAAGCTCGCCGCCGCCTACGCCATCGCCGGGATCGTGACCGACGAGGAGCGCAGCGCCGAGTACATCATTCCGAGCGTCTTCGACCCCCGCGTGGTGGACGTGGTGGCCAAGGCCGTGGCCGCCGCCGCGATCGACGAAGGCGTGGCCCGGCGGACGATTGTAAAGAATGAGGACGAAGAGAACGACATTAGGGTGTAGAGGATTCTTTCTACGGATAGGAGCGCACCCCGGATGGCATTAGCCCGGATACTCGTGATCGAGGACGACGACGACGTCGCCCGGCTCGAACAGACCGTTCTGGAGCGGGCCGGATACGAAATCCGGGTGACCGGGAGCGGTGCGGAGGGCCTCGAGCTCGCCGACAGCTACAAGCCCGACGTCGTGATCCTCGACGTCGGCTTGCCCGATATCTCGGGGCTCGACGTCTGCACCTCGCTCTCGAATTCGACGAACTGCTACATCCTGATGGTGAGCGGCCATTCGCGCGAGCAAGACATCTTGCTCGGGCTCGGTCTCGGGGCCGACGACTACATCACGAAGCCGTTCTCGGGTAACGAACTCGTCGCGCGCGTCGCGTCGTTTCTGCGCCGTCGTGAGAAGACGTCGCAGAAGCGCGAGGGCGCGAACATTCTCAACCTCGGCGCGTCGTATCTCGACCGCGATTTTCACACGCTCGTTCATAGCGATCGCACCGTCTCGCTGACCGCGCTCGAGTTTCGCTTGCTCTGGTTTTTGGGCGAAGCCGAGGGCCGGCTCCTGACGCGCGCGCAGATTCTCGAACACGTGTGGAACGACACCTCGGGCGTGCCGACGCGCGTCGTGGACGTGCACGTCGCCGCGCTACGCAAGAAACTCGCCGAGGCCGATGCGCCGCTCGAGATCGCGAGCGTGCGCGGCATCGGCTATCGTCTCGACAAGAAGTAAGCGGCGCGAACCGCGTCGCTCGCGACCGTAATGCCTCTCGACCTCCGCCTCGAGCCTGCCGACGCGCGGCCGCTCTACGTGCAACTCGCCGATCAACTGGTCGAGGCGATCGAATCCGAGCTCCTCGCTCCCGGCGCGCGTCTTCCGGCGATGCGAGAACTCGCGCGCGAACTCTCGTGCGCGCTCGTGACCGTCTCGCAGGCCTACGAATTGCTCGCGGCGCGCGGTCGCGTGATCTCGCGCGTCGGCAAGGGCACCTTCGTCGCACCGCCGCCGGAGAGCACGACGCCCTTCGCGCGCCGTTGGGAGCCCGACGTCGCGCGGCTCGCGCGCGCCCAACGCCTCGAGGGCGTGATGGAGCAGCTCACGCGTGCCACGGCTCCCGGGGCGATCTCGCTCGCGGCGGGCCATCCCGCGCCTGAGACGTTTCCGCTTCACGATTTCGGACGCGCGTTGCAGCGCACGCTGCTCGACGATCCGCCCGAAGCGATGCAGTACCGCTCCTCGACCGGTGACGGCGACCTCTGCGAGACGCTCGCGGGGTTCTTGCGCGGACGCGGCTGCGCGAGCGCCGAGGCGAGCGACGTGATCGTCTGCAGCGGCGCGCAGCAGGCGGTGGATCTGGTCGCGACGCTGCTGCTCGACGAACGCGACGTCGTGGCGAGCGAGAGTCCGGCATTCTCCGGCACGCTCGGCGTCTTCGACGCGCGCGGCATCACCTACGTCGAGGTGCGCAGCGACGCCGACGGCGTGCGCACCGACGATGTCGAACGCGTTTTCGCGGAGCACCGTCCGCGCCTGTTTTACGTCAATCCGATCGCGCAGAATCCAACGGGGGCCGTGCTGCCGCAGCGTCGAGCGAAGCAGATCGTGACGCTCGCGCGGCGCTACGACGTGGTGATTCTCGAGGATCAGACCGGCTGGCAACTCACCTACGACGCCGCCGCTCCGCCGCCGCTTGCCGCGTTCGACACCGACGGCCGCGTGATCGTTATGGAGAGCCTTTCGAAATCGCTCTTTCCGGCGTTGCGCATCGGCTATCTGTACGCGAAGGGCTCGATCGCCGAGGCGCTCGAGGTGGCGAAAGTGCGCGCCGACGTCTTTACCTCGACGCTCACCCAGCGCGCGCTGTGGCGCTTGATGAACGCTCCCGCGTACGCGCGCCATTGGCGCAGCGCGCGCGGGCTGTATCGCGCGCGGCGCGACGCGTTCCTCGAGGCGCTGGCGGAGTTCGTGCCGTGGGCCGACGTGCGTCCGCCCGCAGCCGGCGTGAACGTCTGGATCGCGCTGCCGCCGCGCCTCTCCACGCAGGCGGCGTTCGACGCCTGCGCGCGCGAAGGCGTGCTCGTGATGCCCGCCGAGCCGTTCTATCCGACGCGCAGCGGGCCGCCCGCGATCCGGCTCTCGTTCGGGCATCTCGACGAAGCGACGGCGCGCGAAGGGGTGCGCCGCGTCGGCGCGGCCTTGAACGAGTTCGTGCACTAGCGGCCGGCGGGTTCGGCAGCCGAGCGCTCGGCATCCGGCGGCAGCGGATGCTCAGGTTTCGAAGAGGGCAGGTTCCCCGGGGATGGCGTCCGTAGCCTAGGGTCGTGAAGATTCGTGGACCCCTCGCGGCGGCTCTGGCCGCCGTTTTGCTGGCCGCCGCTCCGCGGCAGCCGCTGCTCGTGTACTCCGCCCCGGCCGGGGTGCGTCCCGCGGGCGCGAATGCGCTGCATCGCACCGATGCGGTGCTGCCCGATGGACGGATCGCCGCGCCGGTTGGTGTGGCGACCTTCGTCGGCACCAATCCGCTCGGCGTGGCGTTGAGCCCCGACGGGCGTTACGCCATCGTGAGCAACGACGAGCAGCTGACGAATCCGCCGAGCGCGGCGCCCTCGCCCGAACTCGCCGCGGGGTACTCGCTCGCGGTCGTGGACACGCGCACGATGCGCGTCGCGAGCGTCTATCATGCCGATGATGCGGCGTTCTTCGTCGGCGTCGCCGCGGTGCGCGATCCGGCCAATCCCGCGCAGACGCTCGTGCTCGCCTCCGACGGCCCGAACGGACGCGTGCGCGTCTTCGACCTCGCCGATGACGGAACGCTGACGCCCGAGCCTGCCGTGCTCGCCGTCGGCGGCTTTCCCGCGACGATCGATATCGCGCCGAACGGGCGCATCGCGTACGTCGCGAACAATCTCGGCAATCGCGTGACCGCGATCGATCTTACGACGCGGCGCGTGCTCCATGCGACCGCGGTCGGCTACGCGCCCTTCGGCGTCGCGGTGAGTGCGGATCGCGCCTACGTCACCAACGGCGGACTCGCGACCTACGCCACGCTCGAACGTCCGCGCACCGCGCCGACCTTCGCGAACGCGAACGCGGATCCGGACAAGTCGTCGTCGCTCTCGGTCGTCACGCTCGATGCGAGCGGCGATATCCTTTCCGATCCGGCCGACGCAAGCATCGTACGCATGGATCCGGTGCCCGACGGTACGACGACCATCGGCGGGGCGCGCCCGGGCGCGCTCGTCGTGCGCCGCGACGGCGAGTACGCGTACGTGGCGCTCTCGAACGTGGATCGCATCGCGACCGTCGCGCTGCGGCCGACGCCGCGCGTGATCTCGGGTCTCGACATCCGCCTCTTCGTCGATGCGCCGTACGGCACGCAGCCGAGCTCGCTCGTGCTCTCCGCCGACGGTAAACGCCTCTATGTCGCACTCGCGGGACTCAATGCGGTCGCCGTGCTCGACTCGCACGATCCGGCCCAACTGCACCGCACGGCGCTGATTCCGACCGGCGCGTACCCGAGCGCGCTCGCGCTCTCGCCCGACGGACGCTATCTCTACGTGACGAGCGCGCACGGCGTGGACGGATGGGGCCTGCTGCAGCGCATCGACCTCAAAAAGACGTCGCTCGTGAAGGCCGCGCTCTCCGCGCTGCGTTACACGCGCGTCGCCGCCGCGGCCAAGCCCAACCACATCGTTCCGCCGCTGCGCTCGCACGATCGCAGCAGCGTCATCGATCGCGTCGTGTATATCTCGATGGGCGTCGGTACGTTCGACGCGTTCTTCGGACCGACGCCGCAGTTCGACGTGCCGAATCTGCAGTCGCTCGCGGCGCACTACGCGCTCGCCGAGAATCTGTATGCGAACGACGCGAACCTGGATGCGAACGCGCAAGTCGCCTTCGGCGGCGCGCCGACGCTCTATGCCAATCAGACGCTGCACGTCAACGGCGGCCGCACCGGCCTCGACGCGCACGCGCAGGATCCCGAAGAGTACCCGCGTGCGGGATACATCTTCAATGCGCTCGCGCGTGCGAATCTGACCTATCGCGACTACGGCGCGCTCTTGAACCTCTCCGGCTACGACCCGCGCGCGAGCGCGCCGCTCGGCGGCGTTTACACGCGCGACGTTCCCGCGCTCGCCGCGCTCGACGGGCACGTCGATCTCTCATACCCGGGCTGGAATCCGCAGGTGAGCGACGTCGCGCGCGCCGCGGAGTTCGTCTCGGACATGGGCAAGCTTGTGGCGGCCGACGCGCAGCCGACCTTCACGTACGTGTGGCTGCCGTCGACCGGCACCCCGGAGAGCACGGCCGATGCCGACAAGGCGCTCGGCCAGATCGTCGGCTACCTCTCGCGGACGCCCCACTGGTCCTCGACCGCGATCTTCGTCGTGGGCGACGGGGTGAGCCCGAGCACGGTGGATCACGTCAACCAGTCGCGCAGCTTCGCGCTGGTGGTCTCGCCGCTCGCCAAGCCCGGCTACCGGGGTAAGGCGCACCTCTCGGTCGCGAGCGTCGTGAAGACCGAGGAGGAGCTCCTGGGGCTCGATCCGCTCTCGCTCGGGGACCTGCTCGCCACCGATATGGCGGAGTTTTTCGGTGACGTCCCGTATCCGACACCGTACCAATCTCTGCCATAGCTAGGAATCATGACGACCAAGGACGCGATCCATTTCGGCCCGCGCCTCGTGGGAACGCCCACGGGCAAACTGCGAGCCGCCGTACTGGTGAAGCCGACCGCGAGCATCGAGCAGGCGAACCCGCTCCCCGGTGAACCCGGCGCGGTCTTCGCGCGCACGCTCGAACAGCACGAGATCCTGCGCAAGACGCTCGAGTACTTCGGCGTCGAGACGATCGTGCTCGAAGCGCGGGGCGAGGATCCCTACGAGTCCTCCGTGGCCGACGCGGCCGTTGCGTTCGAGGACGGCGTGACGATCATGCGTCCGAGCGCCATGTCGCGTCGTGCCGAAGCCGACCGTATGCAGAGCGAATTCGCGCGCCTCGACGTGCCGCTCGCGGGTCACATCGAAGCGCCCGGACTGCTCGACGGCGGCGACGTGCTGCTCGTCGGGGGCACGGCCTTCGTCGGCGTGAGCGCGCGGGGGAACGCGATCGGGCGCGCCGGTTTCGCCGCGGTCGCCAAAGCGCACGGCTATCGCGTGGTCGAGGTGCGTCTCGCTGCGGATGCGCCGTCGCTGCGTGCGGTCGCGAGCGCGGTCGCGAGCGATACGCTCGTGCTCTCGTGCGACAAGGTGGAGCTCGATGCGTTCGCCGGCTTCAAGACGATCGTGCTCGAACGCGGTGAGGATATGGCGGCGGGCGTGCTCTGCCTCGGCGAGCACCACGTGATCGCCGACGTGCGCTACCGCACGTCGCTCGCGATCATGCGCAAGGCGGGCCTCGTGGTCGAGGGCATCGATCTCTACGACTTCGAGAAGATCGGGCTCACGCCGTCGCTGCTCGCGCTCGCGCTCAAACGCGACTAACTTGCGAATCGCGGTTCTCTCCGACGTCCACGGAAATCTCGCTGGATTAGATGCGTGTCTCGCCGACTTGCACGCGCAGGGCGGCGCCGACGCGATCGTCGCGGCGGGCGACCTCTGCGTCGACGGGCCGAAGCCGAAGAAGGTGCTGCAGCGCCTCGAAGAGGTCGGAGCGCAGGCCGTGCGCGGAAACACCGAGCGCTACTTGGTGGATCCCGGCGACGAGACGTTCGACGAGATCGAAGCCGCGCAGTTGGAATGGACGCGCCGCGAGGTCGGTGAGAAGTGGCTCGCGTGGATGCGCGATCTGCCCTTCGCCCTGCGCATCGGTGACGGCGACGAACAACTCTTGGTGGTGCATGCGAATCCGACCAACGACGTCGAGCACCTCTGGCCCGATGCCGACGACGCGCTGCTCGAGCGCCTCATCGGCGCGGAGCGGGCAAGCGCGATCGCGTTCGGCCACCTGCACCTACCCTACGTTCGCGTCTGGCGCGGCAAGCTGCTCGTGAACGTCGCGTCGGCCGGGCTTCCGAAGGACGGCGACGCACGCGCTGCCTACGCGATCTTCAGCCAGCGCCCGGGTGGCTGGGAAGTCAAGCACCGGCGCGTCGAGTTCGACGTGAAGCGCGTTGCAACCCAACTCACCGACTGTGGGATTCCGGGGAGCGACGAGCTGGTCGCCACCCTGCGTCGCCATCGCTACAAACGCCTCAAAGGATTCGTGCCGTAACCTCCGTGACTCCCGCGATCGAAATCCAACATCTCGTCAAGCGTTACGACGATTTCACCGCCGTCAACGACGTCTCGCTGCGCGTCGAAGCGGGCGAGTTCTTCGGCTTTCTCGGCCCGAACGGCGCCGGCAAAACGACGACGATCAATGCGATCGTCGGCCTCGCGCGCGCGGACAGCGGAACCATCCGCGTTTTTGGACACGACAATCACGAGCAGTGGCGCGAAGCGCGGCGTACGATCGGACTCGCACCGCAGGAGTACAACTTCGACCGCTACCTCTCGATTCGCGACGTGCTGATCTTTCAGGCGGGCTACTTCGGGCTGCGCGGTCCGCAGGTGAAGGCGCGCGCCGACATGCTGCTCGAACGGTTCGGCCTTGCCTCGAAGGCGAAGCAAGAGTTCACGCGGCTCTCCGGCGGCATGAAGCGCCGCTTGACGCTCGCGCGCGCGCTCATCCACGAGCCCAAGCTCATCATCCTCGACGAGCCGACCGCCGGCGTGGACGTCGAGCTGCGTTTGGAACTCTGGGATCTCTTACGCGAACTCAACGGCGACGGCCTCACGATCTTCCTCACCACGCACTATCTGGAAGAGGCCGAGGCGCTCTGCAAGACGATTGCGATCATCCGCGAGGGCCGCATCGTAACGCAAGAGTCCACCCGCGATCTGATCGCGCATGGCGCGAGCCTGCAAGACGTCTTCCTGGAGCTGACCCGCTCGTGACCGCCGTAGAGACATTCAATCGCATCGGGCTCTTCACGCTCGTGCGACGCGAAATGATTCGCACGATGAAGGTGATCAATCAGGTCATCTGGCCGCCGATCATCTCGACGCTGCTTTACGTCTTCGTCTTCGGGCTCGCGCTCGGTAACCGTATCTCGAGCGTGCAGGGCGTGAGCTATGCGCAGTTCCTGATCCCCGGCCTCATCATGCTCCAGGTGATAGACTCGTCGTACGGCGAGTGCTCGAGTTCGATCTTCCAGGGGCGCTTCATGAACTCGATCCAAGAGATGCTGATCGCGCCGATGTCCGCTTTCGAAATGGCGAGCGGCTACGTGCTCGGCAGTTTGGTGCGCGCGCTCTTGATCGCGGCGCTCATCACGATCATGGGTGCGATCCTCGTCCACACCTGGCCGGTGCACTGGCTACTCTATGTGAGCGTGCTCGCGCTGGTCTCGATCCTGTTCTCGTCGCTCGGGCTCATCTTCGGCCTGATGGCCGAGAAATTCGACCACCTCGCCGCGCTCACGACCTTCGTGATCACGCCGCTCACGTTCGTCGGCGGCGTCTTCACGTCGGCGCAGATGCTTCCGTCCGCGCTGCGGAACCTCGAACTCTTCAACCCGATCTTCTATACGATCGACGCGTTCCGATTCAGCTTCACCGGCGTGAGCTATCTGCCGCTCGGCTTCTCGGTTGCGATGATCGCGGTGCTGGCGCTGGCCGCCTTCTCGATCGCGCTGCGCATGATGGCGGTCGGGTACAAACTGCGCACGTAAGGAATGCCTTCCATGCTGCCGATCTTCGCGCTCGCCGCGCTCGTCATCTCACCCTGGAACGGACACGACCTGCCCACCGCGACGCAGGCCGCGGCGAAGTACCGTCTCGAGATCGCCGGCAAGCCGGGCTCGACCGTGCAACTCACCGCCACCGGCGTGGCGAACGGGTGGATCGCCGCGTTCTGCAACGATCGCGTCTGCTCGCCGACGCACGTGAGCGAGACGATCCCGGTCTCGGGACGCGCGGTCGTGCAGTTCGAATTGATTCGCGAGACCGACGACGCACCGCATCAGAGCGGCGCGACGATTCGCAGCAGCGACGGCGGCCGCGTTACGGTTCCGCGCGCGACGCGCTGACGCGTCGTCGTTCGCGCAGCGCGACGATCGTCTGCGCGACGAAGCCGGCGATCCAAGCCCAGAAGATCGGCATCCCGCCCAACTGCGGTTCGACCGCGACGATGACGGTGCCGAGCGCCAGTGCGGTGGTGAGCAGCTCCGATCGAAATCCAAACGCGAACGAGGGATCACCGCGCCGACTCCCTTCGACGCGCGCCGGAACGAGGCGTGGGAGCAACGCCGGAACGGCGCGGCGATAGGCGTCGAAGGTTGCGCCGAATTGGGCGCGCATGCCGCGCGCTTCGTGATCGGCGAGCATGATGCAGAACGCGATCGAGCCGAGCACGACGATTCCGAAGCCGCAGGGCGTGGCGAGCGCGCCGATGCCGAGCGCGAGAAAGATGTTGCCGAGGTAGAGCGGGTTGCGCACGTAGCGAAAGGGACCGTCCACGTAGAGGACGTCGTCGAGCGCGTCGGGATTCCAAACGACGGCGGGCGTGAGATACGACGAGCCCCAGACGCGCAAGAGCACGCAGATGACCGATGCGCTCGCCGCGAGCGCGAGCCACACGCGCGGCGACGCGCCGGTGGTTTGCGCGAGCCAAGCGAACGTGGATTGCGGCGCGGCGCCGCCGCGGGTCCAGAGCCAGGTACCGAGCGAGAACGCGAGCGCGTAGAGGACGAGAAAGACCGTGCCGCGCCCGCGGTACCACCACGGCGAGCGCTCAGGCATGATCGTCAAAGAATGGGTTGTGCGCGCGCTCCTGAGCGACCGTCGAGGGCGGCCCGTGCCCGGGCATCAGGATCGTCTCGTCGGGCAGGGTGAAGATTTTCGCGCGAATGCTATTGAGGATGTCGTCGTACGTGCTCACGTCGCCGTACGCGCCGCCGACGCTGCCGGCAAAGAGCGTATCGCCGGTGAAGAGCGTGGATTTGAACAGATACGACGACGATCCGTCGGTGTGCCCCGGCGTGTGCAGCATGCGGATGCGGACGTCGTCGCCGAAGGGGAGTTCCTCGCCGTCGCGTACGCGCAGCGCCGACGGCGCGAGATTGCCGATCGCGTGCGCGTCGAGTTCGTGCATCACGATCTTCGCGTCGGGAAACGCCGCCGCGACCTCCGTCGTCGCATCGCAATGGTCGGCGTGCTTATGCGTGATGAGAATGTACTCGAGTCCGTAGGCGCCCTCGTGCAGCATGCGCACGAGGTGCTCCGGAACACCGGCCGGATCGACGAGCGCGGCGCGCTTGCCGCCCTCGAGGAAGAAGACGTAGCCGTTGCTCGGATGGGGATCGTGCGGATGGTGGCGCACGTCCTCGGCATGCGGGATCGTGGGATACCACGCATCGCTCGCGCGATCGGCGAGGCGCTCGGGATCCAGGCGCAGCACGCGCGCGAGCGCGCGCGCTTCGTCGCGCGTGGCGACGCCGTCGTCGCCGCACCAGCGCGCAATCGCGTGCGCGGCGATGCCGGTCTGCGCGGCGAGCATCTGCGCATCGCTCCCGACGCCGCGCATTGCCTTACGCAACACGTCGCCGAACGTATCCTCGAGCGGAAGTCGCGGCCAGTCGCTCATGGCGCACAGGTTCGACGCGCACCCCGGCGTAACTGCCGCATGGATGCTCGACGAACGCCTGCGTACGGCGGCGATCTTCTCCGCACTCGTCCTCGCGGCAGTGCTGGGGCTCGCGTTCGCGCGCTACGTGCCGGTCGATAGCTTTGTGTCGCACGACTGGCAGCGGCCGATCGCGGTAGCGCCGCGTGTCGCCTATGCATTCGCGCGCGCGCAGCTCGCGGCGCTCGGAGGTCTTCCCGGTGATGCGGTGCTCGATCCGTCATTCTCCGTCGCGCAGGTGAGCGGCGGCGGATTGGCGGCCCCGATGCGGAGCTCGTACACCTTCACATGGTATCCGCGCGATGCGCTCGGCACGCGCGACCAGATTCGCGTGGAGGTTGCGCAGCGCGCCGACGGGGGGCTCTACCTGGCGTCGGTGCGCCGTCAGTGGCGTCCGGCGTGGCTGCGTACGTTCGAGCAGTGGCGCATCCGTGCGGGAGCGCTCGCCGTCGCCCGGCCCGATCGCGTGACCTCGACGTGTCCGCACGGCTACGACCTCGCGGCCCTGCTGCGCATCGTCGGTTCGAGCCCGGCGTATGCCCCCTACCTCTCGATCCGCCCGCAGCCCATCTATCCGCCGAACACGCCGGTCGTGACGGCTTCCTGGCGGACGCCGGTGGCGATCCCGTCTCGCAACGCGTGCTGCGATGCGCACCCGCCTTCGCCGATCTTCGTGACGGGCGCCATGCTCGCCGACGATACGCGGCCGCACCGTTGGGGGCCACGCGCGCTCGGGTTGCTGGTGGTCGCCCCCAGGCTCTCGGGCTCCAGGCTGATGTGGTCGCGCTTCATAAGCACCGACGTGGAGCGGGTCTGCCGCTGAAACCGGAGCGCCCGGCATGCGGGTCGAAACGAGCGTCACCATGGAACGAGTCATCATCATCGGTTCCGGCCCCGCCGGACTCACCGCCGCCGTCTACGCCGCGCGCGCCAATCTCAACCCCCTCGTCTTCGCGGGCGGCCTCTACGGCGGGCAGTTGATGCTGACGACCGAGGTCGAGAACTTTCCGGGCTTCCCCGACGGCATCATGGGGCCCGACCTGATGATCAAGTTCCGCGAGCAGGCCGAGCGCTTCGGCGCGCGCATCGAGAACGTGGACGTGACGAGCGTCGACTTCAGCAAGCGCCCGTTTACCGTGAGCACGAGCGAGGGCTCGTATCAAGCGAAGACCGTGATCGTCGCGACGGGCGCGAGCGCACGCTGGCTCGAGATTCCGGGTGAGGAGAAGCTGCGCGGCCGCGGCGTCTCCACCTGCGCGACCTGCGACGGCGCGTTCTTCCGCGACAAGCACATCGTGGTGGTCGGCGGCGGCGATTCGGCGATGGAAGAGGCGCTCTTCCTCACGCGTTTCGGCAGCAAGGTGACGGTGATCCATCGCCGCGATCATCTGCGCGCGAGCAAGATCATGGCAGAACGCGCGACCTCGCACGAAAAGATCGCGTTCGTCTGGAACACCGTGGTGGACGAAGTCCTCGGCGATCCGGTGATGACCGGTCTCAAGCTGCGCAACGTGGAGACGGGCGAGACGAGCGAATTCGCCGCCGACGCGCTCTTCATCGCGATCGGCCACACGCCGAACACGAGCATCTTCCAGGACCAGCTCGACCTCGATGAAGCGGGCTACATCGTCTCTCCCGACGGCACCTCGACGAGCGTCGACGGCATCTTCGTCGCGGGCGACGTGAGCGATCTGCGCTACAAGCAGGCGATCACCGCGGCCGGCGCCGGCTGCAAAGCCGCAATGGACGCGGAGAAGCACCTCGAAGCGCTCGAGTTCGCCATGCGGGAGACCGCCACGGCGCGCTAATACAGTCTCGTGCCGTTCGGCACGCTGAACTGCGGCCGAACGAGAACGACGGCACCGCGCTCGTCGTTCATGCCGAGAACTAAGACCTCGCTTACGAATCCGGCGATGCGTTTCGGCGCGAAATTGATCACCGCGCATACTTGCGTCCCGATCAGTTCATCTGATGTGTAACGCACGGTGATCTGAGCCGACGATGCGCGTTGCCCGAGTTCTTTGCCGAAATCAATCCGTAGCGCGTACGCGGGCTTGCGTGCACCTGCGAGCGGTTCCGCTGCGACAATCGTTCCGGCGCGAATGTCGAGCGTGAGGAAATCGCTGATATCAATCACGTCGTAGTTCTTCCAAGAAATCTTCGAAGCGAGCGAGTTCGCGCTCGCGCTCACTCCAGGTGCGAATGCAGTCAATGTCAATTGCGCCCGAACGTGCCACGGCAACCGCAGAGCGAAGCGAACTGCGATCGGCATAAAAATAGAATCCCGCCAGGCGGTCGCGTACGCAGTCGGTGCGATTCAGTACGTGCAGCTGTTCGTCGTGACGCTCGAAGGTCTCCCATGCGGAGACTAAATCTCCTCCGATTGCAAGAGGTCCGGGTGGAAATTCGACCGTGAACGCATTTGTTTCATGAATGTAGATACCGCTGCGCTCGTTGTAGCCAAGGGTCTCCATCGCACTCGGCGACGAGATAATCCGCGGACGCTTCATGACGATGAAGTCAGCGTCGCGTGACTGATACGCTTCCGGGGCGTAGAATGTAGCTGCGCTACCGCCGGTCAATACCGCTGTCACTCCATCGCGTTCGAGTGTCGTGCACACCGCATAGCAGACGTCGAGAAGCGTAGAATCTGCGCGGATGCGGGGATCACACATCTTTGCCAGCGCGGCGCGGTCGGCGGCGCAGGCGCGCAAGACGCTCCTGAACCGTTGTTTTGCGTGCGTATTTCATGAGGAACTCCCGAAGCTCGATACCGCCGTACATGCGGGGGTTGATTGCAAATACGCGACTGCGACCAACGAGGCGAGAAACAAGAGCGCCCTCGCGTTCCAAGTCATTGAGTATGCGTTGGACCGTGAGCGGCGCGAGTTCGAGGGCGCGAGCGAGTTCACGCGCGTAGGTCTCTTCGAGCAGGGCGACGGCGACGAGAATATCTGTACGGGTCGCACTGCCGAAGAGTTTGGCGGGGGGCTCCATACACGCATGATAGCATGCATGTATTCATATGGCTACATTTTTGTAGTCAAAATGTCCGCCAGCGCGTCGCCGACGGTCGTGAAGCGGAAGCGGTAGCCGAGCTCTTGCGTGCGTTTGGGGAGCACGCGCTGGCCGTTGACGAGGATGTCGGCGCCTTCGCCGAAGAGCAGGCGCAGCGCGAAGACGGGCACGGGGAAGAGCGTCGGGCGATGCAGCACGGCTCCGAGCGCCTTCGTGAAATCGGCATTGGTAACCGGAGCGGGCGCGGTGCCGTTCATCACGCCGCTCGCGCCGTCGATCGCCGCGAGGTAGATCGCGACCAGATCCGCGATGTGGATCCACGACATCCACTGCCTGCCGTTGCCGATGATGCCGCCCGCACCGAGCTGGAACGGCGGGAGCATCTGCTTGAGCGCTCCGCCGTCTTTGCCGAGCACGATGCCGGTGCGCACGATCGCGACGCGCATGCCGAGGTCGGCCGCGCGGTTCGCAGCGCGCTCCCACGCCACGCAGAGTTCGCCGAGAAAGTCGCTTCCGGGCGCGCTCGACTCGTCGTAGGTCGCGCTCTCGGAGTTCGCATAATAGCCGACCGCCGACGCGGAGACATACGCGTGCGGGCGCTTCGCCATGGAGGCGAACGCGTCGAGCAGGGCGCTCGTCGCATCCACGCGGCTCGTGACCAGACGCTGCTTCACGGCGGGCGTCCAGCGCTGCGCGATCGGTTCGCCGGCGAGGTTCACGACGACGTCGCACGCGGCTACGGCCGCCGCGGCGGCCTGCGGATCGCGAGCCGATGCGGTGATCACCTCGTCGCCGCGTGCGCGCAGCGCCGCGCAGAGGTGCCCTCCGATGAATCCCGAGGCGCCGATCACTCCAACTCGCATGCTCCGTCCTCTCGCTAGCGGACGGCGGTCAGGGCCTCGCTTCCGACGATCGCTTCGATCTCGGCGATGCGCTTGGGCGCCGCCGCGGTGAGATTCTCGTGGCCGTCGTTGGTGACCAGGAGATCGTCTTCGATGCGGACGCCGATGCCCTTGAACCGCTCGTCACAGTTCAGATCTCGGTGCACGTAGATCCCCGGCTCGACCGTCGTGACCATGCCCGCCGCGAGGGCGATCGGCTGGTCCTCGGCATCACGCGTGCGACCCACATCGTGCACGTCGAGCCCGAGCCAGTGCCCGGTTCCGTGCATGTAGTAGTCGCGGTAGCGTTCTTGCTCGATGTTCTCGTCCACGCTGCCGCGCAGCAGGCCGAGCTCGATCAAACCTTCGGTGATCGTGCGCACCGCTGCTTCGTGAAACGCGCGCTGCGGGCGACCGGGTTGCACCTCGGCGATGGCGGCCTCTTGCGCCCGCAGCACGATCTCGTAAATCGCCCGCTGTTCGGGGGAGAAGCGCCCGCCGACCGGCCACGTGCGCGTGACGTCGGCCGCGTAGTAGTCGATCTCGCAGGCGGCGTCTACGAGCAGCAGCGTCCCGTCGGCGAGGCGGTCGCGATTCTCGCGATAGTGGAGAATCGTCGCGTTGTCGCCGCCCGCGACGATGGATTGGTAGGCCATGTGCTGCGCGCCCGCGCGTTTCGTGGCGTACTCGATGCGGGCGGCGATCTCGTATTCGTAGGCTCCCGGGCGCGTTGCGCGCATCGCGAGCGCGTGCGCGTCGGCGGTCAACGCACCCGCGCGGCGCATCGTCGCAATCTCGTGCGCATCCTTGATCTGCCGCATCGCGTGAAGGATATCGGTGGGATCGGCGATCGCTCGCGGCGCGCGACCGGCGCGGCGCGTCTTTGACTTGGCCGCGCGCATCGCGGCGCGCACCTGCGGCTCGAACGTCGGATGTGCCTCGAGGTCGAAGAAGAGCCGCTCGGCGCCGACCAACAGGCCCGGAAGACGGTCGTCGAGCGTGTCGATCGGCAGCGCGCGGTCAACGCCGAGCGCCTGCGTCGCGGGCTCGACGCCCAAGCGCTTCCCATTCCAAATCTCCATCGCTCGGTCGCGTTCGCGCAGAAAGAGCACGCTCGTCGCATCGGGATGCTCGGGTGCGAGCACCAGCAGCGCGTCGGGCTCGTCGAATCCGGTCAAGTAATAGAAGTCGGAGTTCTGCCGAAACGGATACTCGCTGTCGTTGCTGCGGATGATCTCGCGCGCCGAGGGAATGACGGCGACGCCGCCGCGCAGCGCGGCGAGTGCGCGGGCACGGCGCTCGGCGTAGATATTCATCGGTTCGTCGCCTTGGCGATCGTATCGCTCAGAGCGTCGAGTTCGTGCGCGGTGCGGCCGATCGCCGCCGAGATCGCGGCCCGGTTCCCGTCGGCGAGCGCCGCGCTGACGTCGGGAAAGGCGATCGGCGCATACCCGTTGCGTCCGTAAAAGAGGCGATCGAGGCGCTGCGTCGCGGTGATGAGCACGTTGCCGTCCATACCGCGTCGATCGGCGTTGTCGGCGACGTAGGTGAAGCGGCGAAGCGCGGTCGCGATCGGCGCGAGGTCGCTCGCGCGCCCGCCGAGCGCGAGTTTCGCAAGCGCGGCGCTCATACGCGGCGGGTAGGCCGCGAGGCGATACGGCACGCTGCCGGCGGCAAAGCGATAGGTCAGCAGCGCGACGATCTGCGCCATCGTACGGTGATTGACGAAGCCCGGATCGGCTTGCGTCTCGGCGTAGCGAAAGTCGTCGAACGAGGAGTGATACACGCCGAAGACGCCGCCGAAGCCCATCTCGAGCGTCGGAATACCGAGGTCGTAGAGAAACGCCTCGAAATCCGAGCCGCCGCCGGGTCCGCGCACCTGCGCGCCGCCGCGCTGCGCGTGCCAGCGGCCGTAGAGCGTGCGCGTCGGCTCCATCGGATCGTGCAGCGTCATCGCCGCGGGCGCGACCGTGTGCTCGAGCGCGGCTACCGCGCTCGCGTAGAACGTCTGTCCGGTCGTGTCTTCGTCGGCATTGATATACGCGATACAGCCGCTTCCGAGTTCGCCGTAGTGCGCGCGCACGTACGCCGCGGAGCCGAGCTCGCCGACCTCTTCGCCGTCGAATCCGACGACGACGATGGAGAACTGCGGGCGCCACCCGCTGCGATAGAGATAGCCGAGCGCGCGCGCCGCCTCGAGCACCGTCGTCACGCCCGCGCCGTTATCGGTGACGCCGTACACCCATGCGTCGCGATGCGCGCCGATGACGACCATGTGCGTGGGATCTTTGCCTTGCAGCACGCCGACGGTGTTCCACAATGTCGCGTTATGGCGCATACGCATCTCGACGGTCATCCGCACCGGACGCCGCGAGATGCCGTCGTGCATCTCCGCGAGGATGCGTCGCGCGGTGAGCGCGGTGATCGGCAGCGTGGGGATCGTCAGTTGCGGTTCGCCGAGGCTGCCGCGCTGCAGCGAGCCAAGGGGGCGATAGGGGCCGTCGGGATACGCCGGCCCGCGCAGCGAGCCGTCGCGGTCGGCGGGGTCGGAGAAGAAGAGCACGCCGCGCGCGCCCTTCGCTTGCGCGCGTCGCGCGAGCAGGCCGCGAAACTCCGCGCCGTAGCGCACGAGCAGGATGCGGGTACGCACGTCGAGGCCGCGCTTGGCGAGCGCCGCATAGTCGGCCTCGGTGCCGTGTCCGGCGTCGATGACGTTCGCGACGACGATACCGCTGCCGCTGAAGGCATTGTACGGCGGTCCCGAATCGCGCCGCGTGCCGTCGGGATCTTGCGGAATCGGCACCTCGTCGAGCGGCAGCGCGATGTTCTTTTTGCCGCCGGTGAGGATTTCGAGCCCGAGCTTCTTCGAGAACGGCACGTCGTGCGTGAAGGGCTCGAGCTTGGCGTCGAATCCGTCGGCGGCGAGTTGATCGCGCATCCAGGTCGCGATATGGTAATCGCCCGGCGTGCTTGCGAAGTGCGATTCCTGATTGATGCGCTGCGCGTCTTCGCGCGCGGCGGCAACGGTCGGCACGTCGAGCAGCATGCGTTCGAGCGCGCGATCCTGGGCTCGCGCCGGGGCGAGCGATCCGAAGACGAGCGTGGCACCTAGTAGTGCCGCAAGCGAGCGATTCAGCGGCGGACCCTCCCTGCTATAGGTTATCGGGCGTTCGCGCGCAGCAGCGCACGGGCCTCGCGCTCGAGGCGGCCGCTCTCGATCTTGGGATGGCTCAGGTAGAAGAGCGTCATGACGTCGAGGACGAAGCGGTGGTGCCGCGCGTGCGCCAGCGGGGCGAAGCGCGCGAGGGCCGCCTCACGCAGCGCGAGCGCGCGTTCGCGCAAGGCTCGCGCGTTCGGATAGACATCGGCGAAGTTGAGCTCGCCGTGCTCGCGATCCTCGTCGCGGTCGATAAACGAATCGAGCAGCACGTGCAGCGCGCTGACGTAGGGGAAGTAGCCGTCGTACGTGGCGCGGATCGCGTCGGGTGCGTCGGCGAAGGCCGCGTAGAGCGGGCCGTACACTTGAAATTGCGAACCGGCCGCGCAGGCGAATTCGTGCCAATCGAGATCGGCGAAGCGCGCGCGGTGCTCGTCGTACCACGCGACGCAGCGTAGTTCGCGCTCGCCCGGCGGATAGTGTTTGTTCGTCTGCATCTCGCCGTAGAATGCCGCCGCCTCGGCGAAGTAGGGTAAGAGCATGTCGAGGTGCGGCACCGAGCGAAGCGCCGTCTGCGTGCGCAGGACGAGTTCGCGCAGATAGCCGCCGTCGTCGCCGCTCGGGCCGAGCGCGTAGTAGTCGCGCGGGGCGGCGCCGGGATCGAGCGCGTCGGCGATCGCGCGATGCAGCACCGGATAGGCCTCGGCGCGCACCTCCGGGTGGCGGTCGCAGAGATTGTCGAGATAATCGTAGATCGTTTCGAGCGGCGCGACGACGTCGATGTAGGATCGCGCGCGCTCGCTCGGGAGGAACGTCGCGAGAATGCATGCGCCCGCTACGTGAAAGGCCTTACCGTCCACGCTCGCGAGCGCCTCGCGCCGCAAGCGCTCGTCGGGAATTGCCGCCGCTCGCGTGCGTATCTCCGCGAGCGCGACGGCGCTGCGCGGCACGACCGCCTGCAAGAAACGCAGCAGGTCTATCGGCGTCGAGACGCCTGCGGCAACCAACGCGCGCAGGCGCTCGGGGCTGCAGAGCACGCTGCGGAGCGCCGAGGCGATTTCGCTGAACATCAGGGCCTACAAACCGCCCACGAATCGTCCGGGATTCAGAATGCCGTGCGGGTCGAAACGCTCTTTCAGCGCGCGCATGCGCGCGAGCGCGTCGGGCGGAGCGCCCCAGACCTGCAGGAGCGCGCGGCTCGGGTGTTCGCCCGCGACGACGATCGCCTGCGGGCGCAGATCGTGCAACGCGTCGTCGAACATCTCGATCTTCGCGCCGAGCGCGCGCGCGTCGAGATCGCTCACGCGCAGGATCACGTCGCCGTTCATCGCGTCGAGCAACGTGTCGCTGCGCAATTCGAAGCGCTGCGCGAGTGCGAGCGCTTCGAGGGCCGTCGCCTCGGCTTCGTCGGGAAAGCCGCCGATGCGATAGGTGATCGAGCGCTCGCCGACGTTCGCGACGTACGCATCGAGAACGCGCTCGAACGCCTCGCGCGCGCCCGCATCGACCACGCGCGTCTCCGGCACGCCGGCGCGCCCGAGCGCCGAGCGCAGCTCGCGCGTCGCGCGCTCCAGCATCGCGTCACTGCACTCCACGAACGCGAGGAGCCGCCCCTCGGCGCCGTCTTCGCCGTCGATCTGTTGTTTGAAACCCTCGACCCAGAGCACCGCCGCCGGCACGATGCGCATCGTGGCGAGCGCGGCAATCGCGCGCGTGCGCGTGTACTCCGGCAGCCGCATCGTGAAGAGACGCGTGCGTTCGGGCGCGGCGATCGTTTTGAGGTTCACGCGTGCGAGCACGCCGAGCGTGCCGAACGAGCCGACGTAGAGGCGGCTCATGTCGTACCCCGAGACGTTCTTCACGACCATGCCGCCCGCGCGGGCGATGCTGCCGTCGGCGAGTGCGATCGTGGAGCCGATCACAAAGTCGCGCGGGCGGCCGTAGAGGTGGCGACGCGGTCCGAGCCAGCCCGCGGCGAGCGTGCCGCCGACGGTCGCTTCGCCGGCAAAGGGCGCGTCGAACGGAATCTGCGTGCCGTGCGCGCCGAGACGCTGCGCGAGCGCGCGCAGCGACATGCCGCCCTGCACCGCGATCGTGAGATCGGCGGGGGCGTCTTCGATCACCTCGGCGAGCGCGCGCGTGGAGAGCACGCGCGCGTCGGGCGCGCCCGGGCGCCCCATGCCGCGCAGCGTGTTCCCGCCGACGATCGTGAGCGGCGTGCGTTCCCGTTGCGCCTCGCCGAGCGTTGCTGCCAGTTCCTCGATCGTCATGCGCTCGGCGCCTTCACTTCGGGGCACGACGCGCCCGAGGGAAAGATCTTCTCGGGGTTGAGCGCGCGCGCGGGGTCGAAGACGTCGCGCACGCGCGCCATCGCGGCGAGGTCGGCGGTGGAGTACACGGCCGTCATCGCGTCGCGCTTTTCGAATCCGATCCCGTGCTCGCCCGAGACCGTGCCGCCGAGTTCGATTGCGGCGCGCAGAATCTCGTTCCCGGATTCGATCACGGCCTGCACAGCGCGCGCGTCGCGACGGTCGTAACAGAGCATCGGGTGCAGGTTGCCGTCGCCCGCGTGAAAGACGTTTGCGACCGTGAGTCCGTAGGTGTGCGCGATCTGCTCGACCGCGTGCAGCGCTTTGGGCAGCGTGCTGCGACGTACGCAGACATCTTGCAGGTAGTAGTTGGGCGAGATGCGGCCCATCGCGCCCGCGGCGCCCTTGCGCCCGGCCCAGAGCGCGTCGCGCTCCGCTTGCGAGCGCGCGGCACGCCAGGAGAGCGCGCCGCGTTCGCGCACGATGCGGGCGAGCTCGCTCTCGCAGGCGTCCATATCGTCGTCGTAACCCGCGGTTTCGATGAGCAGCACCGCGCCGCAGTCGGTGGGATAGCCCGCGTGGAACGCGGCCTCGACCGCTTGCGCCGCGACGCGATCCATCATCTCGAGCGCGGTCGGTACCATGCCCGCCGCGATGATTGCGGAAACGGCATCGGAGGCGGCGTCCACGTCGGGAAAGGTTGCGAGCCACACGCGCACCGCTTCGGGGGCGCGCATCAGGCGCACCCATGCCGAGGTGACGATGCCGAGCGTGCCCTCGCTGCCCACGAGCGCCGCGGTGAGATCGTAGCCCGCATCGTCGATGGTGGTGTAAAAAACCTCACCCCGCTCGTCCACGACTTCGAGACCGAGCACGTGGTTGATCGTCGTGCCGTACGAGAGACAGTGCGGCCCGCCCGCATTGGTCGCGATGTTTCCGCCGATCGTCGAGACCTTTTGTGACGAAGGGTCCGGCGCGTAGAAGAGTCCGCTCGGTGCGACGTGCGTGGAGAGATCGAGATTGACGAGGCCCGGCTGCACGCGCGCCCGGCGGCGCACGGGATCGAACTCGAGCACGCGATTCATGCGCGCGAACGAGATCACGAGGCCCCCGGCGACCGGCACCGCGCCGCCGCAGAGGCCGGTGCCCGCGCCGCGCGGCACGATCGGCTCGCCGCAATCGCGCGCGATGCGTACGACGGCGCTCACCTCGTGCGTGGTGCGCGGCAGCACCACGGCAGCGGGCGGCCGCCCGGCGGTGTAGGCGTCGAAGGAATAGACGGCGAGGTCCTCGGGCGCGGTCTTGACCGCATCGGCCCCGAGTGCATCGATCAGGCGCTCGTGAAGCATCGTTCGATAGG
The DNA here is from genome assembly GCA_028869385.1 of bacterium. Lineage (GTDB taxonomy): Bacteria > Vulcanimicrobiota > Vulcanimicrobiia > Vulcanimicrobiales > Vulcanimicrobiaceae > REEB354. The sequence continues at coordinate 53,768 of JAGWSR010000023.1, forward strand.
GTGGATTAACGCGTGCAGGAAGCGGCGCCTGCTCGCCTTAACGCCCTCAAGCCGTGTTTTTCTTCGGGAAGAAAAAGGCAGAGAAAAAGGGCCCGCTCAAAGCGCAGCCCTCTGCAATGCAAAAACGCTCATCGTTCCGAATGTCGGTCGAGTTCGACGTGTTCTACACGCTCGCCGAGCGCCCGGGACGTCGTTTTGCGCGCGCGACCGACCTCTCGGCGGGCGGCCTGCGTCTCTCGACCGACGAGGATCTACTCGCCGGTTCGGTTCTCGAATTCGACTTTGAATTGCCGGATGATTTTCTCGAAGGGCTCACGATCGAAAAAGAGGTCTTCGAGCAGACTCCGTTCGGGCTGCGCCCCGAATCGGTGAAGACCACGCCGCCGCCGTTCAAGCCGATGCACATGCGCGCCGTCGTGCTCTCGACGTTCTATCTACCCGCGTCTCGCGCGCTCGCGCACGGCACGAAGTTCGTGGACGTCGAGCCCGAGATCAAAGAAGAATTGCAGCGCTTCATCCATCTCTGGCAACTCCACCAAATCCGCCTCCGCGCCGAAGCGAATCGCTAGATCGTGACAGAACGTGATCGATGGGACGAGATCACGGATACTGCCCTCGATCTCGTATAGCGCGGTCCTGCCGTTCAAGCGCGGAGCGCCCGATCGTATCCGCTCGCCGTTTGAGGAGCTTGCCTGTTGCAACGACGCTCCAAACGGTCAAGAGAATAGCGAGCGTCGTGTAACGCGCTTCTCGAGCGGCTGCGATCTCTGCGATACCGCCCGCGAGTAGTATCAACGCGGGCAGCACGAGCGCTTTTGGCGGCGTCCGCGATATCCTCGCAAACGCCACCAGAAGCATACCGAGTGCGCACGCTATCGCGAGCGACCCTAGGAAGATGACCATGCGCTAGCTATTCCAGCACTTGACCGCGACTATCGCGGCGCCGATTGTGAGGCCGACCGCTCCGAGAAGCGCGAGGAGCTCGCCGGGCCCGCAGAACGCGAGAAGAAGCGTCACAAATTCGGAAAATGTGATGAGGCCCGTCGTTAACCAGGTCGCCGCCTTGAGCAAATTGGGGCCGTAGATCGTGATTGCATTTTGAGCGTTCTGGATGTTCTGAGCGATCGACGTCAACGCCGTGCCCGCCAACGCTAAATTCTCTCCGGCGCATTTCGCCCAGTCGAATCGCGGCGTCGTGTACGTCGGCCCCGTACAAACCGGGCCCAACAGACCGCCACTGTAGAATCCGTACGTCCACCCGTTCAATCCGAAATTCCCACCGTAGATCGAAACGCTTGAACCGTAGACGGTTTCGGTCATGATGGTCGGCGGCGTGGGATCGGGCGTCGAGCAATCCATCGGCGCGACGTGCGAACCGATGACGAGGGGTTGGGCACACGTATCCGGCGCCACCGTCGTTGGAGCGTGGGAAATCGTCGCAGCTTTTTCAGGTAAGACCCAAAAGGTGTTCGAGGTTTGGATCGCCCACACGCCGGCGCGACGCATCGCGTCGAACATTGCGGCCTGCGGATCTTTGGGCGTAAGAATCGAGGTGCCGGTGGGCCCGCCGCATGCGGCAAGGGCGAGAAGCGAACCGGACGACAAAAGAAAAGAAGCCCGGCTGGGTTGGGACATATCGCGCATCATCACTCCCGAAATGACGTTTGAAGAAAGCGCTCCCTTTGGCGGAAGCTGCGCGCACATTCGACGGATCGCTCGATTCCATCCTGCGCGCAAAAATATGGGAAGTTAGTAAAGTGAGTACCTGTCTCGCAGGCGCGCGAAGCGCGCGTCGTTACGGGTGAGCGCCGCAAGGATCGCCTCCACGCTCTCGCCGTGGAGGAGACCCGTTCGCAGCACGTCGGTGCCCCAATCGCGGTCGAGTGAGGCGGGCTCTTTGACGCGGATGACGCGCGGCGCGATCTCGCGCACGGCGACGAGGATCTCGACCGCGCTGCGGATCGCGAGAAAACGGCGTGGATCGAAGATGACGAGCTCGACGCCGCTCAACTCCTTGCCCTTCCAGAAACCCGCGATCGGCGACCACGATGCCGCGCGGAAATACACGCCGGGGAGATCGCGCGCGTTCAAGCGGTGCGCGAGGGCGCTTGCGTCGAGACCCGCCATACCCGCGTAGAAGAACGGATTCGTCGTGCCGACGCCGTTGTTCACCCCGGCGTTATCGATCAAGCCCGTGCAAAGATAGGGAAAGCACGTCTCCCACGTCGGGATATTCGGCGAGCTCTGCACCCACGCTAAGCCGGTGTCGGGCCAGATCATCTCGCGCGTGTAGCCGTGCATCGGAATGACGCGCAGCTTTGCGCCGATGCCGAAGTGCTCGTTGAACAGGCGCGCGAGCTCGCCGATCGTCATGCCGTGACGCATCGGAATCGGATAGAGCCCGATGAACGAGGCGAATTTCGGATCGAGCACCGGACCTTCGAGCGTCGCGCCGACGGGATTCGGACGGTCCAGCACCCAGATCTCGCGGTCGTGCTGCGCGGCGCTCTGCATCGCGTAGGCCATCGTGGAGACGAACGTGTACGCGCGCGAGCCGACATCTTGAATGTCGAAGAGCATCACCTCGACGCCTTCGAGCATCGCCGGGCTCGGATGGCGCGTCGGGCCGTAGAGGCTGTACACGGGCAAGCCGGTCGCAGCGTCGGTGTAGGAGGGCACGTACGCGCCGGCGGTGCGGTCGCCGCGAAAGCCGTGCTCGGGCGCATAGATGGCCTTCAGTCGAATCGCCGGAACGCGGCGGATCGCATCGACGATGGATTCGAGTTTCGAGGTTACGCCGGTTTGATTGGTGATGACGCCGACGCCGCGACCGCGGAGTTCGCGAGCCGCTTCGGCCAGAAATACTTCGTTGCCGAGCACGACCTTCGCGCGCGGGAGCATCGCCGCGCGCAACGGCGCGGTGCCGAGCGCCGCGAGCGCGGCGGCCGAGCTAGCGAAGAACGCGCGGCGCCGCATCGCGATCCAAGATGCCGGCGGCGTGCGCGCGGCCGAAGAGTTCGCGCACGGCGGCGATGCCGTCGTCGCGCACGTCGTCGGAGTACTCGTTCACGTAGAGTTCGATGTGCTTGCGCATCACGTCGTCGCTCATCTCAAAAGCGTGTTCGCGAACGTAGGGCATGATGGCTGCCTCGTCGCTCCGCGCGAAGGCGAGGCTCGCGCGGATCGCCTCGTTGATGCGGCGTGCGTCCTCGTCACCCACGTCGCCACGCACGAGGATGGCGCCGAGTGGAATCGGCATGCCCGACGCGCGCTCCCACCAGTCGCCGAGATCGGTGACAGCGTGCAGTCCGTCTGCCTGGTAGGTAAAGCGCGACTCGTGGATGATGAGTCCCGCGTCGACCTCGCCCGCGGCGACCGCGGGAATGATGCGGTCGAAGCGCATCTGCACGGCGTCGGGGCGCCCGCCGAGCGCGAGCTGGAGCAGCATGAACGCGGTCGTGCGCTCGCCGGGAATCGCAAAGCGCTTACCGCGCAGCCCGTCGAGGGCGTCGGCGACGCCGGGGCGCGTGACGACGAGCGGACCGCAGCCGCGTCCGAGCGCTCCGCCGGCACGCAGGATGCGATAGTCGCGCATCAGGTAAGGAATCGCGCCGTAACTGACCTTGGTAAGTTCGTGCCGTGCGGCGGCGGCCGCGGTATTGAGCTCCTCGATATCGCCGAGTGCGACGCGCACGCGCGGTGCGTCGGGAAGCATCCCGTTGGTCAACGCGGCGAAGATGTACGTGTCGTTCGGACAGGGCGAGTATGCGAGGGTGCGTTCGTGCATGGTGCGCGGCCGTTACTCGGTCGGGCGGAGCGCGTCGATCGTGGCGGTGAGGATCGGTTTGAGGCCCTCGATGCCCGAACTGAAGCTCCAGCGGCTACGCTCGCGGTTGCCGACGATGTTCGAGATGCCGCGCACTTCGATCGCGGGAATTCCGAGCAGTTCGGCGGCGCGCAGCACGGAGAAGCCCTCCATGGATTCGACCTGCGCACCGAGCGCACTCAAGCGATGCCCCGTTGCGTCGCTCGCGGTGACGCGCGACACCGTGACGCCGCGCGCGGCTTTGAAGCCCAGGCGCGTGACCGCGGTGACGAGATTACGGTCGCTGCGCGCCGTGTCGGGCACGCGCATGCGGTCGGGAAGGACGATCGGCTCGCCGGTTTCGACGTCGAGCTCCATGAACTCATCGCGCACCACGACGGCCTCGCCGACATTCGCGACGCCCGGCAGCGCGCCCGCGATCCCGGCGTTGACGACCGCGGTGTACGTATCGCGCATGAGCGCGCGCGTCGTGTTGATCGCGGCTTCCACCGGACCGACTCCGGTGACCAGCACCCGAAAACCCTCCGGGACCTCGAGCCACGAGAGTTCGCGAGCGACGGCGCAGACGAGCAGAATCATCGGACTCCGATCATTTTGTGCGTTTGCAGCGAGAGTCGGAAACGCTGCGGGTGCGATTGGGCGTATGCGAAAGCGATTTCGATGTTCTCGCGTCGATTGCCCTCGGGTTGGAGCAAGATCGTCGGATGCTCGGTAAAGAGCGCGAGATGCTCTTCCGGAACCCGCCCATCGACGATCAGTTTCACCTCGTTTGCGCGGGCGGCCATGCGTGGATCGACGCGCTCCTTCGGCGAGACGCAGAGCCACACGTCCTCGGGCAGTTCGGTGAAGATCGTGCCGTTCGATTCGATATGTACCCTGCGGCCGTCGCGGCGCAGCGCCTCGATGAGCGCGGGCGTTTCGGCTTGCGCGAGCGGCTCGCCGCCGGTGAGGATGACCATCGGACACGCACCGCCGCTCTCGCCGACCATGCGCACGATGTCGTCGATGCCGACGAGCGACTTCATCGCGTAATCGGTATCGCAGAACGCGCAGGCAAGATTGCAGCCCGCGAGGCGCACGAAGACCGCGGGCGTGCCGCTCCACGTGCCCTCACCTTGGATGCTGTAGAAGAGTTCGGCGAGCGCGAGCATCGGCGTCTCGCTAGCGCGCGGTCGGGCCGAAGTCCGAGGCCCGCAGCACCGCGCAACTGTTCGCGGTCTCCCAGAGCACAAGTTCGTCGAGTCCGCGCAAGTGCGGCTCGAGCGCGCGCCACGCCCACATGACGATATGCTCGGCGGTGGGGTTCTCGATGATCTCGTTCAAGTGCTGGTGATCGAGCACATCGACGACATGGGTTCGCACGACGCTCTTGATCGTGTCGAAATCCTCGATCATGCCGCGCGCCGGTCCATCGCTCTGGAGCGGACCGCGCACGGCGACCTCCAAGCGATACGAGTGGCCGTGCACCCGGGCACATTTACCCAGGTGGTACGGAAGTACGTGCGCGGCTTCAAAGCGAAAGTGTTTGCGAATCTGCATGATACGTCGGGACCCGCTGCGAGCGTTCGCGTCGGAGCCTGGTAAGTCCGTCCCGCGCCGCCCGAGTGCGACAGGAGTCTGAAAGCCCTCATGGCCGTTCGAATCAACCGCGAGGAACTCGTCGTCACCGCCGTTACCGGCGAGGCGGCTCCCATGCTCGCGAACAGCGGACTCTATGACGTGAGTTTCGACGGGCAGCCCTTCATTCTGCCCTCGGTCGGCGGCATCAATCCGAACGTTCGTGTGGGAGACTCCGCGTTCGCGCACCTCGCCGATCACATCGAGCCGGCCGTCAGCGTGCGACATCCCGACGACCGCCTCAACACCTCGCTCAACGTCTTCTCGTGCATCGGCAACGAGGCGGTGGTGATCACGGGCGAGGCCAAGGGCGAGCGCGGCCGCGTGACCGGCAAGCACGGCGGCGTGGAGCACGTGATGGTGGACTTCACCGAAGAGGTGATGCGCCGCATGACGATCGGCGACAAGATTCAGATTTGGGCGTGCGGGCTCGGCATGCGCTTGCTCGATGCGCCGGGCGTGAAGGTGTTTAACGCCGATCCGGCGCTGCTCGACCGAATGGGACTCGACGTCGCGGGTGGACGCGTGAAGGTGCGCGTGGCGAAGGTCGCGCCCGCAACCGTGATGGGTTCGGGCCTCGGCCGCTCGACCGTCGTGCGCGGAGACTACGACATTCAAACCTTCGACGACGCGACGGCCGAGAAGTACGGCTTGCGCGAACTGCGCTTGGGCGATCTGGTCGCGATTATCGACGCCGACCACTCGTTCGGTCGCATCTACCGTGGCGGCGCAATCTCGGTCGGCGTGGTGGTTCACGGGCGCTCGTTCGTGGCCGGGCACGGCCCGGGCGTGACGACGCTCCTCACCTCGCCGAAAGGCGAGCTCGACGTCGAGATCGACCCGAGCGCCAACCTCGCGACTATTCTGAAGCTGCGATAAACGCGAACGCGCGCCGCGCGGCCGCTTCGAGCGCGGCGTCGCCGATCGAGCGCGCGTACTCGAGCGTATGGCTCGCATGTCTGCGGGCGCGCGCCCGTGCGAAGTGCAGCACGCGTGGACGCACGGGGCCGTAGGTCGCAAAGAAGCGATCGTGCAGTGCCGACGGCGCGAGCATGAAGAGGGCGCTCAAGTCCACGGCAACGGAGCCGTAGTGCAGATCACCCCAATCAATCACGCCGCAGAGACGCTCGTCTTCGTCTACGAGGAGATGGCGGGCATAGAGGTCGCCGTGCACCACGCGTAGGTCATCGTCGAGCGGAGGCTCCGCGATCTCGAGTCGTTCGGGTGAGAGCTTGCCGAAGGTGTCGCGGAGCAGCCCGCGCGCGAGCAGCGGCTGCGGATCGAGATCGTGCAACGCACGTAAGAAACGCGCAAGCTCCTCGACGAAGCGCGCGAGCGCCGCGTCGCCGACGACGCGCGTGCACATCGTGATCCCCGCGATGCGTTCGTAACCAGCGAACGGCCATGGATAGGATGCGCTCGGCGTGCCGACGTAGCGCGGATGCGGGATGGGGAGCGGCAGTTGCGGTGCGAGCATCGGAAGCATGGCGATCTCGCGCTCCATCAATGCCACCGCGAGCGTGCGTTGCGGAAAGCGAAAGACGAGCTGCTCGCCGACGAGGAATGCCGCGTTATCCCAGCCGCTACCGAGCGGCTCGACGGGTGCATCGGCGAGGTCGGGAAACGACGCGGCGATCAGGGGCCGCGCCAGGGACGCGTCGACGACGAGCTCCGGCGTCCACGCCGGGCTCATTGCAGCGCGCGGTCGAGATCGGCGAGCAGGTCGTCGAGGCGCTCGATGCCGACCGAGAGGCGCAAGAGCGACGGGATGACGCCCATCTCCCGCGCGCGCTCCGAGGCATTGACCTCGGGCCACATCGCCGCGGGCTGCGCGATGAGCGACTCGACGCCGCCGAGACTCACCGCGCCGTGCGCGAGGCGCAAACGCTGCGCGACGCGATGCGCGTCGTCGAACGAGCCGTCCACTTCGAAGCTGAGCAATCCACCGAAGCCGCGCATCTGCCGCTTCGCCACGTCGTGGCCGGGGTGCGAGGTGACGCCCGGGTAGTACACGCGGCGTACGCGCGGATGCTTCGAGAGATGCTCGGCGATGCGCAGCGCGTTTTCGTTGTGGCGTTCGACGCGCACCGCGAGGGTGCGCATGCCGCGCAGCAACAGCCACGCGTCGAACGGCCCGAGCGTCGCGCCCAAGAGGTGGTGCGTCTCCCAGATGCGCGCGACGAGTTCGCGCGAGCCGACCACGGCGCCGGCGAGCAGATCGGAGTGACCGCCGAGATACTTCGTGGCGCTGTGCAGCACCACGTCGGCGCCGAAGTCGAGCGGGCGCTGGTTGATCGGCGTCGCGATCGTGCTATCGACGCTCACGAGCGCGCCCGCGGCGTGCGCGATCTTCGCGACCGCGGCGAGATCGGTGATGCCGAGGAGCGGATTGCTCGGCGTCTCGAGCATGACGAGCGTCGTGTTCGGCCGCATCGCCGCGGCGAAGGCCTCCGTATCGTGCTGATCGACGAACGTCACCTCGACGCCGAAGCGCGCGAGCTGCGCGGCGAGCAACGCGCGCGTGCCCGCGTAGGTCATCGTCTGCGCGACGACGTGCGCGCCCGACTTCGTGAGCGCAAACGCCGTCGCCGCGATCGCGCCCATGCCCGACGCGCTTACCATCGCGGCCTCGCCGCCCTCGATCTTGGCGAGCACGCGTTCGACCTGCGCGTGGTTCGGATTGCCGTGACGCGTGTAGAACGCCGGGTGCCCGGGAGTTGCGGCGGCGAGCGCCATCGCTTGCGGATCGTCGATCGCGAAGGTCGAACTCTGGTAGATCGGCGGCGTCACGTCGCTGCCGGTTGCGCCCTCGCGATCGGCGTGTAAGAGGTCGGTTTCGAGATCGAAGTCGTGCGAGTCCATGCGGCTCGCGTTCGCGCACGTCGTGCGCTACTCCGTCCGCAGCGCGACGATGGGATCGAGCGTCGCCGCACGACGGGCGGGGCTGTACCCGAAAAAGATGCCGACCGCGCTCGAAAAGACGAGCGCTCCGATGATGGATGGAAGGTCGGGTTGGTATGCAAACTTGCCGATGGCGCTCGCGACGAGCGAGCCGACGACGCCGAGCACGACGCCGATCGCGCCGCCGACGGTCGCGAGCGTCGCGGACTCCACCAGGAATTGCATGAGGATCGCGCGACCGGGCGCGCCGACCGCCATGCGCAGGCCGATCTCGCGCGTGCGTTCGGTGACGGAGACGAGCATGATGTTCATGATGCCGATGCCGCCGACGACGAGCGAGACCGTCGCGACCGAGGCGAGCAGAATCTGCAACGTAAGCGCGGTCGACGTGGCGACGCTCGCCACGTCTTGCGTGTTGCGGATGCTGAAGTCGGGAAGCGCGCTCGGTGCGATGCGATGCCGCGCGCGCAGCAGCGCATCCACGTCGGCCGTTACGCCGGTCATGTTCGTCGGGTCGTCCACCGAGAAGATGAGCGTGTTCACGGCGTCGGCACGCACGTTCGAACTCTGCAGGCGCTGCATGAGTGCGGAGTAGGGTACGACGATCAGATCGTCTTGATCCATGCCGAAGACGTTGTGCCCTCGCGTGGTGAGTACGCCGATGACGCGAAAGGGGACGTTGCGAATCGCGATCGTTGTACCGATGGGATCGGCGTTGGGAAAGAGTTCGCTTGCGACCGTTGCGCCGATCACGCAGACCTTCGCGCTCGTCGCGACGTCGGTGTCTGAGAAGAAGGTTCCCGCCGATAACTCCCAGTTGCGAACGAAGGGCCAGGTCGGCGCCGCGCCTTGAATCTGCGTCTGCCAGTTGCCGTATTGCGAAACGACCTGCGTGCGCAGCGTGACGAGCGGCGTCGCCGCCGCGACGTGCGGCAGGTGCGCGATCGCGAGCCCGTCACCGAGGGTGAGTGTCGCGGCGCCACCGAGGCCGAGATGCGCGCCCTGCGTCGCGCTCGAACCCGGGATCACGATGACGACGTTGCTGCCGAGATTCGCAATCTGCTGGTCGATCGAGGCGCGCGCGCCGGCGCCGATCGAGACGGTGACGATCACCGCGGCGACGCCGATGACGATGCCGAGCACGGTGAGCAGCGAGCGCTCTTTGTTGCGTACGATGGCCCCGAGTGCGAGCCGCAGCGCGAGCGCGAGGTTCATTCGACGGCGCTCCCGGCCACGTAACGCTCCGTCGGCACGTCGTTGACGATGCGGCCGTCCAGAAACGAGACGATGCGCTGTGAGTAGCGCGCCACGCTCGCTTCGTGCGTCACCATGAGCACGGAGAGACCGCGCGCACGATTGAGGCCTTGAAAGAGCGTCATGATCTCGCCGGAGGTCTTGGTGTCGAGCGCGCCGGTCGGCTCGTCGGCGAGGATGAGTTCGGGTTGGTTGACGAGCGCGCGCGCGATCGCGACGCGCTGTTGCTGCCCGCCCGAGAGTTCGCTCGGCGGCTGCAGGTGGTGCCGCTCTTCCAAGCCCGCATCGAGCAGCGCACGCACCGCGCGATCGCGACGTTCGCGCGAAGAGAGCCCCGCGTAGATCATCGGCAGTTCCGCATTCTCGATCGCCGAGGTGCGCGGCAGCAGGTTGTACGCTTGAAAGACGAAGCCGAGCTTCGCGCGTCGCAGCGCCGCGCGCGCATCGGCATCGATCGTCGAGACGTCCACGCCGTCGAAGAGATACGTGCCGCTCGTCGGGCGATCCAAGCATCCGATGATGTGCATGAACGTCGATTTTCCCGATCCCGACGGGCCCATGATCGAAACGAACTCACCGCGCGCGAGCGTGAAGTCCACGCGATCCACGGCGACCAAGCGATGTTCGCCCGCGGCGAAGACTTTGCTGAGGGCGATCGTACGCACGAGGGCCTGCTCCGTCATCAGGATGCTCCGGTGACGGCCTCGTCGCCATCGTGCACGGCGTCGGCCGCGGCCGCGACGCCGATGGTGCTGCCGTTGACGGCGAGCACCCGCACGTGCACGGGCACGAGCCTCCGATCGCGCAGTAGCCAGAGCGTCGCCTGCGCGTTCGGCACGATCGCGGCGGTTGCGGCGGTCCCCGTCTGTCCCCATTGCGAGCCGCGCCGTGCGCCGCGCGTGCCCGCCGGAGTCGGTGAAGCGATGCCGTACCTTCGCGCGACGGTGGCGCTCGGGTGCCATTGCAGCGCGTCCAGCGGAACGAGCAGCGCGCGCTCGTAGTGCGCGGCGACGATGCTCGCGTTCGCGGTCATGCCGGGACGCAGGCGCCCGTCGCTGTTCTCAACGTACGCGATCGTATCGTAGGTGGTGACGTTCGATACAACCGTGGGATTCTGGCGCACCTGGACGATGCGCCCGCCGTAGACTACGCCGGGATAGGCGAGCACCGTGAAACGCACCGCTTCGCCCGGACGCACCGTGCCGATGTCGGGTTCACCGACGGCGATGTCCACCTGCATTTTGTGGAGATCGCGCGCGATGGTGAAGAGCGTGGGTGCTTGCAGCGCGGCCGCGACCGTCTGCCCCACCGAGACGTTGCGCGCGATCACGGTGCCGTCGACGGGCGATGCGATCGTCGCGCGATCGAGCGTGATCTGCGCCTGTTGCACGCTCGCGGCGTTGGCTTCGACGGTGCCCGCGCTCGCGTCGCGCGTTGCCGCGGCCGCCGCCGCGCTCGCACGCGCCGCCGCAAGTTGCGAC
>JAGWSR010000024.1 GCA_028869385.1 bacterium
TGAGCGGATGATCGCTCGGATTGCTGCGCGCGACCAGGTGCACGCGATGACCTTGCGCGCCGCTCTCGCAGGTGGCGGGACCCTCGTCGTACACGCGGTAGAATCCGGAGCCAATCGCCTGTTCGATGGCGATCACGGGAATCGCGCTCGGACTCGGCGCGGGCCTCGCACCCTTCGCGTCTGCCGGCGACGGCGTGTCGGGCCGGCCCTCCCAGCCGTAGCGCATCGTATCGTAGGCTCCGCCCCACGTCGGATTCACGAAGGCGAAGTGGCTGACCGCGTGCGTTCCGTCGGGCATCAAGAGCGAGATCAGGTCGTCGGATGCGCGCTCCATACCCGGATACGCTTGATCGTTCTGGCGGGAACTCCCAATGAACAGCGCGATTGCGAGCCGTCCGGTCTTTGGAACGCGACTCGCCTCGATGTGCGCGCCGTACGAGTGCAACCGTGCCGAGTAGGCCACGAACGCCGGCTGCGGCAGCGCCTTCATGTGCGCGACGGCCTCTTCGTAATACGTCGTGGCTGAGGGCGCTGTGCCCGATGCAACTGCCGGGAGCGCGAGCGAGCAGGAAGCGACGGCCGCGCAGAGCGCGGAGAGTAGCGTTGACTTCATGCTCGCTCTACGCCTCACGAGCGCCGCGTGTTTCGCGGGGCTTACGGTGCGCAGAGCGAGTATAGCGCGCGCAGCGCGGCCGGATCATCTTTGACGTTTTTCGCGTGCACGTATTGCGCCATGTAGAAGTGGTCCGACATCGCTACGACGACATCTTCGCGTACCGCCTTGAGCGTCACGGCCGTGAAGAGGCCAGTCTGCTTGCCGCCGCAGAGTTTGACGCGGCGCGAAGGCGCAACGCCCTTCGCGCCCGCGGCGGCGATCAAGCCTTGGCGGTAGAACGGTTCGAATGCGTCTAGGCTCCCGATTGTCGCGGCGTCGATGGGGAGATGCGCGGTGAAGATGATACCGGACGCTTGCGGGCTCGTCCACATGGATTCCACGACGAAGGTGGGGCCGGAGGCGCCCGCAGGCGCGCGCTTCCAGCCCTGCGGAGGCACGAGCGTGGCGGGCGGGATCGGCGAGGCCGTCGCGCTCGGCGATGCGGCCGGTGACGACGACGGCGACGGCGACGGCGATTGCGAGGCCGCGGTCGTCGCTCCAGGCGACGGGTCGGCAATGGGCACGCGGGTGACCGTGTAACCGAGGCGTTGCAGTTGCGCGGGCAGCCCGTCCGCGCCGATCATATGCGCGGCACCGACGGCGACGAAGGTTGTGCCCGGCTTCGAGAGCACGGTCGCGAGCGTCTTCAACCACGCGGCGTTTCGATCGGCGATCAGCGGCGCGTACACGGGCGTGTGTTGCATCGCGGAAAATTGGAGCGCGCTTGCGAGTGCGTCTTGATCGCCCGATTGCCACGATGCGATCATGCGATCGAAGCCTTCACCTTGGTTCTGCTTCGCATGAAGGGAGGATTCTAAAATCGCGATTTGCGTTGCTTGCGGCATATCGGAGAAGATGTGCGTTTGGCTTTCGAAGCTCTCGAAGCCGTGAATGGGTTTGCCCGCGTCGCTGAACGCCTTGCGGATAACTAAGTCCACGCCCCCCGTCGAACCTGCACCGCTCTTCGAGTGGCGCGCATCGAGCGCGGTTAACGAAAGAAACGCAAGCCACGGACGCATCGGCTCGAACATCGTCGCGCCGGGCAGCCCGTCTTCGCGCGCTCGGGCGTCGAGCAACGCAAGATCAGACTTCGAGAGCAAGGTCGAGAGCGGGTGGTGGGGATCCCAGCCGTCCTTCAACATCGCACGGGCCGCCGCGTTGCGGTCGTTCGCGTCGGCGATCTCAAGGTAGAGATCCTGACTTGCGGCGAGCGCCGCATCGAGTTCGGGGGAGTGCCACTGCACGTCGTTGCTGATGATGTGCACGGTGCCGAACAGGTACACCTTGCTCGTCGGCGATTGCACGAGCCAAAGCGCGGGCGCGGCAACGGCCGGCCCGACGAACAGCAAGAGATTGGCCGCGACGAGGAGCGTCGCGAGAAACATGCGGCGGAACATCGGCGCTTCACTTCTGCGAGCGCCCGTATGTTCCGCCGGGAGCGGGGCTTTCGGACTACTCTTCGCTCGTGACTTCGATCTTTGCGCGCTCCTGGAGTTCATTCACGATCGAAGAGTCGGCGAGCGTGGTGGTGTCGCCGAGGCTGCGTCCTTCGGCGATGTCGCGCAGCAGGCGCCGCATGATCTTGCCGCTGCGCGTCTTCGGCAGCTCTTGCGTGAACGTGATGTACTTCGGGCGCGTGAACTTGCCCAGCTTTTCGGCGACGTGATCGCGCAATTCATCGGCGAACTCCGGCGTGCCGGCGACGCCGCCTTTGAGCGATACGAATGCATAGATCGCCTGTCCCGTCACGTCGTCCACCTTGCCGCACACAGCGGCCTCGGCGACCTTGGGATGATCCACGAGCGCGCTCTCCACTTCGGTCGTCGAGATGCGATGGCCGCTCACGTTCATCACGTCGTCGATGCGGCCCATGAACCAGAAGTTGCCGTGCGTGTCGCGTCGGCAGCCGTCACCGGCCAGATACATGTGCTGGAATTTCGACCAGTACGTCTGCGTGTAGCGCTCGTCGTCGCCCCAGATTCCGCGCAGCATGCCGGGCCACGGTTTCTTCAACACGATGAAGCCGCCGCCGCCGAGCGGCACCGATTCGCCCTTGTCGTTCACGATATCGGCGTACACGCCGGGAAGCGGGTGTGTCGCCGAGCCCGGCGGCGTCGTCGTGACGCCCGGCAGCGGCGAGATCATGATGCCGCCCGTCTCCGTCTGCCACCAGGTATCGACGACCGGCGTGCGGTTGCCGCCGATCCATTCGCGATACCACATCCACGCTTCGGGGTTGATCGGTTCGCCGACCGAGCCCAAGAGACGCAGCGTGCTCAGGTCGTGCTTGGCCGGATACTCCGTGCCCCACTTCATGAACGTGCGAATCGCGGTCGGGGCGGTGTAGAGAATCGTGACTTTGTAGCGCTCGACGATCTCCCACAGGCGATCCTTGTCGGGATAATCCGGTGTGCCTTCGTAGATGACGCTCGTCGCGCCGTTCGCGAGCGGGCCGTACACGATGTACGAATGCCCCGTCACCCAGCCGATGTCGGCCGCGCACCAATACACATCGCTCTCGGGCTTGTGATCGAAAACGAGGTGATGCGTCGCCGTGACGTGCGTGAGGTATCCGCCCGTGGTGTGCTTGATGCCCTTGGGTTTCGCGGTGGTGCCGCTCGTGTAGAGCAGAAAGAGCAGATCCTCGGCATTCATGCGCTCGGGCTCGCACGTCGTCGGCTGGTTCGCCATGATCTCGTCGAACCAGTAATCGCGGCCCTCGTGCATGAACACGTCGTCACCCACGCGCCGCGCCACGATGCAATGCTTGATGGATGGCGTCTGTTCCATGGCAACGTCGCAGTTGCGTTTGAGCGCGACCTTGTTGCCGCGTCGCCAGCCCCAATCGGCGGTGATGAGCGCGACGCATTGCGCGTCGTTCACGCGGTCCACGATCGAGTCGGGTGAGAATCCGCCGAAGATCACCGAATGCGCCGCGCCGATGCGCGCGCAGGCGAGCATCGCCACGGGCAGTTCGGGAATCATCGGCATGTAGATGGCGACGCGATCGCCCTTCTTGATGCCGAGGTTGCGCAGGCCGTTCGCAAAACGGCAGACGTCGTCGAGGAGCTGCCGGTAAGTGATCGTCCAGCGATCGCCCGGTTCGCCCTCGTAAAAGTACGCGATCTTGTCGCCTTTGCCGGCGCGGACGTGGCGATCGAGGCAGTTGACCGACACGTTGAGCTCGCCGTCGTGGAACCAGCGCGCGAAGGGCTCGTTCCATTCGAGAACCTGCGTGAAGGGCTTCATCCACTCGAGCTTGCGCGCCCATTCCGCCCAGTAGGCGAGATAGTCGGCGTTCGCGGTCTCGTAGATATCGGCTTTCGCGTTTGCTTGGGCGGCGAATTCCGGCGATGGTGGGAACGTGCGGCGTTCTTCAAAGAGTGCTTCGATCGCGTGCGTATCCATGCGAGCGGTTTATCGGGGGTCGCGCGCGATGCCTGCCGAAAAGATCGCACGATGCTCGCTGCGATCGTGCTCGCCGCCGTGACCGCGTCGCCGCTCCCGCGCGACGTGCCGCTGCACGTTCCGCCGCCGGATTTCGGCGTGCCCGCGACCGAAGGCACCGCACGCCTTCGCAACTGGCGCGGTAAGCCCGTCGTGCTGAACTTTTGGGCCTCGTGGTGCCATCCGTGCACCGACGAGCTGCACGTGTTCGTGCGCGCCGACCGCACCTTCGGCTCGCGCATCCATCTCCTTACGATTTCGTCGGAGCCGCACGACGTCGCCGCGAGCTATCTGCGCCTCTGGAATATCGATCTACCCCTGCTCGAGGATGTCGACGGCTCGATCTCGCGGGCGTACGCGGTGCCGCCGATTCCGGTGACGATCGTCATCGACGCGGCCGGCAACGTGAGCTTCGTCTCGGAGGGCGAGACGAATTGGCCCGAGCTCGAGGCCGCCATCCAGGCCGACCTCCCGCCCGCCCCGCTTGGCACTCCGGTCCCCAGAGTGCTAAGATAAGGGGCTATGAAGGGCGGCGACGGACTCGATAAGCGGAAGGCCTACATTCTGGCCACCGTCGTGTACGAATATATCGCGACGGCGGAGCCGGTCGGGTCGAACACCCTAACGCAGAAATATAACCTCGGCGTGAGTTCCGCGACCGTGCGCAACGAACTCGCCGAGCTCGAGGCCGGGGGCTACCTCGTGCAGCCGCACACCTCGGCCGGACGCGTGCCTTCGGATTCGGGCTACCGGACCTACGTCGATGCGCTGATGCGTCCCGAGCCGCTCGGGGCCGAGGATCGTCGCCGCATTCGCGACGACCTGCGCGACGCCAGCCGCGAGCTCGACGAGATCATGGATCACGCCACGCGCTTGCTCGGGCGCCTCTCGAACAACGTCGCGTTCGTCACCAAGCCGCAACTCGACGCGCAGATGTTCAAGCACATCCAGCTCATCTGGCTCTCGCCGCGTACCGGCGTCGCGATCGTGGTTACCTCGCTCGGGGTCGGCGCGCAGAGTCTCTTCGAAGTCGCGCGCGACCTCGACGCCGACGCGCTCACGCGCTGCTCGAACGCGCTCAATGCCCGGCTCAGCAATCGCCTGCTTCGCGAGATCGGCGACTCCGATGTCGCCGCGGTCGTTGAAGAAGTGGGCCTGGGCGACGACGTGCGCGGCGCGGTGATGACGGCGCTACGCAACGCGCGCCAGTCGGAGACGGCCGCGGTCGCCGCCTCGGGCGCGCAGCACCTGCTGGATCAGCCCGAATTCCACGACCTGCGTAAGATGCGTTCGATTCTGCGCATCATCGAGGAGCAGAAGACGCTCTACGATCTCGTCGCGGATTCGATGAGTTCGGATGCTCCGAGCGTAAAGATCGGCGGCGAACTCGGCGTGGACGAACTCGCCGACCTTTCGGTCGTTACCGTGCCCTACCGCTTCGGCGACTCGGCGCTCGGCATGCTCTCGATTCTCGGTCCGCGGCGAATGCCGTACGCGCGCTTGCTCGCGCTCGCATCAGGAACCGCCGAGACGCTCTCCGAACGCCTCTCCGACGTCGAGATCAAATAGCACCTCCGCCCCACAAAGAAACAGACATCACGGAATGCCCACCAAGGATTACTACGAAGTCCTCGGCGTCGCACGCGACGCATCGCCCGACGAGATCAAACGTGCGTATCGCACGCTCGCGCGCAAGCACCATCCCGACGTCGCCGACGATAAGGCGCAGGCGGAGCATCTCTTCAAAGAGATCAACGAAGCCTACGAAGTGCTCTCCGATCCGAACAAGCGCGCGCACTACGACCGTTTCGGCACGGTCGGTGGCCCGGGCGGCGGCGGCGATGCCGGATTCGGGGGCTTCGGGCCG
Source organism: bacterium (assembly GCA_028869385.1). Taxonomy (GTDB): domain Bacteria; phylum Vulcanimicrobiota; class Vulcanimicrobiia; order Vulcanimicrobiales; family Vulcanimicrobiaceae; genus REEB354. The sequence continues at coordinate 5,970 of JAGWSR010000024.1, forward strand.
GGCGGCTTCGGCGACATCTTCGACATGTTCTTCGGCGACATGCGCGGCGGGGCGCCGCGGCGCAACGGGCCGCAGCGCGGTTCCGACCTGCGCTACGATCTCGAGATCACGCTCGAAGACGCATTCGCGGGCACGACGCGCGAGATTCAGTTTTCGCACCTCGCGCAGTGCGAATCGTGCAAGGGTTCCGGCGCGCAGCCCGGCACGCTCATCGTGCAGTGCGATCGCTGCGGCGGTTCGGGCGCGATGCGCTCGGTGCGCCAGACGCCGCTCGGACAGTTCGTCACGCAGTCGGTCTGCACGCAGTGCGGCGGCGAAGGCACCGTCATCCCGCAGCCGTGCGCGACGTGTCACGGCCGCGGACGCCACGAAGTCGAACGCAAGCTCACCGTCAAGGTGCCTGCGGGCGTTGACGACGGCTCGCGCATCCGCATCGCGGGCAACGGCGAAGCCGGCATCCGCAGCGGACCCGCGGGCGATCTCTATGTGTACTTGAGCGTCGCCGCGCACCCGATCTTTCGCCGCGACGGACTCGACACGTACGTAGACGTGCCGATCAGCTATCCGCAAGCGACGCTCGGCGCCTCCATCGAGGTGCCGTCGCTCGAAGGCGCGCTCCCGCTCACGATTCCGGCCGGCACGCAGAGCGCGACGACGCTGCGCCTGCGCGGACGCGGCATGCCGAGCGTGCGCGGCTCGCAGCGCGGCGACCATCACGTCACCGTGCACGTCGTCGTGCCGACCAAACTCAACAAGAAGCAGAAAGAGCTGCTCGAGGAGTACGCGCGCATGGGCGGCGACGCGATCGAAGAGCGCAGCTTTCTCGATCGCGTGAAGGACGCGTTCCGCCCCGAGTAGTGGGAGCGCGACGCTTCTTCGTCGAGAACGCGCACGCGCTCGGCGATCTGGTCCCGATCGTCGGCAGCGACGCGCACAAGATCGTGCACGTGCTGCGACTGCGTGACGGCGACTCGATCGAACTCGTCGATTCGAGCGCGCATGCGTTCGACGCGAAGCTCGAGATCGCAGGCGAACGCGTCGGCGCGCGCTTGGAGCGCGTGCGCGAGGCTGCGCCGCGCGACGGCGTCGTGGTCGACGTCGCACAGGGCGTGCCCAAAGGGCAGAAGATGGATTTCGTCGTCGAGAAGCTGACCGAACTCGGCGTCGCGGAGATTCTGCCGCTGGTCAGCGAGCGAACGGTCGTGCGCGACGTCGGCGACGCAAAGCTCGAACGGTGGCGGCGTCTCGCGCGCGGTGCCGCCCAGCAGTCCGGGCGGAGCGACATTCCGGCGGTTGCCGAGCCCATCGCCTTCGACGAACTGCTCGCCCGCATGGGGTCGTACGACCTCGTGCTGCTCCCGTGGGAGGTGGCGGAGCCCGAGAACCTGCGCGAGCGCCTGGCACGCCTGCTCGCGGAGGCGAGCCGCGTGCTCGTCGTCATCGGTCCCGAGGGCGGATTCTCGCACGCGGAGGCCGAGCGCGCGCAGGCCGCCGGCGCGCAGCTCGTCTCGCTCGGGTCGCGCATCCTGCGCAGCGAGACGGCCGGGTTAGTGACCCTGGTCCTCGTTCGGCACCACACAAGCAAGTAAGCACGACTTTTGGCCCATGCCGCCGAAGGCTCGGCCGTGCCTGAACCGCGCTTTCGACGTCTCCGGGTTGTGGGCGTGGTATCCCTGGCAGTGCTCGCCGGTGTCGGAGCGCTGCAATTGGTGTTGCTCGCACTGCTGATCGGGGCGCACTACCCCGGCGGCGGACCGCTGCGCATCGCGTGCGCGGCGGGGGCGGCGCTCGTCGTGCTGACGGCTGCGATGCTCTATGCGGTCGTTTTGTTGCCGACGGAACGCCGCTGGCAGGCCATGGTGCTCGAAGCCGAAGGACGACGCGAGCGATTCGCCGCGGTCTTCGACGACAGTCTCGACGCGATGGCGCTCTACTATCCCGACGGTACGATCTCGCGCGGCAACGCCGCGGCGCAGGCGTTGCTCGGCGTGTCGGACGAGTGTATCGGCGAATCCTGGCGCACGCACGTCGCGGAGCGCGATCGCGCGATGGTCGCGACGTGCTTCGCGCGAGCGCTCGCGGGCGAGGCTTCGGAGTTCGAGGCGGTCTTCGTGGATCGTCGCGGCGGCGAAATTCCGGTGCTGTGCTCGCTCGTACCGATTCGGGTCCGCGGGCACGTACGCAGCGTCCTCGGCATGGCGAGCGATCAGCGCGATCTGCTGCGCGTGCAAAATGAGGTGACCGACGCGATGGATCGGCTGCGTTCCATCATCGACTATCACCCCGAAGCGATTCTCGCCATCGGTCTCGACGAACGCATCGAGCGTGCGAACGATGCCGCACTCGCGCTCGGCGGGTACCGTCTCGAGGAGCTGATCGGACGCCCACTCGCCGAGTTCGCGCCGATGCACGAACAACTCGACCGGCGCGGCCTCGGTGCGCCGATGGTGAGCGAGCAGTCCGGCGTCTCGGTCGGTACGCTCGTGCGCAAAGGCGAACCGTCGATCCCGGTTGAGATTGCGCGGGTGCCGATCTTCGTGCGCGGCGAGCTCGCGGGAACCTACGTCAAACTGAGCGACGTGAGCGAACGACAGCGCCTGGAGTTCAAAGAGTCGACCCAGCGTCAGCGTCTTGCGGCCGTCGCGGACGTACTCTCGCGCTACGCGGGCAGCGCGAACGAGCAGATCGCCCGCGTACTCGACTTCGCGCGTCACTCGCTCGGCGCGGATTCCGGCGCGGTGAGTTTGATCGAGCACGGACGGTTGCGGATCATCCATGCGACGGGGCAGGCGTTGGTCGGCGGCGACGAGTTCGCGCTCGAACGCACGTACGCGCGCTGGACCTACGGCTCGGAGCGCGTGCTCGCAATCTCCGATACGCACGATCCGCAGTGGCGCAACGATCCGGCCACGCTCGAGCAGGGCTGGCGGTCGTACATCGGCGCCACGCTCTTTGCCGAAGGCGCGCCGGTCGGCATCGTCAGTTTCACGACCCGACGCGAGCGCGGAGCCCCGTTCGACCGCTCCGACGAAGACTTCTTGCGTATCGTGGCCGGCGTGGTTGGAGCCTCCATCGAACGCGCGAAGACCGAAGCCGAACTGAGCGTCAAGGCCTTCAGCGACGACGTGAGCGGTCTGCCGAACCGTAAGTACTTCGAGGACCATCTCCAAATCGCGATGGCGCGCGCGCGTCGCCACGGTGGCTGCGTGACCGTGCATTACGTCGACCTCGACGGCTTCAAAGGCGTCAACGACACGTTCGGACACGCCGCCGGCGACGAAGTCTTGCGCGTCGTCGCCGCGCGTCTGCGCGGCGTCCTGCGCGACGACGACGTTGTCGCTCGCATCGGCGGCGACGAATTCGTCGTGCTGCAGGGCGCCTGCCAAGACGACGCCGCCGCCGTGCGCCTCGGGGAACGTCTGGTCGAAGCGGCAAGCGAGCCGATTCTGCTTGGCGGCAGCCGCATCGCGGTCGGTGCGAGCGTGGGGATCGCGGCCTATCCTCGCGATGCCGACGACGCCGAGGAACTCGTGCGACGTGCCGACGCGGCGATGTACGCGGCGAAGAGCGCGGGCAAGGGGCGCAGCGTCCTGTATCGCGTACTATGAAGCTCGATGACGTTTCTCGCGGGCGCACTCGTCGCCGTCGCGCTCTGCGCGATCGTTTACGCATGTTTCGTGCGTCTTCGCGCGCGCCCCGCGGCGACTGAAGCGTTCGAATTTCGGGCCCTCTTCGAGCAGCATCCCGACGCCGTGGTCGCGATCGGCCTCGATGGTAAGATCGCGGCCGTCAATCCGGCGATGGAGCGCTTCTCGGGCTATCGCGCCGACGAATTGATCGGTCACGGGATCGCCGATCTCGCGCCGATGCCCGATCACTTCGAGCGCCGCGGACTCGCCTCGACCTTCATTCGCGACGAGCCGAGCGCGCTGCGCGGCACGCTCTGTCCCAAAGGCGAACCGACGGTGCCGATCTCGATCGTCACCGTGCCGATCGGCACGGGACGGAATTTGCGCGGCATCTATGCGATCCTCAGCAACGCGAGCGACCGCGTTCGCCTGGAGTTTCGCGAAGCGATGCAGCGCGAGCGGCTGGCGACCGTCGCCGAGGTGATGGCGCGCTATGCCGGCCGTCCCGACGAACAGGTTCAGGAACTGCTTCGCTTCGCCGTCACCTCGCTCGCGGCCGACGGCGGCGCCGTGAGCTTCGAGCACGCGGGAACGCTGCGCGTGGAGTTTACCTTCGGCGTCGCCCCGGCGGTGGGGCAGCGCGTCGAGTTCGCCAAAACGTTCGCGCGCCTGACCTACGGCTCCGATCACGTGATCGCGATCTCCGACACGCGCGAAACAAAGTGGCAAGAGGATCCGGCCACGCGCCTTTACGGTTGGCACGCCTACATCGGCCGCACGATCTACGCGCAGTCGCAGCCGATCGGCATCCTCTCGATCGTCAACGCGCATCGACGTGCCTACCCCTTCGATCAAGCGGACCGCGATTTCGTGCACGTCGTCGCAAGCCTCGTCGGCGCCTCGCTCGAACGCACGCGCGCGGGTAGCGGGGAGCCCGCTCGTGCGCTCACCGACGATCTGACCGGCCTTCCGAATCGCGCGTTCTTCAACGATCACCTCGACGCGACGCTCGCCCGCGTGCGTCGGACCGGCGGGCGCATTGCGATGCTCTACCTCGCGCTCGGGGGCGTGGAGGGGGTGCGCGCGACCCACGGCGACGAGGGCGTGAGCGAGATGCTGCGCATGGTCGGGGCGCGACTGCGCACCCTCGCGCGCGACGGCGAGTTCGTGGCGCACCTCGGTGACGATGCCTTCGCCGTGGTACAGGACCCGTGTCTCGGCGACGCGGAGGCCGCGCGTCTGGCCGGACAGATGGTGGAGGCCGCGGGTGGGACGATGCTCTTCGACGGCGAGCGCATTCGGATCGAAGTCGGCGTCGGTATCGCGATCTTTCCCTCCGACGCCGACGACCGCGAGCAGCTCGTCGCGCGGGCGCTCGCCGCTCTGTCGCCCGAGAGAACCGGAGATTCCCGGCACCGCGTCGTAAAAGGCTCGGTTGACCATGGCTAGTCTTCCGTTTTCATTCGTCATTCCCACCTATAACGAAGCGGGCGGCATCGAACGATTGCTGCGCGCGCTCGACGCGCTTTTCAAGGAGCACGGGCTCGACGGCGAGATCATCGTCGTCGACGATAATTCGCCCGACGGCACCGGCGCGATCGTCGACCGCCTCTCGTCCGAACTTCCGGTGCGCTGTCTGCATCGCCCGGGCAAGCTCGGGCTCTCGAGCGGCGTCATCGACGGATGGAAGGTCGCGCGGCCGGAATCGCGCGCGCTGGGCGCGATGGATGCCGACTTCAGCCACGACATCACGATCGTCCCCAAGATGGTCGAAGCGCTCGCCTCGGGCACCTACGGGCTCGCGATCGGCAGCCGCTACGTGAAGGGCGGCGGCATCACCAACTGGCCCGCCAAGCGCATCATCACCTCGCGCGTCGCGTGTTTGCTCGCGCGTCCGCTCACCAACGTCAAGGACATCACGAGCGGGTTCTTCCTCGTGAAACGCGAGGCGCTCGACGGCGTCACGCTCGATCCGATCGGTTTCAAGATCGGTCTCGAAGTCGTCGCCAAGGCGCATTACGGCCGCGCGCTCGAGGTTCCGTACGTCTTTACCGACCGCATCGTCGGCGAGTCCAAGCTGAATCAAAAAGAGATATTCAACTACCTCAAGCAATTGCGCAGCCTCTACGCCCAGCGCCTCACCGGAAAGAGCTGACCGATGCCGATGCCCGAATGGCTGCGCATCCGTCGCGGGAAGAACGCGGAGCAGCGCGACGCCGCGCTGTGGAGCAAATGTCCGAAGTGCGGCGAGGTGCTGTACCGGCGTGACCTCGCGACGAATCTCTTCGTCTGCACGAAGTGCGCGCACCACTTTCGGATGAGCGCGTACGATCGCATCAGCATGCTCATCGACGGCGACTTCACCGAGATCGGATCCGACGTCGCCACGGGCGATCCGCTGGGTTGGGTGGACAAGAAGACCTATCCGGTCAAGATCGCGGCCGACCGCGAGAAGGCCGGAATCAACGAAGGCGTCGTCTGCGGTATCGGCGCGATCGACGGCTGCGATGTCGCGCTCGGCGTGATGGACTTCCACTTTCGCGGCGGTACGATGGGCACCGTCGTCGGCGAGCGCATCACCATGCTGCTCGAAGAGGCGCGCAAGCGCGGTATTCCGTGCGTGCTCTTCACCGCCTCGGGCGGCGCTCGCATGGAAGAGGGCATGTTCGCGCTCATGCAGATGGCGAAGACGACCGCCGCGGTCGCGCGCTTCATGCAGGACGGTAATTTCTTCGTGACCGTGCTCACCGATCCGACCACCGGCGGCGTCTCGGCGTCGTTCGCGTTCGAGTCCGACGTCATCATCGCCGAACCGAAGGCGATGATTGGCTTTGCCGGTCGCCGCGTAATCGAGCAGACCATCCGCCAGAAGCTCCCCGATCAGTTCCAGACCGCGGAGTTTTTGCTCGAGAAGGGGCACATCGATATGGTCGTGGAGCGCCACGAACTCAAAGCGACGTTGACGCGACTCTTGCGCTACGCGGCCGACGGCAAGAGGGCGCGCGCATGAATCCCATCGTCGAACGCGAGAAGGGCCTGCTCGAAGTCGCACGCCGGATCGACGATCTGCGCGCGGCGAACGCGAACCAGCCGGTGGATATGTCGGCCGAGATCGCCGCGCTCGAACAGAAGTACGAAGAGCTGCAGCGCGAGCTCTTCGGCTCGCTCACGCCGTACGAAAAGATCCACATGGCGCGCCATCCGGAGCGCCCGACCGCCCTCGATTACATCTCGCAGGTCGAAAGCTTCGACGAGTTGCACGGCGACCGTCACTTCCGCGACGATCCGGCCGTGGTGGGCGGCTTCGCGACGCTCGGCGGCCGCGCCGTGATGCTCATCGGCCAGCAACGCGGTCGCGACACGAAAGAGAACATCAAGCGGAACTTCGGCATGGTAACGCCGGAGGGATACCGCAAAGTCAAGCGTCTCGCGCACACCGCCTCGCGCCTCGGCTTGCCGATCGTGACCTTCATCGACACCAAGGGCGCCGATCCCGGCATCAGCTCCGAGGAGCACGCGCAGTCCGAGGCGATCGCGATGTGCCTCTACGAGTTCGTGCAAGCGCGCGTGCCGATCGTGGCGACCGTCATCGGCGAAGGCGGCTCGGGCGGCGCGCTCGCGCTCGGCATCGCCGACCACGTGATCATGCTCGAACACTCCGTGTACTCGGTGGCCTCGGCCGAAGGCTGCGCGGCCATCCTCTGGAGCGACGCCTCCAAAGCGGAAGAGGCCGCCACGCGGTTGAAGTTAACGGCTGCGGATTTGCAGCGTTTCGGCATCATCGACGAGATCGTGCCGGAGCCGCTGGGGGGCGCCCATCGTGAGCCCTCGACCGTCGTGACGCGGGTGCTCGAATCGGTCCGACGCGCGGTGCAGAAGCTCTCGGCGATGACGCCGGAAGCACTGCTGGAGGAGCGTTATCGGAAGTATCGGCGGATAGGCGCATGGGGAACCGAGCGCCGGGAGACCATCGGAACGATTCCGTGAAGCGACGCACGCGCGCACCGCTCGCCGTTCGCATTGTCGGTCGCCTCGCGGCGACTGCGGTTGCGCTCATGGTCTTTACTCTCGTCGGCATTCAATTCGCCCGCGTGATCGAGCAGAACGTCGCGCTTGCCCGCGAGCTCTCCTCGACCCAGCACGACATCGCGCGACTGGAAGCGCATCGGACGTGGCAGCGTCGCCAACTGCGTCGCCTCGAAGATCCCGACGGTGCGATTCCCGAGATCCACGAACGCCTGCGGCTCGTACGCAAGAACGAAGCGCTCATCTTCGTGAGCCCCGCGCCTTCGGCCGACCCCGCCTCTCCGTGAGCGAGACGGTCCGCGGCGTCGTTATCAATCTCAACGCCTTCGGCGCTGCCGTGCGCCTGGAATCCGGCGAATTGGCGAGCGCGCCGGCCGGCGATATCGAGAGTCACCGTCGGCAGTACGAGAGCGCCTTCGCGCATCGCAAGCACGTACATTTCGTTCGCCATCCCGGTGGGCGCCATCCGATGGTCACCCTCGCGCCGCAGATCGACGAGCCGGAACTCGACGAACAGCTCGCGGAATTCTTCAAGAGCACCGAGTCGTGGGAGAGCGACGCCGACGGCGTGTCCGCCCACGAACGCCACTTCTTGCATAAGAAAAAGCGTGCCGCGCTCTTTGCGCCCAAGCAGAACGACGAGCGATAGCGAAGAGCAGGCTTCTTGAGCAAACATCACGCCGTCATCTCGATCGGTACCAACTCCACGCGCGTGCTGCTCGCGGATATGGCGCCCGACGTGCCGCACGTCGATCTCGCACGTTCGATCGGCACGCGCATCGGCGAGGGCCTGCGCGAGAGCGGGCATCTGGGCATCGAGCCGATGGCGCGCACGCTCGACGCGGTGCGCTCGCATCTGCGCGCGGTACGCGGGCACTACGTGCGCCTCTTCGCCATCGCGACGAGCGCGGTGCGCCGCGCGGAGAACGGCCCGCAATTCACCGCCGAAGTGCAGAAGCTGCTCGGCGTTCCCGTGCACGTGCTCTCGGGCGATGAGGAGGCGACGGCTTCGTATCGCGGCGCGATCAGCGCGCTCGGGCCGATGCACGGTGAGGTCGGCGTGATCGACACGGGGGGCGGGAGCACCGAGTACGCGATCGGCTCTTCGCCGACGCCGGCGCGAACGGTCTCGTGTGAGATCGGCGCCGTGCGCTTGACCGAGGCGATTCCGGCGCTCTCGGGACGCGAGGGCATCGTCGATCTCGACACGATCGAGCGCGCGCGTCGGCTCGCGCGCGAGGCGCTCGCGCCGCTTGCGGAGTTTCCAGCCGTCGAGCGCTTGGCGTTCGTCGGCGGCTCGGCGACGACGGCCGCCGCGATCGTGCGCGGCAAGAAGAACAAGATCGACCGCTTCGAGCTCACTCGCAGCGATCTGCAGCGCGCGCTCGTGCGCCTATGCGCGCTCTCGTACAAAGAGCGCAAGGACGTGCCGGGGATAAAGCCGCAACGCGCCGACATTCTGCCCGCCGGGATCATCGTGCTCGAGACGGTTCTGGATCTCGTCGGCAGCGATCGCGCGGTCGCGACCACGGCCGATCTGCTGCTCGGCTATCTGCTCGCGCAGCGCGATCAGCACCCGATCGCGGCGCCCGCGATCCCCCACTAGGCCCGCGCGAGCAGGACGCGCGCGTTCGTTCCCCGGAGCAACGGGCATGAACGACCAGAGCATCCACGAGCACATCGAGTCGCTCGTCGCCGAGGAGCATCGGCTCCTCGAACACGGCGAAGCGGGCCGACTCACCGCCGACGACAAGGCACGCCTCGACGCCGTCCAAGTCCAGCTCGACCGCTACTACGACCTCTTACGTCAACGTCGCGCGCGCCGCGATGCAGGCCAAGATCCGAGCACGGCAAAAATGCGCTCGGCCGATACGGTCGAAAACTACCGACAGTAGCGACGACCACCGAGGGACGGTGGTGGAACTGGCAGACACAGCAGACTTAAAATTTGCCGCTCGCGAGAGCATGCGGGTTCGATCCCCGCTCGTCCCAATGTGTAAAAGCGAGCACCACGCTCCGTGTCACCCTGAGCCTGTCGAAGGGCGCCGGGATACCTCGCAGGGGCGCCCTTCGACAGGCTCAGGGTGACACGGAGTTGCCGCGCAACTCCGCCGCCGGCTGCGAGGTCCTTATCCTGCGATGAGCAAGCTGTTTTCACCGATTTCGCTGCGTGACGTGACCTTCGAGAACCGGATCGTCATCTCGCCGATGTGTCAGTACTCGGCGCAGGACGGCACCGCGAACGACTGGCACGTGGTCAACCTCGGACATATGGCGCTCTCCGGCCCGGGCCTCGCGATCTTCGAAGCGACGGCGGTGAGTCCGGAAGGGCGCATCACCGATCGCGACCTGGGCCTCTACAGCGATGAGAACGAAGCGGGCATGGCGCGCGTCGTCGCGTTCATCCGCACCTACGCGCGTGCGAAGATCGGCGTGCAACTCGCGCATGCGGGCCGCAAGGCCTCGACCATGCCGCCGTGGGACGGCGGCGGCGCCGCGACCGGCGAGCATCGCTACCCGACCGTTGCGCCCTCGGCGCTCGCGTATGAGGGCTACGACGTGCCGCACGCGCTCGACGACGCCGGGCTCGAGAAGATTCGCCGCGACTTCGTGCTCGCGACGGAGCGTTGCGAGCGCCTCGGCATCGACACGATCGAATTGCACTTCGCGCACGGCTATCTCGGCCATCAATTTCTGTCGCCGCTCTCGAACGTGCGCGAGGACGCATACGGCGGCTCGCTCGAAAACCGCATGCGCTTTCCGCTCGAACTCTTCGACGCGGTGCGCGCGGTGTGGCCCGAACGCAAGCCGCTCGGCGTGCGCATCTCCGCGAGCGACTGGGTGCAGGGCGGCTGGGATCTCGCGCAGTCCATCACCTTCGCGCACGAACTGAAGGCGCGCGGGTGCGACTTCATCGACGTATCGAGCGGCGGGCTCTCGCCGGAGCAGAAGATCGCCGTCGGACCGGGCTATCAGGTTCCGTTCGCAAAATCGATTCGCGAAGCATCCGGAATTGCGACGATGGCGGTTGGTGCAATCACCGATCCGCAGCAGGCCGAGGCGATCGTCGCGAACGGCGAAGCCGATTTCGTTGCGCTCGCGCGCGGCTTCATTCGCGAACCGCGCTGGGTGTGGGACGCCGCCGATGCACTCGGCGCCGAGGCGTTCGTGCCGAATCAATATGCGCGAGGGCGTAAGACGCGCGTGAGGTAACGAAGCGACCGCATGGCGTGCGTGAAACGTCGTATCGGCGTCAATTTAGGTTAGCCTAAATTAAGGCAATGATCCACGTTCTCGTTTTCGCGGCGACGCTCGCTGCTGTCTCGCCAACACCCGCACCCGCGGCGCCGCCGTCGTCGGCACCCATGGCATCGCCGGCGCCCGCGGACGATCCGTGCGATGGTCCGGGCCGATTGCTCGCCACGCTCGATCGTCCCACGGTGGGATTCAGCCCGTGCGCGGTTGCTCCGGGCATGCTCCTCCTCGAAGAGGGCTACCAGTCGCAAATCAACGGCACCAACGAGAGCGGCGCGTCATATCTCGATCAGTATCCGCAGAGCATCATCCGTTATGGCCTCGCGCAGCGCTTCGAATTTGACCTGATCGGCCCGAACTACGTGCGCGCGGCGGCTCCCGACGGTAAGGGCGGGCTCGCGCGCACGCAGGGATACTCCGACGGCGGCCTCGGCATCAAGGTCGAGTTCGCGCCGCGCGGCCGGACCACGGTCGCTGTGGACGGGCTCTACACGGCCCCCAACGGGTCGCCCGGCTTCACCGCCGGCGGTGCGACCGAGACGCTGAACCTCGACGCCGGCTACGCGCTCAGCGACACGGTTGGGATCGGAACCACGCTCGCGCTGCAATCCACGAGTGGGTTCGACGCGGCGGGCAATCGGGCGCGCTACGGCGTTTTTCTGCCCTCGGTTGTCGTGACCAAGCAGTTGCCGCGCGCGACGCAGCTCTACGGCGAGTACGTCTATGCCTCGAAGCTCGCGCCCGACCAGAGCGGCCGAGCCTTCGTCGACGGCGGCGTGCAGAAGCTGCTCGGGAGCCGTTTTGAGCTCGATGTCGAGCTCGGCCAGTCGCTCATCGGCGACCCCTCCAAGCGCTTCCACTACCTCGGCCTCGGCTTCGGCGTTCGACTTCGATAGGCGGCCTGCGATAGTACCCGTGGACCCCGCCCGGGCTTTCTGATAAAAATATCAGGTATTGCCCGGGCAGGGGTCGGTCTCGCCGAACCCCAATAGCGCCGGGTTCCGCCCCACGTTAGAGGAGGTCAAGACTCCACGTGAAGATCGTGGTCACGGTCAAGCTTGTGCCGGATCCGAACGCCGAAAAGCGTATCGATCCCGCAACCAAGCGCCTGGTTCGCACCGGCGTCGAGACGGTGCTCAATCCTTACGACGAATACGCGCTCGAAGCCGCGTTGCAGCTCAAAGAGCGCATCGGCGGCGATTCGACGGTCACCGTCTTCGCCATGGCGCCCGAGGCGCTCAAAGAGACGCTGCGCAAGGCCCTCGCAATGGGTGCCGACGACGCCGTGCTCCTGAGCGACGCTGGCCTCGAGGGCAGCGACGTGTGGGGAACGTCCTATGCGATGGCGCACGCGCTCAAGAAGGTCGGCTTCGACCTGTTGCTCGTCGGCGGACTCTCCGACGACGGTTCGACCGGCGCGACGCCCGGCGCGATCGCCGAGTACCTGCAGATGCCGCTCGTCACGAATGCGCGCAAGGCCGACGTGGTCGACGGCGCGCTGAAGATCGAGCGCGAGACCGACACGGGATATCAGATCGTCAAGGCACCGCTTCCGTCGGTGATGACGACGGCGCTGACCTTCGGCGAGCCGCGTTACGCCTCGCTCAAAGGCATCATGGGCGCGAAGAAAAAGACGATCGCCGCGATGACGCTCGGCGACCTCGGGCTCGAACAGCCCGTCGGTGCCGCGGGCGCCAAGACCGAACTGCTCGCGTTCGCTCCGCCGCCGGTGCGCGGCAAGGGCCAAGTGGTCGAGGCCGCCGACGGTGCGCAAGGCGCCCAAGTGATCTTCGATTTCCTGAAAGAGAAGAAGCTGGTCTAATGCAAAACGTCATCGTTTACGTTCAACACAAGAACGGCTCCACGCCCAAGGTCACCTTCGAGATGGCCACGCTCGCGCGCAAACTCGCCGATCAGCTCGGCGGCAAGGCGCACGCCGTCGTCGTCGGCGCGGGCTCCTCGCAGCTCGCCGACACGCTCAAGAGCTATCCGCTCGACGCCGTGCACGTCAACGACGACGCGCAGGTCGACGGCTTCCTGCTCGATCCGATCGTGGATTATCTCGAAGCCGCCGCACGCGCGGTCGGTCCCTCGCTCGTCCTCGTCGCCAACACGCTCGGCGGGAAAGACGTCGCCGGACGCCTCGTCGCTCGTTTGAATGCGGGCATCGTCGCCGACGCGACCGACTTCAAGATCGAGGGCGGCACCGTCGAGGCCGTGATGCCGAAGATGGGCGGCGCCGCGATCACCACGGCCAAGCTCAAGTCGGCCGACTACGGCATCGCGACGATCCGTCCGAACGCGTTCAGCGCGCAAGCGGGCGGTGCCGGGGCTGCGGTGCAGCCGATCGAGAAGCCGGCTGGAAAGAGCTATGCCGTCGTCGTCGAGAATGACGTGGAAGAAGGCACGGGCGAGCTCGCGCTCGAGGAAGCTCCGGTCGTCGTCGCGGGCGGCCGCGGCCTCGGTGGCCCGGATCCCTTCGACCAGCTCCTCAAGCCACTCGCGAAGCTCTTCGGCGGTGCCGTCGGTGCCTCGCGCGCCGCGGCCGATGCCGGCTGGGTTCCGTACAGCCTGCAGATCGGACAGACCGGCAAGACGGTCAGCCCGAACCTCTACATCGCCGTCGGCATCTCCGGCGCGATACAACACAAGGTCGGGATGCGTTCTTCCGGTACGATCGTCGCGATCAATAAGGACGGAGCCGCGCCGATTGCGGAGTTCTCGGATCTCGTGGTCGTGGGCGACGCGTTCGCGATCCTTCCGGAACTCACGAAACTCGTGGCCGCGTCCAAAGCATAACGCCAAGTTAGGATCCACAACACGTTGAAACGTTTCGCCCTTCTCCTCACGATGGTAGCCGCGTTCTTCGCGGCTGCCGTCGTCACCACGCCGAGCGCACAGGCCGGTCTCTTCGGCCATAAGGCGGCGACACCGACGCCGTCGCCGTCACCTTCGGCGCTTCCCACCGCTTCGCCCGAGCCGCCCGATGTCGCGATTCCGCGCCTTCAGGCCAAGCTCAAGGCGAATCCGAACGATCAGCAAGCGATGATCGAGCTCGCGGGCCAGTTCCTCGGGATCAACCGTCCCGACTACGCCGTCGGCTTGACGCAGCGTCTGCTGCAGATGGGCGATAAGACCGCGCGGGTCTATACGTTCGACGGATATGCGATGTCTCAACTCGGCCGCCTCGATCAGGCGACGTCCGATCTCGAACAAGCGGCCAACCTCGATCCCGGTAACGAAGCCGTGCTCGGCCAGCTCGTCTCGCTCTACGTGCGCGCCGGTCGATTCACCGACGCGGAGCGTATCGCGAACCGGAGCATGGTGCTCAACAAGTCCGACTCGCAGAGTCTGATGATGCTCGGCGGCGTGCTCGCCGCGGAGCAGAAGTTCGATGCCGCGCGCGCGGACTACGAGAAAGCGCTCGCGCTCGATACCAAGAATTCGGATCCGATCTTCCAGATCGCGCGCACCTACGCGGCGCAGAACAACATTCCGATGGCGATCTCGACGATCGAGCGCGCGCTCGCGCTCGATCCGCAGAACGTGCAAGCGCTGATCTTCAAGGCCGACGAATATGCGGCCCAGCACGACGATGCCAAGGCTTCCTCGGCCTTCGACGACGCGATCGTCGCGGCGTCGAGCGACGAGCAGAAAGCCTCGATCTACGTGCGTAAAGCCAACTACTTCGCGAGCGAGAAGAAGTTCTCGCAAGCCGAAGGCATCTTCGACGAAGCGATCGCGCGCTATCCCAAGGAAAGCTCGCTGCACCTCGCCTTCGGCGACTATTGGGCCGCGCAGAAGAACCTCGTGAACGCGCAGAAAGAGTGGCTCGCCACGCTCGCGATCGATAAAGAAGATCCGGGCGCGCTCTACCGTCTCGGACAGCTCTCGATGGAGCACGGCAAGATGAGCGATGCGGTGGGCTACCTCAAACAAGCGACCGCGCTCGAGCCCGATCCGCGTGCGCTCGCGATGCTCGGTCAGGCGTACTCGTACGTTCACGACTACAAGAACTCGAAGGACGCGTGCAGCAAGAGCTTCCAAATGGACCGCAGCCCGGTCACGCTCGCCTGCATCGCCGGTGCCGATTTCGAGATGAAGAACTACAAAGAAGCCTCCGAGATCTTCGACGTGCTCGACGGCAACGCGAAGGGCTTCCTGGATCAGAATCCGCAGATGCTCTACATCGCGGCGGAGAGCTACGAGCGTACCAAGCAGAATCAGAAGGCGGTTCAAGCCTTCAAGCGACTGCTGCCGGCGCTGCGTAAGGGAACGCCCGAGTACGCGAAGATCCAAAAGCAGATCGCGGATCTCTCGAAAGTGAAGCACTAACCGCTGCGTATCGTCAGCGACGCGATCTACGGCGACCATCTCCGCGGGCTCGGGCATCCCGAATCGCCCGACCGCGTGGAGGTGGTCGCTTTGCGTTTACGGGAGCGCGGCATGCTCGATCGCGCGCTTCCCGCGCGTGACGCGAGCGACGAAGAGATCGCGCGCGTCCACACCCCGCGCTACCTCGAACTGGTCAAACGCGAAATCGGCGGCCTCGACGGGCCGCGCTATCTCTCGACCGGTGACGTCGTCGTGGATGCGTCGTCGCTCGCGGTGGCGCGACGCGCCGCCGGTGGGGCGATCGTCGCCATCGAGGCGGCCGTCGAAACGGGAGAAGCAACCTTCGCGCTCGTGCGTCCTCCCGGTCACCACGCGGAGTCGCGGCGCGGCATGGGCTTCTGCCTGTTCAACAACGCGGCGATCGCGGCGCGTGCGTATCAGGCGCGCCACGGCGGCCGCGTGCTCGTGGTCGATTTCGACTATCACCACGGCAACGGCACGCAGGACGTCGCGGGCGAGGGGCTCTCGTACGTTTCCACTCACGCATCGCCCGCCTATCCCGGCACGGGCAGCGAACTCGCCACGCTCGGGCGCGACGCGATCGTGAACGTGCCGCTTCCGGCGAGCGGCATCGCGACCGAAGGCTTCGTCGCGGTGTGGGAGCGCCTACTGCGCGATGTCGTGGCCTACGTGCGCCCCGATGCGATCGTGGCGAGCGCCGGATTCGACTACGTCGCAGGCGATCCGGTCGGTGATCTCGGCGTCGATGTCGGCGCGGCGACCGCCCTCGCGCGGGCGATCAACGAGGCGGCGTTCGATGCGTGCGGCGGAAGGGTCGCCTACGTGCTCGAGGGTGGGTACGATATCGACGCGCTCACCGCATCGGTCGAGCAGATCGTGCGCGCGAGCGATGCACGCGCGTCCGCGGAGCGCGCTGCCGACGAGGCCGCGATCCCGCGCGTGGTGCGCGAGCGCCTCGCGCGCGTCGACGATCTGTTCGCTTAGAGGATCTTTCGCGCCGTCTGCGCGCTCAACTCTTCGAGCACATGCAGCGCCTCTTCGCCGCGATCGACCGGGACGAAGAGGTGATCGTGATAGAACGCGCTTACCGCGTTGACCGGAAGCGTGTGCTTGGCGAGTTCGCCGCAGAGCGCGGCGAGAAATCCAACCGACTGCAGATCCGAGTGGACGCGCAGCGTGATGTGGCGACACGGAAACGCGTAGGCGAGGCCGTGCCGTTCGGCGGCGTCGCGCTCGATGATAAGCGTCATCCCTTCGCTTTCGCGAAAGCAGAGCAGCGGATCGAGGTCCGCCGCATCGAAGCCGCGCTCGACGCGACAGAAGACCCACTCGCGCGGGTCGAGCGCCGGCTTCATCGAGACGAGCAATGATGCGAGGTCGCGTTCGGGTTCGTTCACGCGCTTACGGTACTACGGACGACGCGATTTTTCCCAGCTCCGCGAGCGTGAGATCGCCGACGAGGGTGAAGTGCAGTCCGGCCTCGGACCACGTCAACAGCGTGGTCGGTCCGTCGGTCACGTATCGCGCGGATTGACCGTCGATCTTCGTTTCGCTGATGCGGTATCGCGAAAGATCGACCGCCGCATTCTGTTTGTTTTGGAAGAGCGATACGGTGCGAATGCCGTCGGAGTAGAGCAAATGGAGAGTGCGCACGCCTTTGACGTCGGTCACGTCGCCTTCGATCGGGGTGAAGCCTTCGGGGAGATACTTCGGGCCCATCGCTTTGAAGCCGGCGCTGCCGACGACGTGCTGCAAATCGATCGAAGGGAGCGAGCGCGCGGGACCGGCGACGTGCGCGAGGTCTTGCGGCACGTCGAAGATCTGGCGCGGAATGTTCGCGGTGTAGCGCAACTGTTCGAAGCGCGTCTGCGCCACGAGCGAGCCGTCGGAGCCGTAGATCTCCTTGCCGACGACCAGGTCGGTCTTGGCGTCGATACGCACGCGCATCGTCGTCTCGCCGGTGTATTTGTTGTTCAAGATGACGACGTGCACCGGGCGGCCCTCGACGGTTTCGTCGGGCGCGTACTCGGCCGTGTAGTTGGCCATCAACACGCTGAAGTTATCGTCTTCGGCGACTTGGTCGTCGATGGAGTCGTCCTGCGCCACGATGACCCGATCGCGCTTGACGTCGATGGAATAGGTCTTCTCGCCGCGCGAGATCACGGAGTCGCCATAGAATCGCTGCGGTGCGAGGTACCATCGCCGCGTCAGATCCGGCGCGAGATGCTCGATGCGAAAGATGGCCGCCTCGGATTTCTCTTCACCGATACGCAGCACTTGAACTTCGCCGACATAGGAGACGTGGCGCGGAGCCGTCATCGCGCGGCGAAGGAGCTGATCGGCGGGCGGCGGCGAGCCCGACGCGTTCGCCCGCGCGATGGGTGCGAACGCGACGATCGCGGCGAGGAGCGCGACGCTCGAGCGGCTAGCGATATGCATAGACGGAGACGGTGCGTCCCGATGTCGTGGCGACGGTTTGGAGATCGGATGCGGCGCTCTGCTCGAGCGTCGTCGGCAGCACCGATCCTTCGCCGAAGGGAACGGTGCCGGTGAGTGCCGCGTGATCGTTGAGATAGTACGCGGCCTCGATCGTCGGCCCGCTTCCGTGCGAGCGTAGTGCAAAACCGATTGCGATGACGGCGACGAGGGCCAGCGCGGCGGGAGCGAGGATCGCCGGACGCAGCCACGCGGCGATGCGTTCGCCGAGCGAGGGAGCCGTTGCCTCGCGTTCGACGGCATCCCAGATGCGATGCACGACGCCCTGCGGCAGATCGCGCTCGCTCGCGCGAGCATAGCCGCGGAGCGCGTCGCTCAGTCGAGCCTCGGCTTCGTAAGCGGCGCCGCACGCCGCGCACGTTTCGAGGTGCGCGAGCATGCGCGCGTCGTCGCCGGGCGCGAGTTCGTGGTGGAGGTAGTCGATGATCTCGTCGTGGGAGAGATGTTCGTGTGTCATGTTGCCGCCGAAAAGTGCTCTACGAGTTTGCGTAACTGCAGTCGTGCGCGATGCAGTCGTGAACGTACGGTGCCGATGGAGCAGCCGACGATGTCGGCGATCTCCTGATAGCTGTACTCCTCGACATCCGCGAGAACCACGACTTGTCGTTGATCCGGTGAGAGCGCCGCGAGCGCTTTGGACATCGTCTCGCCGACCTGCGACTCGACCATGTCCTCGATGGGCTCCACCGCGAGCGGCCGGGTGCCGCCATACTCCTGGAAGGCGTTGTCCTCGGGGATCTCTTCCTGATAACGTCCTTTCTGCCGCCGAAGTTCGTCGCGGTGGAGATTTGTGACGATCCGGTAGATCCAGGAGAGGAACGAGGTGCCGGGTGTGAAGCTGCGCCAGGCCCGATAGACCCGGATGAAGGCCTCCTGGGTCAGGTCGCGCGCGTCGGCCTCGTTGTGCGTCAAGCGAAGGGCAAAGGTATAGGTCGCTTTGCCGTACTGCTCGATCGCTCGTTCCAGAAATGCCGTCTGCTCCGGTGAAGGCGGCTCGAACGGCTTACGCGGTGCTGCCATGAGTTGAGGGGAATTGTACCCGCCTCGCCTGCTAACGGCCTTCTGATTTGGCTCCCCACAGGACGCTTGCTACCGACCACAATCCGGCGACGACCGCGATCAAGATGATGAAGAAGAGGCCGAGCTCGAGCAGGACCACGCCCGCGAACTGGCTGCCGCCGCAGAGCGCGACGACACTCGCGATGAGCGAGAGCTTGAAGCGCTCAATGGGGTTGCTCGCCATCCCCGCGACGGAACGCGCCTCGGCGATCACGCCCTGCGGATCCCATCCGGCCGTCTCGATGACGTAGGCCACGCGCCCGGTGGGTTCGACGATGAAGAGCTTGTCGTTGTGGATGAAGTCGGCGTCGTTGACCTGCAGCGAGTTGATGCCGAACTCGTCGAGCACGCGTTGGATCGTGGTGCCCGTCCCGGTGAGCAGCGTCCACACGCGCGGATCTTGCTCGTACTGCGCACCGTAGGCGCGCAGCACGGCGGGCGAATCGTACGGCGGATCGAGCGTGATTTCGAGGATTGCGAAGTGCTTCGGGTCGAGCGCGCGCTGCACTTGCGTGAACTTGCTCGATATCGCGGGGCAGACGTCTTTGTCGGGGCATCGCGTGAACGCAAAGCTCAACAGGACCGTTTTGCCGCGGTAGGCGCGCCCGAGATCGACGATCGCGCCGTCCTGCGTCACGAGTTGCGCGCTCGGGAGCGGCTTGCCGACATCGACCGATTCGACGCGCCCTTGCTGAGGCAGTCCGGGCGTAAACGGCGCGGCGGGGATCGCTTCGTGCAGCGTCCACGGTGTCGTGGAGCGATCGAGCAGTCCATCGACGCCGGTACCGGGTTTGAACGGGGCGCTGCCTTCGAGGCGCATGCGGTACGCGCCGGCCGGGAGCATGTTGGTGATCGGGTTGGCGCGGACGATCGCCGCGCCGCCGGCGACCGGCGAGACGAAGACGCCGTGGAACGGCGCGACGAGCGCGGCGAGGACGAGCGCGATCAACGCATCACCGAGCGCACGTTGGCCGCAATCTCGGCTACGCGTTCGTCGTCGTTGTGCACGGCGCGCTCGCGGCCGTTGCGGTCGATGATGTAGAACGCCGCCGTGTGCATGAAATCGTAGCCGTTACCAGCATGCTCGGCGGCGCTCTTGCGTGCGTAGATGTGATAATCGCGCAGCACGCCGTCGATCTGCGCCTGCGACCCCGTGAGGCCCACCATCGGCGCCCCGGGGAAGCGCTGTAGGAATCGCGCGAGTTGCCGCGGGTGGTCGCGCTGCGGGTCGATGGTGACGAAGACGATCTCCGCATCCTTCGCGCTCGCGTGCGCTTGGCGCAGCGCCTGCGCGAGTTTGGCCGCAGTTGCCGGGCACGTATCGCCGCAGTGCGTGTAGCCGAAGAAGAGCGCGAGCGTCTTGCCGCGCTGCGCGGCGAGGTTCCAGGCCGCTCCCGTGCTGTCGGTCAAGGTGAAATCGGGCGCGGGCGTCGCGAGCGAACTCTGCGTGCTCGTGGTGGGGGCGTGCGAGCACCCCGCGGCGAGAAGCAGCGCGGCGACGACGGCGAGGTGGCGCATGCGGGACATCAGGATCCTAGTGTACCGCGCCGGCTCATGACCCGGGGTGGAGAATCGTCGTAATCGCCATCCAGACCCCGAGCGCGACGATGACGCCGGAGAGGGAGAAAGCGATCGCGTTGCCGAGCGCTCGGTTGCGCCGTTCGCCGATGACGCGCGGGTCGTTCACGAGCACGAGCAAGAAGCCGAGCACGACCGGCAGCACGAAGCCGTTGAACGCTTCCACATTGACCGTGATCTGCACCAGCGGCAGGTGCGGAATGAGCACGATGCCCGCCGCGAGCGCGACGCAGGCGGCATAGAGTCCGGTGAAGCGTTTGGCCCGGAGGCCGTCGTTGAGCGAGCAGCGCCAGCCGAAGGCTTCGCCGAACGCCCACGCCGTCGCGAGCGAGACGACAAAGGCGCCGAGCAGCGACGCGCCGATCAACGCCACCCCGAAGGTCACCCCGGCCAGATGCCCCACGAGCGGCTCGAGGGCGATCGCGGCTTGCGCCGCATCGACGACGGGAATGTGGCGCGCGTGCAGCGTGGCGGCCGTGGTGATGATGACCGCGCACATGATCGCCTGGGTGACGACCGCGCCGAGGGCGGTATCGAGCCGCGCGAAGGGCAGGTCGCCGAGCGTGAGGCCTTTATCTACCGTGGCGCTCTGCTGGTAAAAGATCATCCACGGCATGATGACCGCTCCGATGTTGGAGGCGATCAGGAGCAGGTAGACGCCGTCGTGCAGCGGCTGGTTGCCAAAGAGACCCTGCGCGACGACTTGGTGCGTCGGCGGATGCGCGGCGAAGGCGGCGGGGATGAAGAGCAGCTCGAGGAGGCAGAGGCCGAGGGCGAAGGTCTCGGCGCGCTTGTACGAAGCGGTAAGGATGACGACGACGAGGAGCAGCGCGGCCCCGACGACGAGCGGAACCGGGTCGAGCCCGAAGATCAGCGCCGCCCCGGCGATTCCGGCGAATTCGGTGACGAGCGCCGCGACGTTGGTGACGAGCATCGTTCCGAGCGAGACCCACGTCCAGCCGAGCCCGTAGTGCTCGCGAATCAGGCGTGCGTGGCCTTTGCCCGTCACCACGCCGAGGCGAACCGTCATCTCCTGCACGACGAAGAGCGGCACGATGAGCAGCAATTGCAGCAGGATCAGCTTGTAGCCGAATTGGGCGCCCGAGGTGGCGGCCGTCGTGATACTGCCGGCCTCGGTATCCGCGAATGCAACCACCAGCCCGGGGCCGACCACGGCGAGAAAACGCACGAGACGAGAGCGGAGCGCGAGCATCAGTAATTAGGATAGCCTAACTCGTGGGCCGACCTCTGCGAGAAAACCCAATTCAAGCGGTATTTCCGAAAATTCGCCCGAACCCAAGCGCGCGATGAACGCTCTCGCCCTCGCGGTCCGTCTCGCGCTCGGTCTCGTCCTCGTGGTGACCGGAGCGCTCAAGGTGGGGCACGCGCCCGATCTCGCGGCGGCGATCGCCGGTTTTCGTCTGCTGCCGGGCGCGGTCGTGGCGCCGATGGCGCTGATCTTGCCGTACTTCGAACTCTTGCTCGGCGGCTATCTGCTCGTGGGACTCTTCACGCGGGCGGCGGCGTGGATTGCCTGCGCGCAGTTCGCGATCTACGCCGCGGCGATCGCCTCGGCGGTGCTGCGGCACATTCCGGCCAACTGCGGCTGCTTCGGCCCGCACGACCAAGCGACGGCGGATTGGCCGCACGTCGCCTTCGATCTCGCCCTCGCGCTGCTCGCCGCGTTCGTCGCGCGTCGCGGCGCGGGGTTGCTCGCTCTCGATGGGAGACTGAACCCGTAAATGAACCAGCGTCAACTCGCGGCGATCTCGGTCGCCGTGCTCGTCGTGCTCGTCGTCGTGGGCGTGCTCTACGTTCGCCTGCACCCCTCGCAACAGTTGCAGAACGCCTCCGTCGCGCCGGTCAATGCCACGGCGGAGATGGGGCAACGCGCGCCCGAATTCGTCACGGCCTCGACCAACGGGCTCTTCGACCTCGATAAGACGACGAAGCCCGCCTTCATCGAGATCTTCGCGACGTGGTGTCCGCACTGTCAGCGCGAGACGGCGGTCATCGAAAAACTCTACACGCGCTTTGGCAATCGAGTCGCATTCATCGCGATTCCCGGCAGCGACACCGGCATGGACGGCACGTCACCGGAGTCGCAGCTCGACGTGCTCACCTTTCAAAATCGCTTCGGCGTGAGCTACCCGATCGGAGCGTACGATCCGAGTCTCTCGATCGCCAAGCAGTATCTCAAAGGCGGTTTTCCGACGATCGCCATCGTGGACGCGCACAAGACGATCGCCTATATCAACAGCGGCGAGATCCCTTACGAGGAACTCGCCGCTGTCTTGGAACGAACGCTGAAGTAGCGCTTAGTCGTTCGGCGGGAACTCGTAGTTCGGCGGCGGCACGACCGGGGTGCCGACCTCGAGCACGATCTGCTGGTGCGAGAGCAGCGCGATCGAGCGCAGATCGCCGTCGTACTTCACGCCGTTGACGAACGCGGTGACGGGGCCTTTGAGTCCGGCGATGTTGTCGCGCGTGAGCGGCTGTCCCCAGATGTCGAAGAAGATGCCCAGGGTGTAACCGCTGCCGCCGGGCGGCGCGAGTTCCGGCGCCTCGACGTGAATGATGCCGTCGGGATTGTGCGTGTGCACCCAGTAGAGACAGCCGCCGCTCGGGCTCGGCGCCGCGCCGATGAATTTCGGCACCTGCACCTGCACGCCGTGGTCGAAGATCGCGAGGTGCGGATGCACGTGCAGCGTCACGTACTCTTGGCTCGCGCACGGAATGCCGTCGACGTTCTGGCCGCGTCCGCCGGTCGGCGAATCGGCGATCGTGCCCTTTTCGTAGAGCGAAAATTTCTGCTTGCCGAGCGTCTCGCCGTCCATGAGCGGAATCGGCGTCGGCGTCGGAGCGCCGCTGGTGGCCGCGCTTGGGGCGGGCGTCGGCGTCGCGTATGCGGCAGCGAGTTCGCGATTCTGCTGCCAGCGGAGGAAGGCGAACCCGGCGACGATCAGCACGACGGCGATCGCGACGCCGATGTACACCGTGGTCATCGGATCGCGCGGGGGCGGAGCGCCGGCGGGGCCGCCGCGTTGGTTTTGACGACGCGCGGAGCGCGGGTTTGGCTGTGACAAGCGAACCTCTTAAGAGGGAGAGAGTGCGGGTGCGCCGTGCTCCGACGGATCGAGAACGCGGCCGGGGATCAGGTAGTTGACGACGTAGTCGCTCACGGCCTCGGCGAGCGGCGTGACCGCCGCGTCGTAGCCGCTCGCGCGCAGACGCTCGATGCGCGCCTGCGTGCAGTATTGATATTTCGGACGCAGCGACTCCGGCATCTCGACGAACGCGATGCGCTCGGGAACGTTCATGGCACGGAAGATCGGCCGCACCAGATCGAGCCACGTGTGTGCGTGGCCGGAGCCGACGTTGAGCAATCCGTTCGCACCGGATTGCGCGGCATGGATCGTCATCTCGACCGCATCTTTCACGTAGATGAAGTCGCGCCGTTGCTCGCCGTCGCGATACTCGGTGCGGTAGCTCTTGAAGAGCTTGACTTCACCGGTCGCGCGGATCTGTTCGAACGCCTTGACCACGATGCTGCGCATGTCGCCTTTGTGATCTTCGTTCGGACCGAAGACGTTGAAGTATTTCAGGCCGACGCATCGCTTGGCGAGGCCCGTGCGTTCCGCATAGAGGTCGAAGAGGTGCTTCGAGTACGCGTACATGTTGAGCGGACGCAGCGAGCGCAACTCGAGTTCGTCGGAGAGCCCGTCTTCGAGCGCGCCGTACGTCGCGGCCGACGAAGCGTACACGAAGCGCGCGCCGAGGTCGATCGCCCAATGCGCGAGATGCTTCGTGTACTCGTAGTTGTTGCGCATGAGGTAATCCGCGTCGGTCTCGGTCGTGGCGCTGCAGGCACCCAGGTGAAAGACCGTCTGGACCTCACCGAAGTAGTTCCGGTGCTCGCCGACCACCTCGATGAAATCTTCGCAGTCGACGTACTCCTTGAAGCGCAGAGGCACCAGGTGCTTCCACTTCTCGGAGCTGTCCATCGCGTCCACGACGATGATATCGTCGAACCCGCGGCGGTTGAGCGACCAGATGAGGGCACTGCCAATGAGGCCGGCGCCGCCCGTCACGACGATGGGGCCAGATTTGAGATCGTGCATAATGGCGAAACTCGCTATTCCCCGGCGGCGCGCGGTGACCCTCGATAGGGTGCTCTTGCGGGGAGGGTCGGTGCGCGCAGAGGTACCCGACCGCACCGGTACGCGCTTCGCCAGGGGCTCGCTTGCTCGCTTGGGGCAACCGCCGAAGCGCGAATCGGGTTAGGACTGCAACAAGACGCAGGGGGCTCTTCTGGCCCGCGTCGTACTGAGGGGGCCCGCCCCCCCGAGATCTTATGATGAACAGCCGAGTACCCGTCGAAAATGCCGATACCGTGAGCCTGGTCTGCGCGCTTCTCGTGCGCTTTCCGGAGCTGGCTTCGATTCGCTCGATGCCCGCCGATCGCTCGGTGCGGCTCACCTTCGCACTCGGCGCACGCCTGGATAAGAACGCTCAGAAGGCGCTGGCGGAGGCGATCGCCGATCACGTCGCCGGGTACCTGTTGCTCGCCAAAGACGAGCCGCGGGTGCTGCGGGTCGAGTGCGAGAGCGATCGCGGAACCACGTTCGTACACGTGACCCGCGACACGGAGAGCTTCTCTAAAGAAGAGCTCGAACTGCTGGTCGCGCTCTTCGCGGAGCGCTTCCCCGAGGCGCTCGTGCGCAACCCGCAGCCCGAGGATCATCTCGACGCGGATCCGGTCGCGCAGGATGAGGCGGCACTCTACGCCATCGAGGCGCTGCGCGATCCGACGCGATCCAAGAGTTTGGTCGGCTTTCGCGAAGAGGCTCGCGTGCTCGTTTACTTCTTGAAGTCACGGAAAGCGAAGGCCTCGTCTCGCCGCTAGAACCTCTCAAGCTGTTGCTGATCGGTGATGTCGTCGGATCACCCGGTCGCGATACGCTCAAACGCTGCCTTCCGCTCGTGCGGGATCAACACCACGTACATGCCTGCATCGCCAACGGCGAAAACGCCGCGGGCGGCTTCGGGCTTACCGCGCAGACGGCCGACGAGATGTTTGCGACCGGCGTGGATTTCATCACGAGCGGCAATCACATCTACGACAAGCGCGATTTCAAGGGATACTTGGAGTCGAGCGACCGCGTCATTCGCCCGGCGAACTATCCGCCGAGCGCGCCCGGGCGCGGCTACGGAACCTTCGAGGCCGACGGGGTGACCGTCGGCGTGATCAACGTCATGGGCCGCACCTTCATGCCGCCCGTGGACGATCCGTTTCGGGTAATCGATCCGCTGATCGACGATCTGCGCGTGCAGACGCCGATCGTGGTCGTCGACGTGCATGCGGAGGCGACGAGCGAAAAGGTGGCGCTCTCCCGCTTTCTGGACGGCCGCGCCTCGGTGATCTACGGAACGCACACCCACGTGCAGACGGCCGACGAGCAAATCCTCGCGGGCGGCACCGCGTACCTGACGGATGTGGGTATGACAGGTCCGAGCGACGGGGTGATCGGCATGGAGCAGGGGGCCGTTCTCGACCGCTTCTTGACGGGGATGTCGGATCGGTTCAATGTTCAAAAGACCGGTACCAAGCAATTTTGCGCGGCGGTCGTGAGCATCGATCGGAGTACCGGCCGGGCGCTCGAGATCAAGCGCATCTTCTTGCGAGGCATTGCATGAATGAGGATCCGGAACGCGTCGCACCTGGAACGCTGAAAGTCTCCGCGAAGAGCAATCCGAACGCGGTTGCGGGCGCGCTCGCCGCGGCCTTGCGCGAGCGGGATCGCGCTGAGATTCAAGCCGTCGGCGCCGGCGCCATCAATCAGGCAATCAAAGCCGTCGCGATCGCCCGCGGATACGTCAAAGACAGCGGGATCGACCTCATCTGCACGCCCGCGTTCATCACCGTCGAAATCAGCGACCACGAACGCACGGGCATCGCGCTCATCGTGGAACGGCGCGGGTGATCGTCGACTTTCACTCCCACACCCACGAGAGCGACGGAACGCTCCATCCGCAGGCGCTCGCCGACTTCATGGCCGAGCGCCGCGTGGAGGTCTTCGCGATCAGCGACCACGATACGCTGAGCGCCTACGGCCAGTTCGCGAGCGGCGCGCGCGTCGTGACCGGTATCGAGATCAACACGACCTATCGCGAGAACGAAGTCCACGTACTCGGATACAACGTGCCGCTCGAAGGCTCGCCGCTGCAAACGCTCGTCGAGCACAACCGCGACGAGCGCGCAAAGCGCGTCGAGAAGATGGTCGCGCAGCTACGCCGCGCGGGATACGGCATCACGCTCGATGACGTGCTGCGAGAAGGGCGCGAGGCAAAGGCGCTCGGCCGGCCGCACGTCGGAAAAGCACTCATTCGCCTGGGCATCGCGCCCGACATCGAGTGGGCGTTTCGCACGCTGCTGCGGCGCGGCAAACCGGGATACGTGCCGTCGACGCACGTCACGCCGCACGCGGCGATCGCGGCGATCTCGGCGGCGGGCGGCATCGCGGTGCTCGCGCATCCGGGGCGCTTGAAGGACCGCGCGATTCTCGATGAACTCGCGCCCGTGGGCCTGCGCGGGCTCGAGGTGTTCTATCCGAGGCACGACGCCGGCGACGTGCGCTACTTCCGCGAGAAAGCCAAACACTACGGGCTCGTCATGACGGCGGGTTCGGATTTTCACGACATCCGGTATCACGTGCAGGGCGTGGGCGTCGAGGTCGACGCGGACGACATCCGTCCGTTTTTGGAACTCGCCGGCGCGTAAGCGGCGCGCTACGCTTTAACCATCTCGTCGATCGATCGCCGAATTGCGTGCAGCAGCGCGCTGCTCTCGCGCTCGTAGCGCGCAAGCGCGTGCTCCTGCGCTTCGATCGCGTCGCGGTCCTTCATGAAGCGGTGGTTGATGCGCACGTTGTACGCGCACGCCGCAAGCGCGGCGGCGGCGAACTCGGCGGCACAGCCGACGTCGCTCACGAGATTTTTGTTCGGAATTTCGAGGCTCTGCGCGCACAGGCGCAGCACGTCGAGCGCCGATTGCGCGGCAAGCAGGGGCTCCGCGGCGGCATGGTGCAGCGCGATCTCGAGGACGTCGCGTCGAGCGGCTTTCTCGGCGTCGGTGCCCTTGGGCATCGCGGTCGCAGCGACGACGCGGTCGAAGGCGGCCTCGTCACGTACGCGCGCCTTCAGGAACTCGGCTCGCAGCGCATCGGCCCGGCGCACCAGATCGTGCGCGAGCGCAGCCTGCGGCGCGTATTTCGGGTTCGCGGAGTTGATGCGGGCGACCATCGCGACGAGCGCGGCACCCGCGGCTCCGACCATGGTCGCAGCGCTGCCGCCGCCGGGGGTCGGCCACTCCGACGCGAGCTGTGTTAAATAATCGTCGACGCTTTCCACGCGGGGTGCTTCTCGGCCCGAGAGGTAGGCCCCTTACCCGCCGCGACGAACCAAGAACGGTTACCCATTTTCCCTTTTATATCGAGGAGTTACGTCGTGCCTGTCACGGAAAAGCTTGCTGGTGATGTCAAAGACCGCAACCTGGCAGAGACCGGTCGCTCGCGCATCGCGTGGGCCGGTGCATATATGCCGGTGCTTGCGCAGATCCGCGACCGTTTTGAGGTCGAAAAGCCGCTCAAAGGTGTGCGGATCGGTGCCTGTCTTCACGTCACGACCGAAACCGCGAACCTGATGCTTGCGCTGCAAGCGGGCGGCGCGGAGATCGCGCTCTGCGCGAGCAACCCGCTCTCGACGCAAGATGACGTCGCCGCCGCGCTCTGCGAGTACGGCATTCCGACGTACGCGATCAAGGGCGAAGATAACGCGACGTACTACTCGCATATCGAGGCAGTGATCGCGACGAAGCCGCACATGTCGATGGACGACGGCTGCGATCTCGTGACCACGATCTACACCAAGCACAACCATCTGCTCGCCGACATGATCGGCGGCTGCGAAGAGACGACCACGGGCGTCATTCGCCTGAAAGCGATGCAGAAGGACGGGGTGCTGCCCTACCCGGTGGTCGCCGTGAACAACGCGCTCACCAAGCACATGTTCGACAATCGCTACGGCACGGGCCAGTCGACCCTCGACGGCATCATCCGCGCGACGAACGTGCTGCTCGCGGGCCGCACGGTCGTCGTCGTCGGATACGGCTGGTGCGGGCGCGGCGTCGCGCAGCGCGCGGCCGGCATGGGCGCGCACGTGATCGTGACCGAAGTCGATCCGCGTAAGGCGATCGAAGCGGTGATGGACGGCTACCGCGTGATGCCGATGAGCGACGCCGCGAAGGTGGGCGACGTCTTCGTGACCGTCACCGGCAACTATCACGTCATCCGTGAAGAGCACTTCAAGGTGATGAAGAACGGCGCGATCGTCTGCAACTCGGGCCACTTCAACGACGAACTCGACCTCGAAGGCCTCAAGGGCTTGAGCCGCGGCATGACCGTGCCGCGCACGTTCGTCGAGCAGTATGACATGCACGACGGCCGCAAGATCTGCATCCTTGCCGACGGGCGTTTGGTGAACCTCGCCGCCGGCGAAGGCCACCCGGCCGCAGTGATGGATATGTCGTTTGCCAACCAGGCCATGGCGGCGGCGCATATCGCGCTGAACTACAAGACGATGGACAAGGCCGTCTACGACGTTCCCGTCGAGATCGACGAGGAAGTCGCGACGCTCAAGCTCTCGTCGATGGGCGTCGAGATCGACACGCTGACGCCCGCGCAGGTGAAGTACATGGCGTCGTGGTCGGAGGGAACCTAAACGTGTCCGAATACAAGCGCCTCTTTACCTCGGAGTCGGTGACCGAGGGTCACCCGGACAAAGTCGCGGACGCGATTTCGGATGCGATTCTCGACGCGATGCTCAAAGACGACGCGATGTCCCGCGTCGCCTGCGAGACGTTCGCGATCACGGGCCAGATCCACATCGCTGGCGAGATCACGACCAAGACCTACGTGGACATCCCGCGCATCGTGCGCGAGACGATTCGCGAAATCGGCTACAACGGCTCGGTCGTCGGCTTCGACGCCGACACCTGCGGCGTGAACGTCTCGCTCGACGAACAGTCGCCGGATATCGCGATGGGCGTCGATCAGTCGCTCGAAGCGCGCGGCGGCGACCGCGACGAATTCGAGCTCACGGGCGCGGGCGACCAGGGCATGATGTTCGGGTACGCGTGCCGCGAGACCGACGAACTGATGCCGCTGCCGATCACGCTTGCCCACAACCTGACGCGCCGCCTCACGAAGGTGCGTAAGGACGGGACGCTCGTGTATCTTCGCCCCGACGGCAAATCGCAAGTCACCGTCGAGTACGACGGCGACAAACCGGTTCGCGTTGAGGCCGTCGTCATCTCGACGCAGCACGATCCCGACGCGACCCTCGAGCAGATTCGCAAGGACGTCACCGAGCACGTCATCAAGCCGGTGATCCCGGCCGCGATGATGGATGCGCAGACGCGCATCTACGTGAACCCGACCGGACGCTTCGTCATCGGCGGACCGATGGGCGATGCCGGCCTCACCGGCCGCAAGATCATCGCCGACACGTACGGCGGTATGGCGCGTCACGGCGGCGGCGCGTTCTCGGGCAAGGATCCCACGAAGGTCGATCGTTCGGCCGCCTATGCGGCGCGCTGGGTCGCGAAGAACGTCGTCGCGTCCGGGCTCGCGGATCGCTGCGAAGTGCAGGTCGCGTATGCGATCGGCGTCGCGAAACCGGTCAGCGTGCTCGTCGAGACGTTCGGCACCGCGAAGATTCCCGAAGAGCAGATTGCAAATGCCGTCATGTCGGTCTTCGATCTGCGTCCGGCGGCGATCATTCACTACTTGAATCTGCGCCGTCCGATCTATCGCCAAACGGCCGCGTACGGCCACTTCGGCCGCCCCGACCTCGATCTGCCGTGGGAGCGTCTCGACAAAGTCGAAGCGCTGCGTTCGGCGACCGGCTTCACCGGCGAGGCACTTCGCGTTCCGAACTTCGCCAAGTAACGAGCGCCTCGGCGCGTAATCCTGAGAGACCCCGCGCAACGCTGCGCGGGGTTCTTTCGTTCTTGGGTAAGAAGCACCGAGATCAATTGATCCGCGATGTACGGAAAAGGAGTACTCATGAGATTTCGAAACGGCCTGATGGCGCTCGCGGCGCTCGCGGCCTTCGTCGGCACCACGTTCGTCGCGTCGGCGCAGCAGACACTGACCCTCTACCAGGGCGCGCAGATCAACGGACGCATGCGCACGACGCTCGACAGCGGCAGCGCGCACGTCGGCGACCGCTTCGTCATGGACGTCGTCCCGCCGTATCCGAGCGGAGATCCCTCGTTCCAGGGCGCGATCGTCTCGGGTGAGGTCACGAGCGTGCAGCGCGCGGGCCAGGGCACGAAGCCCCAGCTCGGCCTGCAGTTCGACTACCTGCGGCTCGCCGACGGCAGCACCGTGAACATCTCGGCCACGATGACGCAAGACCAGCGTCAGCAGCAGCAAGCAAACGGCGGCCACGTGGCGCTCACGACGCTCGGGGGCATGATCCTCGGCAACGTGATCGGGAAGACGATCTTCCATACGGGCGGCGGCGGCGTCGTCGGTGCTGCGGGCGGCCTGCTCTACGGCGTGAACAAGAAGACGAACTTCCAACTGCCGGCCGGATCGAACGTGCAGATCACGTTGAACCAAACGGTGACGATCCGCCGTCAGAGCCACTAGCGCTCGAGCACGCGGTGCAGCAAACGAAGCGGTCGGCGAAAGCCGGCCGCTTTGCATTCGGCGCGCTCGCGCCGATCGCGAACGCGTGGATGGAGCGCCTAGGCTCGCGCGTGCGGTATCCCGCCGAGTTGAGCGAACCGGGGAGCGATTATGAGGGCGGCGAGTTCGTGCTCGTCGAGCAGCGCCCGCGGATGCAATCGCGCGGCGTTTAGCGCTTGGGGTCATCTTTCACAACGCCGACTAGGCCATTCGCATTACCGCGCCTTCCCTGATCCTTCTCGCCTGCTGCTCGCTGGAAGCGTAGGGTAAGTCCATGACCATACGTATCACGGGGTCTTTTACGTATGACCGAAAGGACGAGATCGATCGGTTCGTCGCCGAAATCGCCGGCGGTACCGACATCACGCTCGATCTTTCGGAGGTCAGCGACATCGATGCATTCGGCATCGGCGTGCTCGTCTCGCTGCGCAAGACGATGGCGCAGCGGTATCGAGAAATCGGGATTCACCCGGACGAACCCGTCGAACGACTGATTCGAGTCCAGGGCATCGATCATCTGATGAAATTGATCGATGTTGCGTAACGTACGATAGCACAAAACGCGACATTTGTCGATGACAAACCGTGCTTCGCGTTGATCGCGCGTTGCGCTATATGACGGGTGTATCATGCATGGCGATCGCGTAGAACATCACGAGCGTAACGATACCGGAGACGCGACGAACGACCCGGTTCGTCTCTATTTACGCGAAATCGGAAGTGTCGCGCTGCTGTGCCGCGAGGACGAGGCACGCCTCGCGCAGCGCATCGAACTCGGCGGCGACGACGGCAACTCGGCAAAGCGCGAACTCGCCGAAGCGAACCTGCGCCTCGTGGTCTCGGTCGCGCGGAAATATCTCGGACGCGGCATGCCGTTGTTGGACCTCATTCAAGAGGGCAATCTCGGCTTGATGCGCGCGGTCGAGAAATTCGACTACCACATGGGCTATAAGTTCTCCACGTACGCGACCTGGTGGATACGCCAGGGCATCGCGCGCGCGCTCGCCGATCACGGCCGCACGATCCGCGTGCCCGTGCACATGGTCGAGCTGATCAATCGCGTGACCAAGTGCTCGCGCGAACTCACGATCGAGCTTGGACAAGAGCCGACCGTCGATCAGATCGCCGAACACCTCGACCTCACGCCCGCGCGGGTGCGCGAGGTGATGAAGGTTGCCCAGGAGCCGATCTCGCTCGACACGCCCGTCGGCGAAGAAGATGATGCACTGCTCGCGGACTTCATCGAGGATCGCGACGCCGTCGCGCCGATCGATGCCGTGGCGGAACTCGCGCTGCAAGAGAAGACGCGCTGCGCCCTCGCAAACCTCTCCGAACGCGAACAAGCCGTGCTCGCGATGCGCTACGGCCTCGACGACGGCCAGCAGCGCACGCTCGAAGAGGTGGGTCAGCGCTTCGGCGTGACGCGCGAGCGCATCCGCCAGATCGAAGCGAAGGCCTTGCGCAAGCTCCGCCACCCCTCGCGCGGCAAGGCGCTGCGCGAGTGCTGGCTCGGCGACTAAAGCCGCAGCCCGCCGCGGGAAGGGGCATCGCCCGGGGCGCAGAACCTGGCTCCCCGGCCCTGTGGCGATACGGGTTGCGCGAGCCGCCCGCATCGAGTAAAATCCCGCAGGTAGCGCGTTCCGGATTAGCTCAGTTGGTAGAGCAGCTGACTGTTAATCAGCGGGTCGCTGGTTCGAGTCCAGCATCCGGAGCCA
>JAGWSR010000025.1 GCA_028869385.1 bacterium
GCGCGAAGGGCATCCCTCCATCGGCGCGAACGCGCGTCGCATGAGATTCGCGAACAAAACGTGCATCGTGAGCGGCGGCGCTTCGGGAATCGGGCGCGCCACATGCCTGCAGATGGCGCGCGAGGGCGCCAACGTCGTCGTCGCCGATCTGCACCTCGATGCGGCACAGGCGACGGTCACGGCGATTACCGCGGCGGGCGGAAGCGGCCTTGCCGTCGAGGTGGATGTGGGAAACTCGGCGCAGGTGCAGGCGGCCATCGCCGCTGCCGTCGCGCGCTTCGGCGCGATCCACGCGATCGTCAACGACGCGGCGATGATGACGTTTACGCCGGTCGTCGACATCGCCGAAGCCGACTTCTTCCACGTGCTGACGACCAACCTCGGCTCGGTCTTTCTCTTCACGAAGTACGGCGTGCCGCACATGCCGCCGGGATCGGCGATCGTCAACCTGAGCTCGGTGCACGCGCACGCGACGACGGCGAACGTTGTGCCCTATGCTTCTTCGAAAGGAGCGATCGAGGCGTTCACGCGCGGTGCCGCGATAGAACTCGGCGCGCGCAAGATTCGCATCAACGCGGTCGCGCCCGGCGCGGTGGATACGCCGATGCTCTGGAATAACCCGAACGTCAAGAGCGGAGTGGAAAAGGTCGAAGGAGCGATCGGCAAGCCCGAAGATCTGGCGGCGGCGATCTGCTTTCTCGCCTCCGACGACGCGGCGTTCGTGAACGGCACGACGCTGGTCGTCGACGGCGGCCGTCTCGACGCGCTGCCGT
The DNA here is from genome assembly GCA_028869385.1 of bacterium. Lineage (GTDB taxonomy): Bacteria > Vulcanimicrobiota > Vulcanimicrobiia > Vulcanimicrobiales > Vulcanimicrobiaceae > REEB354. The sequence continues at coordinate 774 of JAGWSR010000025.1, forward strand.
AGCGTTACTGGTCGAGGGAGCGTTCGTTGGCGAGCAGCGCCTCAAAGAGGGCGAGTTGCACGCGGGCGCGCGCGGCATTGTGGCCGGGATAAGCGATGCGATAGTACGGGTCGCCCGCGAGGTGATCGGTCGCGAAGCGCAGCGCCTGTTCGTAGGCCATCGTCTGCGCCGCCGCGGCGAACGCTGCGCGCTCCGCGGCGCCAAGCGCGTCGCCCGCGCCGTCGCAAAAGCCTTCGCGTAACGCACGGTAGCGCTCGAGATCGAGGGTGACGGTCGCGATGTCGGGCTCGTCTTCGCGAGCCCGTGTCGCGGCGCTGCGCGCGAGATCGCCGAAGTCGAACACCGGCGTTCCGGGCATCGTGGTGTCGAGGTCGATCACGCACGCGCGCGTGGGCCCGAGCAGCACGTTGTCGAGTTTTGCGTCGTTGTGCGCGACGCGCACGGGGAGGATGCCGGAGCGGAGTGCGTCGGTGATGCGTGCGGCGCGCGCGCGGTGCGCGCCGAGGCGTTCGAGCACGTCGGCGCACGCGGCGGCGCGGCCGAAACGGTCGGCCTCGCGCGCGGCGTCGAAGGCGGCAAGGCGCGCGGGCGTATCGTGAAAGCCGGGAATCGTCTCGGCCAGACGTGGCGTGGCGAGGTCGGCGGTGGCGCGCGCGAAGCGCCCGAAGGCGTGTGCGGCGCGGTAGCATTGTTCGAGCGAGGCATCGTGCGCGATCGGCGAGGCATCCTCAACGTAGTGCATCGTGCGCCACCAGGCGCCGTCGGGCGCACGCCATGCCAAGGCGCCGTCGGGAGCGGTCACGAGGTGCGGAACGAGGCTCGGATCGCGCTCGCGAACGTGCGTCACGACGATCGCGAGGTTGCGAAGCAACGCGGGAACGTCGCGAAAGACGTCGGGATTGATGCGCTGATGCACGTACCGGCGCAGGCCCCGCGCGCTGCGATACGTCGCGACGAAGGATCGATTGATCAGGCCGGCCCCGAGCGCGCGCGCCTCGACGAGGACGGCATCCGGTACGACGTGCGCTGCAAGCGCTTGGAGCTCCGGCGTCACGTCGTCGGCGCGAGCACGAGCGTGCGCACCTCGAAGGGCTCGAGCGTGAAGAGTTCCTCGCGCCCGGCGCGTACCGTCTGCGCGGCGCGCGACGCGTCGCTCCACGGCGAGCGCGCCAGATAGACGCGCGGCGCTCCGTCGGGGAGTTCGAGCGCCTCGCCGATGTCGAGCGGCAACTCGCGCGTGCGGCGCGAGGGATTGCGCAGCGTGAGGATGCTCGCCTGCGGCGACCACGCGGCCCAGCCGTACGGTTCGAGGCGCGCCGGATTGCCGCCGATCCAATGCGTGTCGCGCAGCACCGAGGCGTGCGCCGCGGACCAACGCGCCGCCTCGGCGAGATCGTTCCAGTCGCGCTGTGAGAGCAGCGAGGGCGTGATGTAGAGCTCTTGGAGTTGCGTGCCCGTTCCGAAGTACGAGCGGATCTCGCTGCGAAAATCGCCGTGCGGATCGCTCGCAAGATGTTCGGCGTGCTGCGCGTAGATCAGGCCGTGCAGCATCAGGGAGTTGAGCGGGTAGAGCGGACCGACGTTGACCACGCCCGCGTAGGTGTCGGCGTCGCGATAGGTGATCCACTGCTGACGATCGGAGCCCTCGCCGGTGAAGGCATGGTCTTCGCCGCCGCGCCAGATCGAGTCGCAGTAGCGCAGCCAGAATGGCGAGGGATACGTGCCGGTCGTGAGGTTGACGTAGATGTTGGGCTCGGCGCCGCGCATATCGGCGATGAGGGCGATCGCCGCCTCGAAGTCGTTGCTGAATCGGCTCCCGGGGACGACGGCGCCCGCGTCGCCGGTGCCGTCGAGCTTGAACTGATTGACGCCCTGCGCGATGAAGTCCATCACGACCTCGTGAAATCGCGCGTAGTACTTCGGCCCCGAGAGGGCGAGCCCGTCGCTATCGCGTTCGAATCCGGCACGCGTTGCGGCGGCGAGACGCTCGCGTCGCGGCGTGCCGTATCCGCCCCACGGCGAGAGCCACGCGCCGGGTTTGGCGCCGTAGCGTGCCGCGGCGGCCGCGAGCGGCGCGAAGCCCTGGGGAAAGCCCGCATTGAACGCCCAGAGATCGTTCGGGTCGTCCCACCCGTCGTCGAAGAGAAACGACGCGAGGGCAACGCCGCGCCGCGCGTGGAGCTCTTCGCCGAACGCGCCGATGCGCGAGAGGCAATCGCGCGCGTCGTAGCGCGTGAAGTAGCCGATGTCGTACCACGAATTGTAGTGCAAGAAGGTGCGATATGGGTGCGCGCGTTCGCGTTCGACGTAGGTAAGAAAATCACGGCGTAGTTGACCGGGGCGCGTCGCGCCGATGACCGACGAGACGACGAGCGGCACGCCGGGCTGCACGTCCACGCGGCTCGGATACGATGCGTACGCCCGATCGAAGAAGGCTTGCGTCTGCGCGAACGGATGCTCGACGGCGAAGAAGACATCGTGCGCGACGATGGGCGAGCCGTCGCACGTGCCGATGGGGCGAGCGTCGGGCATCGAGGGAAAGACGATCAGTCGAACGTCGCGTAGCGGCAGCGGCGAAGCGCTTGCGTGTACGGTGAGTTCGTTGCGAAGGTAGGCGGCGCCGTCGCTCGCGATCGCGCGCCAGGTGAGGGATGCACCGCTCGCGCGGTGACGCAGGTGCATGGTGACGATGCCCGCGCCGACGCGCGCGCTGTAACGCGCCGCGCGCGGATCGCCCGCGAGGCGCGCGAAGTGTGGTCCGGCGACGATGTCGCACGCACTCGCCGGGATCGTCGAGCCGTCGGCGAGGGTGAGGACGAAGAGTTCGCTCGCGACGGGGAGCGAGCGGCGATTGATGCGATCTTCGAGCGCACGCATGCGCAGCGTGCCGCCGTCGGTACTCCATCGCGCGGCGATGCCCGCGCTGTGGAGCGAGAAACTCGTGCCCGAGGAGCGGTACTCCGCGCTCCACGCGATGGCCGTTTCGAAGAGGCCGGCCGACGCCGCCGCGGCGCCGCCGAGAAAGGTCGCGCGCTTCATGCGGCGTCATCCGGCGTGGGATGACGCCGCACCTTGTCGCGTAGGCCGCTACGGAATCGCCGACGCGACCGGGGTTCCGGCGAAGCAGTTCAGGGACGAGCGGCTGCCGGTGACGCCGATCGGCAACACGTAGTGGTAGGCGCCGTTCGGGAACTCTGGCGTCGGGCTCGTGATGCCGTTGCATGCATCGAGCTGCGAGACCGCAATCGTGTTGCCGTTGATGTCGCGGCCGCCGTAGATGGGAAAGCCGTCCAGCGCAAAGCCGATGAGGTGCGAGGGGCCGCTGCTTCCATCGATCTGCTGCACGAGACAGGTCGGGATGCCGTGGTGGTGCCACTCGTAGCCGGCCTGTGTCGGCGTGGGATGCGAGTTGCAGGCGTCAATGAACGAGGCGGTCTCCGAGGCGCTGCCGTTCGTGAAGCTGTACGAGACGTTGTCGCTCATCGCGGGCGTCTGCGCGCCGTTGGCTTCGTACGGGTCGAAGATCGCTTCGCCCGCGACCGTGTAGCCGACGGGACCAGGGCTCGTGGGTGTGGTGGAGGCGGCCTTCGACGGACAGACGTTCACCGTCACGCTCTGCGGTGAGATGTCGGAGGGGAGGTAGGGCACGAGCGACATCGTCGTGTTGCTTGCGGGCGAGGTTGCGACGACCGTGGGATACTGCGTGCTGACGGGCGCGAGGTAGTAGTCGGTGTGGAACGGCGGCACGCCGCTCGTGGTAAACGTCATCGTGCAACTCGAGGGAAAGCTGACGGTGGCCGACGAGCTCCAGTGGGCGGCTCGGTAGGCTGATGCATACGCGGACGACGCCGCCGATGGAGAGGCAGTCGCCGTCGCGCCGGCGACGGGAAGCGCGGCGCCGCCGTTGCCGCCGGCGCAGCCGACGGCGAGCAGCGATAGGATGGATGAGGCGATGATCGATTTTCGCATGCGGCGAGCATAGCCGCGATCCGCGATGCGCAACCTGGGTGCGTTCACAGGCGCGCGCAAGCTTTCTCGCGCAACCGCGCCGCGTGCCACGCGGTCTGGTGCTCACATGAAGCAACGCAAGCTAGGAACGCAGGGGCTCGCCGTCTCCGAACTCGGGCTCGGCTGCATGGGCATGTCGGAGTTCTACGCGGGTCGCGACGACGCGGAATCGCTCGCGACGATCCATCGCGCGCTCGACCTCGGCGTGAATTTTCTGGATACGGCCGATATGTACGGGCCGTTCAAAAACGAAGAACTGGTCGGCCGAGCGATCGCCGACCGCCGCGACCGCGTCGTGCTCGCGACGAAGTTCGGCAACGTGCGCGGTGAGGACGGCTCGTTCAAAGGCGTGAGCGGGCATCCCGACTACGTGCGCAGCGCGTGTGACGCATCGCTCAAACGCTTGGGTGTCGAAACGATCGATCTCTACTACCAGCATCGCGTGGATCCCAACGTGCCGATCGAAGAGACGGTCGGCGCGATGGCGGAGTTGGTGCGAGCCGGCAAGGTGCGCTATCTCGGCCTCTCCGAGGCGGCGCCCGCGACGATTCGCCGCGCGCACGCGGTGCATCCGATCAGCGCGCTGCAGACGGAGTACTCGCTCTGGACGCGCGATGTGGAGGACGAGATTCTCCCGACCGTGCGCGAACTCGGCATCGGCTTCGTGGCGTACAGCCCGCTCGGCCGCGGTTTCTTGAGCGGTACGTTCGCGTCGCCCGACGATCTCGCGGCCGACGACACGCGACGCAACCACCCGCGCTTTCAAGGCGAGAACTTCCAGCGCAATCTCGATATCGTGGAGCGCGTGCGTGAGATCGCGGCGGAGAAGCGCGTGACGTCGTCGCAACTCGCGATCGCCTGGGTGCTTGCGCGCGGCGAGGATATCGTGCCGATTCCGGGGACCAAGCGGCGTACGTACCTGGAGCAGAACGTTGCCGCAGCGGCGATCGAACTCAGCGCCGGCGACCTGGGGCGCCTCGACGAGGCGGCGCCCAAGGGCGTGACGGCGGGCACCCGCTATCCTGACATGAGCACGGTCAATCGCTAGCGTCCACGCAGGAAGCAAGCGAGGGGAACTCTTGTTGCTCCGGTAACGTTACCGGAGCAACGTGCTTTCTTGGAGGAGATCTTTCGTGCTTGGAATGCGACTCAAGGCCGCGTGGTACGCGGTGATCGTATCGGTGCTCGCGCTCGTTGCGGCCGCGCCCGCATCCGCCATCGTGATCAATAACGGGTTGATCGTCGTGCACAACACGACCAAGGTTCCGGTGATCGTCAAGGTGCTTACCCACAGTGGTCATGAGTGGGAGGGGCATACCGTCCAGCCGGGCCATTCGTTCATGAGCGAACGATGCTGCTATGCGGCGGGCTCGGAGTATCGCATCTACGTGCGGCACCTTGGGTCGGGTTCGTCGTTGCAGTACGGCGGTATGGACAACAATATCTACTTCCGGCCGGAACTCTGCAATCGCAACGGCATTCCGTACGGGTTCGCCGAGTTCAAGGTGACCGACCATAACGTGAATCGCATGCATAACGGCTGTTACACCGGCCCGATCTAAGGCCCCGTACAGCAGCTCGGTGGCTCGTATCGTCGCCGCGTCCGCTTGCGCGGCCGCGGCGTTCTGCTCGCGGGGCCTTCACTACGATCCCGCGCGCTGTGAGCTTACTCACAGAGATGGAGCGGACGGCTATTGTATGATGAGCCTATGCTTTGACTCATCTGCGATGCAATCGCTGCCGGTACGGCGGCAATCAAACGCCTCATGGGCGGGACCGAAGCGGCAGCGTCCGCTCCAGACGCCCCAGCCGAAGAGGCGAATTCTTACGATAGCCACGTGTCATAAAGAAAGAGACCCGCGCAAGCGGGTCTCTTTCACATGGTAGTCCTAGCGGGATTCTGCCGGCCAACTCTGGTGGAAGCCGACGGGCGGATGTTCGAGGAAGTTCCGTACGAACGGGTCCTCTTCATCGGCCGTTAGGAAAGCCGATGCCTGATGACGGTAAACATTGGTGGTAACTATAGGCCGGCAGCATCAATCGCCTGACCGGATGAGGTAGAACCGCAGAAGACTTTGTGTGTTACTTTTGGTTGCCCTACGATCTTCGGCTCGCAGCGGGCCGTGGTTGGCGTCACTCTATGCGACGCTTACTACCGCGCTGCCGATTTCGAGCTGCGTACGTCTCGGTCTGGCTGTGACAGTTCGGGCAGAGCATCCGAAGGTTTTCGAGGCGATGATCGTCGTGGATGCCGTTGCGATGGTCGATCTGAATCGTTAGTGGCTTCCCTCTCCATTCGCGTACGCCGCACTCGTCGCAGACGTTGCGCAGAATACCCCCTTCGATGAGTCGTCGTTTTATCGTATAGCGACTTTTTGACTCACGCAGAATCTTATCGAGCGGCCATTGCCTTGGGCGAACGACGAGGCGTCGTTCGCGGATTGCCTTGCGCCACGTGTCTTTTGCGAAACCGTAGCGCGCGCGGCATTCGAGATAACCGTGCCCTTGATCGTAATATCTTTGAATGTCTGGCCAGTCGTATTTAAAGTTGCCACGCGCCATTGCACAATGCTCTCGCGAGTTCGTGTCATATGTGGGGCACTTGAATGCGCTTCGGAATAAAAAACGCCCGGATGGTTCCATCCGGGCGCAAATGGTAGCCCCAGCGGGAGTCGAACCCGCGTTACCGCCGTGAGAGGGCGGCGTCCTAGGCCTCTAGACGATAGGGCCATGGCTCCCGGTCATGGACTCGAACCACGATAAGCAACTTCAGAGGCTGCTGTCCTACCATTAGACGAACCGGGAATGGCAGCGTCGGTTATACTACACGACCCGGGCTGTCCCTTGCAAGAGGCGCCGTCGGTTGGCGTTTCGTCCGCAGTGCGATGATTGTCGAGCACGTGGATGCACGATTCGAGATGTGCATGCGCCTGCGAATGCGAGCGCGAGGACACGCAGTGGCGCCCTTCGACAGGCTCAGGCGGGTTGGCGCGTTGCGCCAACCCATTGCGTTCGGCCTTGCGGCCGAGCCGCGGTGCCCTTCGACAAGTTCAGGGTGACACGGTGCCCTTCGATTGGCTCAGGGTGACATGGGTGGGGTCAGGGTGACGGGGGTGGGGTGTCGAATAGGGGCGCTTTTGGTTGTCGTTATGTGAAAGGAGCCTTGGTTGCAAGCCATCGTGTTGGTTGGGGGTGAAGGCACCCGGCTGCGTCCCCTCACCTACGGCACCCCGAAGCCGATGGTCCCGATCATGGGCGTGCCGTTTCTGGCGCGCACGCTGGAACGGCTCCACCATGCGGGCATCCGCGACGTGATTTTGCCTGCGGGCTACATGCCGCAAGCAATCGTGGACTACTTCGGCGACGGCTCGCAACTGGGCATGAAGATCACCTACGTGATCGAGGAGACGCCGCTCGGTACCGCGGGCGCGCTCAAAAACGTCGAAGAGCACATCCACGGCCCGTTCTTCGTGCTCAACGGTGACGTGCTCACGAGCCTCGATTTGCGCGCGATGGTCGCGGAGCACGAACGACTCGGGGGCATCGGGCTGTTGCACCTGATCCGCGTCGAGGATCCCTCGGCGTTCGGCTGCGTGGTGCACGACGAGCAGATGCGCATCTCCGCGTTCGTGGAGAAACCGCCGCGCGAGACCGCGCCGACCAACGAGATCAACGCCGGCACCTACCTCTTCGAGCGCGAGATTCTCGATATGATTCCGGCCGGGCGCAACGTCTCCATCGAGCGTGAGACCTTTCCGGCGGTCATCGCTGCGGGCAAGGGGCTCTACTCCTACACCACCGACGATTACTGGATGGATCTCGGCAAGCCCGAGCAGTATCTCGCGGCGCACAACGATATTCTCGCGGGACGCATGCCGATGCTCGCGCTCGAACCCGGTGCGACGGGCGATGGGGCGGCCGGGCTTGGGGCCGCCACGCTGCATCTGCCGGTGCACGCGGATGCGAACGTGAAGGTCGCTGCCGGCGCGGAACTCGGGCCGAATGTGGTGCTCGGCGACGGCTGCTCGATCGGTGCGCGAGCGATCGTGCGCAATTCGGTGCTGTGGGACGGCGTCGTCGTTGAGGACGGCGCCATCATCGAAGGCGCGATCGTCGCGAGCGGTTGCCGCATCGGCAGCGAGGCGCGCGTGCTGGAAGGCAGCGTCATCGGGCACGACACGACGATCGAGCGTGGGCGCGTGCTCGAACGCGGCAGTCGCGTCGGCGCCACGGCCCCGATCTCGCGCTGAGGTTTATCTTCGAGCGTCGCTCGGGTACACTAGTATTACCCTAGTGCCCCGACGGAGAACGTTCCAATGCTGCCTAGAACCGCTGACACCTTTGCGTTAGCTTCGGTGCCGCGCGTGCTGCTGCTCGGGTCGTATCCGCCGCGCGAGTGCGGCATCGCGACCTTTACGCACGACGTGGTGACCTCGTTCGACCGCTGGTTCGCGCTGCGTAGCGACGTCGTCGCGATCGACGAGCCGGGCGGCGAGATGCGGCGATATCCCGCCGAAGTCGTCGCCCGCCTGAGCGAGCAAGACCGGTACGGTTATCGCGAGATCGCACGCTTCATCAACGAGCATCCGGCCGAACTGCTCGCGATCCAGCACGAGTACGGTCTCTTCGGCGGCGAGCGCGGCGAGTGGCTCTTGGACCTGCTCGACGCGGTCGAGAAGCCCGTCGTGCTCACGATGCATACCGTCCTCCCCGAACCTGACGAGACGATGCTGCGCGTCACCCGCGACCTGTGCGAGCGTGCGTCCGCGGTCGTTTCGCTGTCGGGAACGGGACGCGATCTGCTCGAGCGTGCGTACGGGATCGCACCCGAAAAGCTGCGCGTGATCCATCACGGCGTGCCCGACGTGCCGTTCCAATCCACCGATGCGGCCAAGGCGTCGTTCGGGATCGGGCAGCGTATGGTGATCTCCACCTTCGGACTCATCAATCGCGGCAAGGGGCTCGAATACGCGATCGAAGCGATGCGCGACGTCGTCGCGCGCCACCCAGAGGCGCTCTACCTCATTCTCGGCGAGACGCACCCCGTGGTGCGGCGGCGCGAGGGTGAATCGTATCGAGAGTCGCTGCTCGAACTCGTCCGCGGGCATGGCTTGCAGCACAACGTGCAGTTGATCGACAAGTATCTCGCTTTCGATGAGTTGGTGAGCTATCTCGCCGCGACCGACATCTACCTCACGCCGTATCTGAATCCGGTGCAGATCGTGAGCGGCACGCTCGCGTACGCGATGGGGTGCGGAAAGGCGATCGTCTCGACGCCGTACCTCTATGCCGAAGAGCTGCTCGCCCACCATCGCGGATTTCTCTGCGAGTTCCGCGATGCGCCGAGCATCGCGCAGCGCGTCAGCATGCTGCTCGACGATCCGTCGCTGCGCCGCGCGACCGAGCGTCGCGCCTATCGCTTCGGTCGTCAGATGACCTGGCCGAACGTCGCGCGCGAGTACGGGCGCCTCTTTCTGGAACTCGCGCCGCCGCGCGAGATGACGCTCGTCAGCTCGGCCTAGGCGATGACGCTCCCGCCGCTCGACCACGTCGCCGTGCTCAGCGACGACGTGGGCATCATCCAGCACGCGTTCGAGTCGGTGCCCAACCGTTCGACCGGTTACTGCACCGACGACGTCGCCCGCGGCTTGATCGTAACGCTCGCGCGCCTGCGGCTCGTGCCGAACGACGCGCACGCACGGCGACTTGCGGGCGTGTATCTCGCGTTTCTGCACGACGCGCAACTTGCCGACGGCCGCTTTCACAACTTCATGAGTTACGAGCGCGGCTGGCTCGACGCGGTCGGTACGCACGATAGCTGCGGACGCGCGATGTGGGCGCTCGGCTACGGCGCGCGCTTCGCGCCGGAGCCATCGTGGCGGCGGGTCTGCCGCGCGCTGCTCGACCGCGCGCTCGGATGCGTGGAATGGCTCGCCTACGAGCGCGCGGAGGCGTACGCCATGCTCGGACTCGCGCACGCGGCGCTCGCGGACGCCGCGCCCGGCCACCGCGCCGCGCTGCGACTTTTGGCGGAGCGGTCGTGCGCGCGCTTCGAAGCGACCGCCGCCGAGTCGTGGGGATGGTTCGAAGAGGCGATGACCTACGACAACGCCCGGCTACCCGAGGCGCTCTTGCGAGCGGCCGCGGCGCTCGGCGACGCATCGTTCGAGCGCGTAGGGCTCGCCGCGCTCGCGTTCTTGGAGTCGGTCGTCTTCGAAGACGGCATCTTCGTTCCGATCGGTAACGACGGCTGGTATCGCCGCGGCGGCGAGCGCGCGCGCTTCGGGCAACAGCCGCTCGAAGCGGCCGCGATGGTGGATGCGGAACTTGCCGCGCACGCGCTCGGCGGCGAAATCGCGCGGCTCGAGGCCGCGGAAACGGCATTCGGCTGGTATCGCGGGAAGAACGTCCTCGGGCTCGCGCTCGCGCAGGGCGGCGGCTGTTTCGACGGGCTCGAGCGCGACGGACTCAACCGCAACATGGGCGCGGAGTCCACGCTCGCGCACCTCGCCGCGGCATACGCCATGGCCGACGTTCGTCGCTCGGCGCTGCGCGTGGCGCGCTGAAAAACCCCAGTTTGGGCCGTTCGAGGCCGAAATGCCTCGCGCGGCGAAGTTTGTCTTGATGATGATCCTGGAGTCCGAGCCCCTTAACGCCGTGCAGTCCGAGGCCGTCGCGCATACCGACGGTCCGGTTTTGATCTTCGCCGGCGCCGGCAGCGGAAAGACGCGCGTCCTTACCCACCGTATCGCTTACCTGTTGAACGAGCTCGGCGTCGCACCGGATCGCATTCTCGCGGTAACCTTCACGAACAAGGCCGCCGGTGAGATGAAAGCACGGCTCGAGCGCATGGTCGGCGCGACGGCGCGCGATCTCTGGGTCGGCACGTTTCATTCGATGTGCGTGCGGATGCTGCGCCGCGACGGTTCGCGCATCGGCATCGCGCCGAGCTTCGCGATCATCGACGACACCGATCAGCGCCAGCTCATCAAAGAGATCCTCGACGACCTCGATTACGACGAGCGTCAGCTCACGCCCGGCGCGTGCCTGCACGAGATCAGCAAGGCGAAGAACGCGCTGCTGTGGCCCGAGCAGTACCTGGAGAAGCAGACCGCTTTTCTCGGCGAGCGCATCGGCAACGTGTATGCCGAGTACCAGCGCCGCTTGAGCGAGTCGAATAGCCTCGACTTCGACGATCTGATCGTTCGCACGATCGATCTCTTCGAAAAAGACGCGGCCGTTCGCGAGAAGTACCAGAAGAAGTTCCAGTACGTCCTCGTCGATGAGTACCAAGACGTCAACCTCGCGCAGTATCGCCTCGTGGCGCTGCTCGGCGGCAAGCACAAGAACGTCACGGTGGTCGGCGACGACGATCAGTCCATCTACTCGTGGCGCGGCAGCGACTACCGCATGATCCTGCGCTTCGAAGAAGACTTTCCGGGCGCCAAGGTCTTCAAGCTCGAGGAGAACTATCGCTCGACGCAGCGCATTCTCGACGCCGCGAACGCGATGGTCGAGAACAACCGCACGCGCGCGAAGAAGAAGCTCTTCACGCGGCGCGCAGAGGGCGAAACGATCACGGTCTATCCGGCGGCGACCGAGCGCGACGAAGCGCGCTACGTCACCGAGAAGATCAAAGAGATGGTGCGCGAAGGCGCGGCTTACCGCGACTTCCTCGTACTCTATCGCACCAACGCGCAGTCGCGCGTGTTCGAAGAAGCGCTGCTCGCCGACGGCATTCCCTATCGGGTGGTTGGCGGCGTCGGTTTCTACGCGCGCTCCGAGATCAAAGACGTCATCGCCTACCTGCGCTACATCATGAATCCGTCCGACGCGCTCGCGTTCAAGCGGATCGTGAACGTGCCGCGCCGCGGCATCGGCGCGCAGACGCTCGCGTCGCTCGTTCAGGCCGCCTCAAAGCGGAACGTCTCGGTCGGCGAGGCCATCTTCGACGGCGAACTGCTGCGCGAGGCGGTTCCGAAGAAGCTCAAGGAACTCGAGCGCTTCGCGGAGCTCATGCGCACGTTCCAAGCACGCCAAGAGTCGCTCAGCGTGGCCGACCTGCTGGTCGCCGTGATGGAAGATTCGGGCTACGTGCGCGAACTCCAGGCCGAGGAAACCCACGATGCGCGCGCGCGCATCGAGAATCTGCAAGAGCTCGTCGGCGTCGCGCGTGAGTACGAAGCGAACGACGAAGAACCGTCGCTGATGGGCTTCCTTGCGAACATCTCGCTGATCAGCGATCTCGATTCGCTCGATCCCGACGCGTCCTACGTCACGCTGATGACGCTGCACGGCGCGAAGGGCCTCGAGTTCTCGAGCGTCTTTTTGACCGGTCTCGAAGAAGGCGTCTTCCCGCACAACCGCGCGCTCACCGATATGCCCGAGCTCGAAGAGGAGCGTCGCCTCGCGTACGTGGGCGTGACGCGCGCGATGGATCGCCTCTTCCTCTCGTACGCGCAGCGCCGCGCGATCTTCGGCAACACCTACGCCTATCCGAAATCGCGCTTTCTCGAAGAAATGCCGGGCCTCGACTTCCTCGAGAGCGCGAGCGTCGCGCTGCCGCGTCCGTCGGGCGGACGCTGGCGTGAAGTCTCGATTCACGAGTCGGCGGGAGCCGGCATGTCGATGGATCTCAAGGACGGCGATAAGGTGCGTCATCCCAAATGGGGCGAGGGCACGATTCGCGACATCGCGGGAGCCGGCGGCGACGGCCTCGTGACGGTCGACTTTCCGAACGTCGGCCAGAAGATGCTGATGCTCAAGTACGCTCCCCTCGAGAAAATCTAACCGCAAGAGAAGCCGATGCTACGTGTTGCCGTGGCCGGCGCGCTCGGCCGCATGGGGCGCGTCGCCTGTACCGCACTACGAACCGCCGACGACGTTACGTACGCCGGCGGTTTCGCACGCACGCCCGTTCCCGACGAAGCGATCGTCGCCGACCTCGACGCGCTCCTCGAGCAATCGCCCGACGTGCTGCTCGATCTCACGACGCATCCCGCGAGCGTCGAGATATCCACGCGTGCGCTCGAGCGCGGCGTGCGCGTCGTCATCGGCGCGACGGGGTGGACGGCGGCGGAGCGCGAGGCGCTCGATGCGCTCGCTCGCGCGCGTGGGCTCGGCGCGCTGCTCGTGCCGAATTTCGCGCTGGGCGCGATCCTGATGATGCGCTTTGCGGAGATGGCGGCCAAGCACTTTCCGAGCGTCGAGATCATCGAACTGCATCACGATAAGAAGAAAGATGTGCCGTCGGGAACCGCGCGCCTGACGGCCGAGCGCATCGCCGCCGCGGGCGGACCGGAGCACGTTCCGATCCACAGCGTGCGCATGCGCGGGCTGCTCGCGCATCAAGAGGTACTCTTCGGCAACGACGGCGAGGTGTTGACGATCCGTCACGACTCGCTCGGCCGCGAATCGTTCGTACCGGGGATGCTCGCCGCCGTGCGCGCGGTCGGCGGAATAAGCGGGCTCGAAGTGGGGTTGGATCGTGTCATCGGTTGACGTCGCCATCGTCGGCGCCACGGGCGTGGTCGGCGAGACGATTCTACGCGTGCTCGAGGAGCGGCGCGTGCCGGTCGGACGCGTGGGGCGCTTTGCGTCGCGCGCGCGCGACGGTGTGGAAGCGACCTCGCTCGATGCGCTCGCGCCCTATCCGGTCGTGTTCTTCGCGAGCACCGAGGATGCGAGTGCCGAGTACGCGCCCGCGCTGGTGGAGCGCGGCGCGGTCGTGATCGACAACAGCGCGACGTTTCGGATGGCCCCGCACGTTCCGCTCGTGATTCCCGAAGTTAATCCCGACGATGTGACGCGCGCGCATCGCCTCTTTCCGGTGGCGAACTGCACGGCGATCATTCTCTGCACCGCGCTCGCGCCGATTCGCGACGTCGCGGGGCTCCGCACGGTGCGCGTCGCGACCTATCAGGCCGCGAGCGGCGCGGGGCGTGCGGGTCTCGATGAGTTGCTCGCCGGCGAACGCGCGCTCGCGCTCGGCGAAGACGAGGCGCCCGCGCAGGTCTTTCCGCGCCCGCTCGCGCGCAACGTTGTGCCGCAGATCGGCAGTTTCGACGCAAGCGGTTTCTCGGGAGAGGAGCGTAAGGTGCGCGAAGAGGCGCGCAAGATGCTCGGTCTGCCCGAGCTGCGTTTGAGCGCGACCACCGTGCGCGTGCCGGTACGCACCGCGCACTCTGAGGCCGTGTGGTTCGCGACCGAGCGGGCGACGAGCGTGGATGCGCTCGCGGCGGCGCTCGAACGCGCGCCCGGCGTGGTGTTTCACCGCGATGGCATCGTGACGCCGCGCGAAGTGGAGGGAACCGATCTCGTGCACGTCGCGCGCGTGCGCGCCGAGGAGGACGGCGCGGGCGACGAGTTCGTGCTCTGGTGCGTCGGGGATCAACTGCGCAAGGGCGCCGCGACGAACGCGGTGCAGATTCTCGAACTCTTGCTCGAACGGGGCTACGTGTAGGCGATGCAGACGATGCGCGTTGCGGTGATGAAATTCGGCGGCACCTCGGTCGCCACGCGCGAGGCGCGCGAGACGGCGTTCGCGCGGATTTTCGCCGCGCGAGAGGCGGGCTTCGCGCCGGTTGCGGTGGTCTCGGCGATGGGGCGGGCGCCGCAACCGTATGCGACCGATACGTTGCTCGGGCTTATCGGCGGCAATACCGGAAGCGCGAATAGCGATCTGCTGCTCGCGTGCGGCGAATTGATTTCGGCGGCGGTCTTCGCCGAGGAGCTGCGCGCGATGAACGTCGAGGCGCAGGCGATGACCGGCGCCCAGGCCGGCATTCGCACCGACGGCACGCACGGCGATGCGAAGATTCTCGAGGTCGTGCCCGATGCGATGCTCGCCGCGATCGAACGCGGGATCGTTCCGATCGTCGCGGGTTTTCAAGGACTCTCGCCGGAGGGCGCGATCACCACGCTCGGACGCGGCGGGAGCGATCTCTCGGCGATCGCGCTCGGACACGCGCTCGCGGCCGACCGCGTGGACATCTATACCGACGTTAGCGGGGCGATGACCGCCGATCCGCGGCGCGTCTCGAGCGCACACGTGATCGCGCGTGCCTCGCACGAAGAGATGACCGAACTCGCCGAGCGCGGCGCGAAGGTGATGCACCATAAGGCGGCCGCGTACGCAGAGCACACCGGCACGACCTACGCGATCAAGGGGCTCACGACCGACGTCGGCACCACGGTCGCCGCCGGGTACGCGTCGGAGCGTCCGGTGACGGGCGTGACCGCATCGGGACGCGTCACGTGGGTGCGCGTGATCCGCGGCGATATCGAGAACCCGACGCAGCGCATGCAGACCGAACTCGAGATGTTTCGGCGCATCGCCGACGCGGATATCTCGATCGACCAGGTGACGATCAATCAAGCGGGCGTGGCATTCGTCGTCGAAGGCGATCGCGGTCGCGACGTGCGCACGCTGCTCGCCGATTTGAACCTCGCCGTGCGCGTGCGTGAAGGCTGCGCCAAGATCTCGGTCGTCGGGCACGGCATGCGTTACATGCCCGGCGTCGTGTTCCAATGCGTCGCCGCGCTCAGTCGCGCGAACGTGGAGATCATCCACTGCACCGACAGTAACATCACGATCTCGATTCTCGTTCCCGAGGCCGACGTGGTTCGCGCGGAGGCCGCCGTGCACGATCAATTCCATCTCGAAGCAGGAGAGGCATAACGTGACTTCACTCGGCACCATCGTCACCGCGATGATCACGCCGTTCGACGAGCGCGGCGAACTCGACGAGAACGAGGCGGCGCGACTCGCGCGCTGGCTCGTGGCTCGCGGTAACGACGGGCTCGTCGTCGCCGGCTCGACCGGCGAGGGCATGACGCTCGACGCCGCCGAGCGCAACGCGCTCGTTCGCGCGGTCAAAGACGCGGTCGGCACGAGCGCGACGGTGATCGCGAACGTCGGTACGAGCGACACGCGCGCGAGCGTACGTGCCGCGCGTGAAGCGCAGGAGGCCGGTGCCGACGCGCTGCTCGTCGTCGTGCCGCCGTACAGCAAACCGCCGCAGAGCGGTATGCTCGCGCACTTCGGTGCGGTCGCCGATGCGACGCCGCTGCCCGTCGTCGTGTACAACATCCCCGGCCGTTCGGCATCGAACATGTTGCCCGAGACGCTGCTGGAATTGCACCGGCGCCATCGTAACGTGCTCGGGGTCAAGGAGTCGAGCGGCGATCTCAAGCAGATCGCGACGATCGTGCGCGACCGTGCGCCGGAGTTCCGCGTGCTCGCGGGCGACGACCATCTGTTTCTTCCCGCGCTCGCCGTTGGCGCCGACGGCATCGTCGGCGTGGCCTCGCACCTCTGCGCGCCGGAGTTTCGCGCGATGCTCGACGCCTATCGCGCGGGCGACGCGGCGAAGGCGGCGGCGATTCACGCGTCGCTGCTCGCGCTCTTCGAGACGCTCTTTCTGACGAGCAATCCGATTCCGATCAAGTGGGCGATGAACCAGCTCGGCTTCAAAGCCGGTCGCTGCCGTCTGCCGCTCGACGAGCTTCCGGCGACGATCGCCGAGCGCTTGATGCCGCTGCTCGCGCCGTATCGCGCCGCCGCGGGTATCGCGTAGCGACGTCGTGCCGGATTCGATCCACATCCTCGGCTGCCGCCTCGACCTGCTCGATGCCGAGGCGGCGACCGATCTCGTCATGGACTTCGCGCGTACGGGCGCGGGCGCGCAGATCGTGACGCTCGGTACCGAGATGGTGGTGCAGGCGCAGCGCGACGCGGCGTTTCGCGACGTCGTCAACGGCGCCGCGCTCTCGCTCTGCGATACCGTCGGCCTGCTCGCCGTCGCGCGGCGACGCGGCGCGGATCTGCGCGGGCGCGTGACGGGCGTGGAATTGGTCGAACGGCTCTGCGCGGGCGCCGCGCGTGAAGGCGTGCGCGTCTATCTCTTCGGCGGTGCCGAGGGCGTGGCGGCCGACGCGGCGGCGGTGTTGGAGACGCGCTTTCCGGGCCTGCAGATCGCGGGCGTGCGCAACGGATTCTTCGGCGGCGACGAGAGCGCGCGCATCGCGGCGGATATTCGCGCGAGCGATGCGGCGATCGTCTTCGTCGGGCTCGGTTCGCCGCGCCAAGAGTTCTGGCTCGCGGAGCATCTGCGCGCCACCGGATGCGGCGCGGGAATCGGCGTCGGCGGCTCGTTCGACGTGTTGAGCGGTCGGGTGCGGCGCGCCCCGCGCGTCTGGCGTCGCTTCGGGTTGGAGTGGCTCTATCGCTTGATTCGCGAACCGCACCGCTGGCGGCGTCAACTCGCGCTGCCGTACTTCGTTTGGCTCATTACCCTCGAACGACTCGGAATCGCAGCGAAGAAAGGGACGTAACTCGACGTGAAAGCGATGATCCTTGCCGGAGGCCTCTCGACGCGCCTCTATCCGCTCACGAAACAAGTGCCCAAACCGCTCGTTCCGGTAGCCGGAGCGCCGAACGCGGTGCATCTCGTGCGTTACCTCAAGGCGTACGGATACGATGAGATCGCCATCAACGTGCATTACCTCGCCGATCGGATCGTGGCGACGCTCGGCGACGGCTCGGCGTTCGGGGTCAAGCTTACCTATCTGCACGAGACGCAGTTGATGGGAAGTGCGGGCGCGGTGAAGGCGATGCAAGCGTACTTCGGCGACGAGGATTTCGTCGTGGTCGGATGCGACGATCTCACCGATCTCCCGCTCGACGATTTGGTCGCGGAGCATCGTCGTCACAACGCGGTCGCGACCATCGGGCTCGTGATCCGCCCGGAGGTGGATCAATACGGCGTCGTCGTGCTCGGCGACGACGGCAAGATCCTCGGATTTCAAGAGAAGCCCGCGCGCGGCACCGAGCGCAGCAAACTCGTCAACACGGGCATCTACGCGTTCTCGCCCGCGATCTTCGACGCTATTCCGGCCGACACGTTCTACGATTTCGGCAAGCAGGTCTTTCCGGAGCTCCTCGCCGCGGGTGCGCCGTTCTTCGGCTACGACGCGCGCGGAGCGTACTGGTGCGATATCGGCACGCCGAGCGAGTACCGACGTGCGAGCGACGACGTGGTGAACGGCGTCTTTCGTATTCCCGGTACGCGCGCCAACGGCGCGGATCCGAGCGCGCAGGTTGAGCCGAGCGCGCAGGTGGACGCGAACGTGTGGATCGGTGCGGGCGCACGTATCGGCGCGCATGCGCGGGTGAGCGGCCCGTCGGTCGTGGGTGACGGCGTAACGATCGGCGCGGGCACCGAGGTCTCCCGTTCGATTCTCTGGGCCGGCGCCACGGTCGGCGACGACGCCCAGGTGCGCGACTCGGTCGTCGGCATCGGGTACGCGGTCGCGGCGGGCGCGCGCCTCGAAGGCGCGGTCGTGGCGAACGAGGACGTGCCGGTCTAGCCTTCCACGCCCGCCCGCTCGGGCGGTTGGACGCTTTTGGGACGAGGCGGCGGTATGGTGCGCAGCATGAAGCATCGTCTGCGTCTCTCCGCCTGCGCGGCCCTCGTCGGATCGCTCCTCGTTGCCGGATGCGGCGGCGGGGGTGGCGCGCTTCCGAACGCTCCCGCGGCGCCGAAGCCCGCCGCGAGCGGCACCGCCGATGTCGCGCTGGTCGTTCCCAATGCCGCCCCGCGTTCGCCCGGCGCGCGACGGCGTCCGGCGTTCGTCTCGCCGGCGACGCTCGGCGCCACGATCGCCGTCGGCGGCAGCGTCACCGTCGTGGACCTCTCGCCCACGTCGGGCGCGTGCAGCACGCAGGGTTCGTCGCGCGTCTGCAGCGTGAACGTGACCGTGAACTACGGCACGGTGACGTTTACCGTGACCACGTACGACGCCGCGCCGCAAGGGAACGCGATTCCATCGAGCGCGCACGTGCTCGGCACGGGCTCGGTCACGCAGACGATCGTGCAGGGTGGCGGGCCGGTCTCAATCGCGATCGACGCGGTCGTCAACGGCTTCGGCGCGCTTCCCGCGCTGGTCTCGCTTCCGGCTGATGGAGCGCAGCACACGTACGGCTTTGCGCTCGCGCCGACCGATTTCGGCAACGCCGCGATCGTGAACGGACAGCGCGATCCGTATGCGAATCCGATCGCGGTGACGCTTACGGAGAGCGGCGGAAGCGGGCACGCGCATCTCGTCTTCGACGGCGTCGCGAGCGGCGCGAGCGCGACGCTGCACTCGGCACAAGACACGATCGCGCTGAGCTACGACGGCGCGGGCGCGCCGGGCTATGCGATCGCCGTCGCCTTTGCGGCGACGGGCGTAACGCCCGTCTCGATTACGATCGCGCCGCTCTTCGTGACGAGCGCGTCGCCCGCGTTCGCGAACGGAACGCTCACGCTTTCGGGCGCGAATTCGAACGTCACGTTCACAATCTCGCAAGCCAACGCAACCGGCGCCTACACGACGCAGGCACTCCAATGCACGAACGTGGCGAGCGTGACGCAGCCCGCGACATCGAACGGCGTGACGTCGTTCGTCGCGACCGGCGGTACCACGGCGAGCACATCGGGCTGCACGATTGCAGTCTCGGACGGAGCGAGCAGCATCGCGATTCCGGTGGTCAACGTGGTCGCGGCAACCGCAACGCCGTCGCCGACGCCTTCACCGACGCCCACGCCGGTTGCGATCGGAGCCTCGGTGTTCTCGGCGAGCGGCACGCAGATGACAACGTTCCCGCTCGCGATCGGCGCGGGCATCCAGAACGTTGCGCCGACGACGACGCTCAGCCTCGCGCAGTGCTGCACGGGCTTGCAGATTCCGGCGTACGATGCCACGACGGGGTACCTCTGGGTTCCGGACAATCAACACGCCGTCGTTGACGCGCTGCTGCCGGGGACCAACGGGTCGGGCGTCGTGCCGGTGAAACAGGCCTCCACCTCGTATCCCGCGAGTGCGGTCGCGGTGGATGCGAGCGGCAACCTCTACCTCACCACCTCGACCTTCGGCTCGGCATCGATCGCGATCGTTCCGCACGGCGGCACGAGCATCGGCGCCACGATCACCGGATCGAACACCGGTCTCACCACGCCGCGCGGCATCGCGGTGGACGCGAATGGGTACATCTACGTCGCCGATCAAAACAACGGTTACGTGAGCGTCTTCGCGCCGGTCGCCGCCAACGCGGGCACCCTGAACGCCGCACCGGTGCGCTCGTTCAACACGTTCAGCGGGACCTCGAATCCCGCGTCGGTGTACGGACTCGCGCTCGACGCGCAGGGGCGCATCTGGATCGCCGATCCGCAGAACAAAGAGGTCAAGCTCTACCCGGCGGGTACGAGCAACACCGCGAGTTCGTCGGTCTTGCTCACGATCGCGGGCGGCGGCGTGGTCTATCTGCCGTACTCGGTGGCGGTCGATGCGAACGGCAACCTGTGGATCGGCGATACGGGTCAGATCGAAGAGATCACCGCCGCATCGATCTCCGCAGGGTTCTCGCTCGGGTTCATTCAGAACTACGACGCGCAGATCATCGGCGGCACCACCACGCTCATCGGCTCGCAGATGATCACCACGCACTAGCGGCCGGGGGCCGACGGTGGGAGGGAGCCCGTGTGAAACTGCACGGGCTCCTCGACGTGATCTTTCCAGCGCAGTGCGCCGCATGCGGCGCGCTCGGCGACGGTCTCTGCGCGCGCTGCGTAACCGTGGACGGGCCGTGCGCGCGCCGCGAACTCGCCACGCTGCAGGTACGCGCGCTCGGTCCGTACGACGGGGCCCTGCGCCGCGCGGTGCTCGCCCTCAAAGACGGCCGCCGTGACGTGGCGGCCGCCCTCGCCGCGCGGCTCGCGCCGTGGCTCGAACCCGGGATGCTGCTCGTGCCGGTGCGCACGACGCCGGCTCGACGGCGCGTGCGCGGCTTCGACGGGGTGGAGCTCCTCGCGCGCACGGCGGCGAGTCGGTGCGGCGCGCGGGTGCTGCCCGCGCTCGAGCCGCGCGTGCGCGATGCGCAGCGCGGACGCAGTGGGGCGCAGCGTCGCGCGGCGCGCGATCGCTTCGCGTGCGATGCGACCTTGGTCGCCGGGTGTGAGGTCACGCTCGTGGACGACGTCTGTACCACGGGAAGTACGCTCGAAGACTGTGCCGCGGCGCTGCGAGCGGCGGGAGCGCGGGTGTCGCAAGCGTTGGTGATCGCGGTCGCGAACGGAGGGGCGTGACCCCAGCGGATCGGCTCTTCATGGAGCGCGCCTACGAACTCGCGGCGCGCGGAATCGGCAACACGGCGCCCAATCCGGCCGTCGGCGCGGTGCTCGTCCGCGACGGGCGCATCGTCGGTGAAGGCTATCATCATCGCGCGGGCGAGCCGCACGCCGAGGTGAACGCGCTCGCGCAAGCCGGTGACGCTCGCGGGGCGACCGCGTACGTAACGCTCGAACCCTGCAATCACGTCGGCCGCACGCCGGCATGCTCGCGCGCGCTGCTCGACGCGGGCGTGGCGCGCGTCGTCGTCGGCACGGTGGATCCGAATCCCAAAACCAACGGCGGCGGCATCGCGCTGCTGCGCGCGCACGGCGTGGCGGTCGAGATTCTCGACGACGAGCGCGCGCGTCGGTTGATCGAGCCGTTCGCGTTTGCGATCACGCACGACCGTCCGTACCTCGCGCTCAAGATGGCGATGTCGCTCGACGGCCGCATCACCTCGCGTCCGGGCGTGCAGGAGTGGATCACGAGCGAAGAAGAGCGCCTATACGTGCGCGATCTTCGCATCGCGCACGATGCGGTAATGGTCGGCGCGGGCACCGTGCGCGTTGACGATCCGCAACTGACCGTGCGTCCGGCATCGCATCGCCTGCGCCCGTACACGCGCGTCGTCGTGTGCGAAACCGATACCGTGCCTGAAACGAGCCGCGTCTTCGCGGCGCGCGACGATTACGCGACCACGCTCGTGCTCGCCCCCGCGGGCGCGCGCGAGCGCTTTGCCAACCTCGACCGCGTAGCGGAGGTGCTCTTCGTCGGCGGGGAGGACGCAACGCAGTTGGATCTCGGCGCGGCGATGCGCGCGCTGCGCGAACGCGGCGTGCAGAGCGTGCTCTGCGAGGGCGGCCCGACGCTCGGGGCGCGCCTCATCGCGGCGGGGGTGGTGAATCGCCTGTACTGGGCAATCGCGCCCGTGCTGCTGACGACCGAAGCGGCGGTGCCGGTGCTCGCGGGCGCCGATCTTGCAACGCTCGGCGCGCGCGTTCGGTTTGACGGGGTCGAAATGGTCGGCGCGGACGTCGTGCTGACCGGAGTGATGGAGCAACCACGTGTTTAGCGGATTGATCGGCTATCGTGCGACCGTCGTCGCGAACGACGTACTGCCCGGCGGAGGCGCCACGCTGCGTCTGCGCTGCGAAGGCGTCGGCGACGAGCGCCCCGAGGTGAAGGATTCGATCGCGGTCAACGGCGTCTGCCTGACCGCGACGCGAATCGAAGGCGAGACGATTTCGTTCGACGTCATTCCGGAGACGCTCGCGCGCAGCACGCTCGGCACCCTGCGCATCGGCGACCAAGCGAACATCGAGTACTCGCTGCGAATCGGCGATCGCATGGGCGGGCATTTCGTGTACGGCCACGTGGACACGACCGCGCGCGTGCTCGCGCGCACGCCGGAGGGGCAGGGCGAACGCGTTCGCATCGAGCGCGCGTCGGCGTTCGAACCGACGATCGCGGAGAAGGCGTTCATCTCCGTGGACGGCGTGAGCCTTACCGTGGCGAGCGTCGGTGACGGGTGGTTCGAACTCGCGTTGATTCCCGAGACGCTCGCGCGCACGACGCTCGGCGAGCGTCCGGTGGGAAGCGCGGTGAATATCGAGATCGACCCGCTCGCGCGCTACGTCGTCGAAGCGGTTCGCGTGAGGAACCTATGACACAGTTTCGCGACACGCTGCCGCCCGGTGCGAAGACGTTCGAGGCACGACTGCAGGTGCAGTGGGCCGACGTGGATATCGCGGGCATCATGTACTTCGCCGCGTACTGGCGGTTTGCGGAGTACGCGGAGATGGAGTTTTTTGCCGAGTTGGGATTTCCGTACAATACCGTCTTCGAGCATCTCGACTTCTGGCTGCCGCGCGTGAAGATCGATGCCGAGTATCACGCGCCCGCGCTCATGGGGGACTGGCTGCGCATGCGCACGCACCTCGAACGCGTCGGCGCATCGAGCGTACGTTGGCGCACGGTGGTCTTCAACGAGCGCACCGGAGAGGCGAGCGCCGCGATGACGCTGACCGTCGCGTGCATGAACCGCGAGACCAAACGCAGCATGCCCCTGCCGCAGAGCCTACGCGAACGCCTCATCGCCGCACTCCCAGGATAACGACGCCGCATTGAACGTATGGCGCGAGCGTGGTAGATTGGTCGTAGAGTATGGCTGCGAAACGGTCACTTTCACAGAAGCCCATTATGCCGCTCTTGTTTGAGCGGCGCGGGATCAGTGTGACGCAGTTTGAAGCACGCTGTCTTGAGGTGCTCGATGCGGTCGAGCGCTTGGGTATTGAGGTGATCGCGACGAAGCGCAGGCGGCCGATCGCGCGCATCGTGCCGCTTCATGCGCGTGACAAGAGCATTTGCGGAGCCTTGGCGCATCTGGTGTTGCACGTCGGCGACATCGTGTCGCCGGTCGAGGTCGTCTAGGAGTCGCGTTCCGCGACTCTTGCCCGATTCGCGCCGCGCTTATGGGTTCTGCACGAAGTGCGTGAT
Source organism: bacterium (assembly GCA_028869385.1). Classification (GTDB taxonomy): domain Bacteria; phylum Vulcanimicrobiota; class Vulcanimicrobiia; order Vulcanimicrobiales; family Vulcanimicrobiaceae; genus REEB354. The sequence goes on from JAGWSR010000025.1 coordinate 24,429, forward strand.
GCCGACGCGAATTTCGGCGAGGCCCTCCGGAAGAAACATTCCGCTCAACGAGCCGACCGTCACGGCGACGTTTTGGTCGTTGTCCCAGCGAAAATCGTTCAAACCCACGAGCTTGCCCGTCGTTGACGTGAAGCTCGACGGAAGCGCGTCGGTGACGGCTTGCTTCACCTGATCTTCGAGCGCGGAGACCGAAGTGTAGGCGGGTGTCGTCGAGCAGTCGAGGCTCCAATTCGGTGAGAAGTCGCCGAGTTTGAGAACGTTCTCGGTGTTGTCGGAGACGGAGCAATCGTAGAGCGCGGGGCCGAAGTCAACGGCGAGCTTGTACTCCATCGTGCCGAGTGCGTTGCGTTTCCCGGGGCCACGCAGCGTGGCGAAGTTGTCTGCGGCACCGCCGACGGCGAGCTTCAGAACGTTGCCGACCGCGTTACGCATGGTTTGCGCGTCGTCGAGCGAGAGCGCGTGGAGCGTGTGCGCGGGTGACGAGCCGGCGAGGTCGTGGCCGACTTTGAGCGTGAAACCGCCGTTGAACGTGTCCACGACGACCCACTCGCGTTTGGCCGCATTCGTCCAGCGGTACGTGGGATAGTCGTGCGTGCCGCTCGTGGCGCGCGCGAATCCGGTGAGCAGCGGCGTGACCTGCTTGAGGGCATACGACGCGGTGCGCGCGTGCGACCACGACTTGGGCGCGTGCCAATCGTCGCTGAGGTACCAATTCTCCGCATGGTGCGGCCACGCGAATTCGTTGAAGATCTTGCATGCGTCGCACCACGAGGCCACCGACGCCGCGCGGCCGTATTCGATTTGATAGCTCGCGCGCGAACGCTCCGCGCCGCGAAGTGCCGCGAAGTTCTGCGGTGCGTGCACGAGAACGCGCTGGGTGAAGTCGCGCAGTTTTTCGGCCGCGCGTCCCGGCTCGGGAAGAAGCAGCGCCGCGCCGAGCGCGAGGACCAAAGCAAGCGTCTTCATGGGCGATCCTTCGCCCGCAAGTAGGCGGCTCCCGCGAGGCAAGGGGTATCCCTGCGGGTGCTTCTCACCACCCCTCTGCGCGGATGGGCGTGTCGAATGCTGGGCGGTGCAGATTCTCTGCGATCTCCAGCACATCGCCCTCGCGCAGGCCGGCGGCTTCGAGCGCGCCTTTTGGAAGGCGCACAGCGAGGCTATTTCCCCATCGTGAAATAGTGTCGGTCATAGCATCCTCATTGCTTCGCAAGCGGTTGTTTTTCAGGACTGGCTCTTGAGGCGCTTTTTTGCTTGATTGACCTTGTTGCCACAGGACCAGCACGTTGAACGCCCCTGCAGCACGAGCGTTTTGAAGCAGATGATACAGAGGCCAGCCAGACGCGCGGCTTCGCGCTTTTGCGCACGACGGGCACGCCAATCAGCGCGGCGCTTTTCCTCGTCCATATTCGTTGACATAGTAGCGCACCGCTGATACTATGTCAACGTGGCGCGGCAGAAGTCATCGAACCCGAGATACGCAGGGCAGAGGATCACCAATCTCGCGCGCTTCAACGGTCTGGAGACGCGCTTCGTAGAGTGGTACAACCCGAAAATCGGGCAAAAGTGAGAGGTCGCCTGCGCATTCCAGGTCAGGGTCGGTGAAGGGTGGCATACGCTTTGCCGGTACGACAGCGATCACCGCGTTTTCCACCGTCACGCGGCTGGCTGGCCCGAGCCCGAAGCCCGCGACCTCAACTTTGGAAACGTCCCGATGGGCGAACGCGGCGCTACGGCGTTGGAAGACGTGAAGCAAAACGTCGGTGAATTCATGAAAAAAATACCGAAGGAGGTCCTCGAAGATGAGGCAGCAGGTTAAGACCGTGCAGGTTCTACAGCCGATCGCAACATTCGATGAAAGTATCGAAGCCGCGAAAATCGTCTCAAGAGCAATCGAGGACGGTTTACTCGATGACGCAGGGGAGATCGCGGAGATCACGCCGGAGCAGTTCGTCATTCAAGATGGCGAGATCGTCGGCGTCATGGCGAAGATTCTCGCATCGGCTCGCATGGCGGAAGGCAAGTTTGCATCTGGGCGCTTCACGCGCGACCTAGCCGCACTCGTCGAAGCGGATGAGCCGCGCCACGTGAAGCGGCAAGGCAAAGAACTCCTGGAAACGCTGGCGCTTATTCCAGTGGCCAAAGCCGCATAAACGCTTTGCGAGTCTCCGGTCTCGTTGCTCTTGTTAGTCGCTCGTTCCGCCCCGTCCGCCGGCCGCCGGCCATGGCGGCTTGACATCTGTAAAGTCCGGGCCTAGGGTGGCGGTATGAGTGAGTTTTCCGCCGCCCTCAATGCGGCCATCGAGAAGGCCGGGATCAGCGCGGCCGAGTTGGCCGGGAAGGCCGGAATCACCGAGTCGGCTATCTCGCTGCTGCGTTCGGGGCGCCGCGAGCCGTCGTACCGCACGTTCCAGCGCCTGGTGAAGGTGTTGCCGGAGCTTGCGGTCGTGCCGCAGGAAGAGTCGCCTTTCGACTCCATCGAGGACGCGCTCGACGATATCCGCGCGGGCAAGATGATCGTGGTGCTCGACGACGAGGATCGCGAGAACGAAGGCGACCTCGTGATGGCGGCCGAGAAGGTAACGCCCGAGGCGATCAACTTCATGCGCAAAGAGGCGGGCGGCCTGATCTGCGTGCCGCTGCTCGGCTCGCGCCTCGATCAACTCCAGATCCCGCCGATGGTCACCGACAATACGGCGGTGCACGAGACGGCCTTCACCGTGTCGGTCGAAGCGCGCGATATCACGACCACGGGTATTTCGGCCCACGACCGCGCGGCGACGATTTTAAAACTGCTCGATCCCACCGCGACGCCCGACGATTTCTTGCGGCCGGGACACACGTTTCCGCTGCGGGCTCGTGAAGGCGGCGTGCTCGTGCGCGCGGGGCAGACCGAGGCGTCGGTCGACCTGGCGCGCTTGGCGGGGCTCGCGCCCGCGGGCGTCATCTGCGAAATTATGGCGGAAGACGGAACGATGGAGCGTTTGGACGGGTTACGGAAGTATGCCGACCGACACGGTCTGCGGCTGATTACCGTAAAGGACTTGATTGCACACCGTATGCGTACCGAAAAGCTCGTGAAGCGCGTCGCGCAATTCCACCTCCCCACCACCACCGGCGAGTGGGAAGGCCACGCTTACGAAACCTCGATCGACGGGAGCACGCACGTCGCGCTCGTGATGGGCGATATCTCGAGCGGCAAAGACGTGCTCGTTCGCGTGCACTCCGAGTGCCTCACCGGCGATGCGCTGCACTCGATTCGCTGCGACTGCGCCGCGCAACGCGACGGCGCGATGGAGATGATCGCGCAAGAAGGCCGCGGCGTCTTCCTGTACTTGCGTCAAGAAGGCCGCGGTATCGGCCTCGCCAACAAGCTGCGCGCGTACGAATTGCAAGACCAAGGCGCCGACACCGTCGAGGCCAACCTCGCGCTCGGATTGCCCGTCGATAAGCGCGATTACGGCATCGGATCGCAGA
>JAGWSR010000026.1 GCA_028869385.1 bacterium
ATGTGCGTACGAGTCAACGTAGATCCAATGGGCGGTTCCGTTGGTGAGATGGACCCACGTGATGTGGGTGGTCTCGGCGCGCGCGGCGCTCGGCACGAGGACTGCGGCTGCCAGAAGCAGCGAAAGAATAAATCGCATGATTGAACAAACGTTACCGAGCGAGCCCCAGTTCCCTCGCCCTTCGACAGGCTCAGGGTGACACGGGGTGGCCTTTAGTCCTGAGCAAGCGCAGCGCGTCGAAGGGTCAGGGTGACACGGTGCGTGCGTGCGTGCGGGGGGAGTAGTTCTTGGTCGAAGCCCCCCCCTTGTGTCACCCTGAGCCTGTCGAAGGGCGAACTTGTCGAAGGGCGAGCCTGTCGCGTTATAACGTTAGCTTGTGCTACCTGGGGGCGATCCAGCAGCGCTTACCGTCGTAGTGGACGGCCTCTGAGTACGCTGCTCGATCCGTGTTCGCTTCAAACGTTTTCTTCGCGACGCAGATCGTTTTGGAGGCATCCTCGGTATGCTCGCTCTTCACGTACACGTACACGTCGGTGCTAAGAGGTAAAGTTCTGACGCCGCTGGGCACGCGGATCATTACCGTATAATTTGGCTTGAGTAAGCCGAAGTGGTAAGGAACGATCGATCCATGAACAATGGCGTCGACGTAAACGGAATGCCCCGTCTGATTGTTGAGATCAACCGACGTAGATTCAACGAGTTTGTTGATGTCTTGCGCGGAACCCGACGCCGTCGTGGAAATCATCGCTGCAAGAAGCAGTGGTAGAACACTCATACGCATGACGCGATAACGTTAGCGAGCGCTACGTGGGGGCGATCCAGCAGTGCTTACCGTCGTAGTGGACGGTCTCTTCGAGAGGGGGTCCACCCGCGGTCGATCCAAACGTCTTTCTCGCGGTGCAGATCGTTTTTGAGGCTTCTTCGGTATGCTCGGCCTTCACGTACGCATAGATATCGGTGAACACTTTGACGTAGCTGGTCGGAACGCGGACCATGACCCGTTCATTCGGCTCGACTAAGCCAACGTGCTTGGGGATGAGAATCCCGTGAATAATGGCGTCGACGTAGACGTAATGACCCGTCTTATTGGTGAGCCAAACCTCCGTATGTTCCGGTTGCGAGGCTCTCACTGCCATCGTGGAGATGAGTACTGCGGGCAGCAGCAGCCAAGAAAGTTTTCGCATGACGCGATAACGTTACCGAGGGAGCGACGGTTCCCTCGCGGTGGCGACGCCATGCAAAAAGCCCCGGCCGTTTGCTCGGCCGGGGCTTTTCGTTTCCCTCACCCTTCGACAGGCTCAGGGTGACACGTGCGTGGCGCGTCCGGGGAGTTAGTTCTTGGCGGACTCGGCGACGCGCTTGGCGGTGTCGGCGAACGTCTTCTGCGCTTCGGTCGCGAGCTCGGCGAGCTTGACCATGTACTCCTTGCGCGTTTCCATGATCTGGTTGGTGAACGCGAAGGTGCGCTCGACCAGGTCGGTCGCGGTCGGGAGCTGCATGGTGGCGGCTTCCTTGGCATCGACGGTCGGCATGGTCGCCGCGAGATCGGTCATCGCCGCGAGGGTCTTGACGTTGAACTCCTGGGCCTGCTTGAGGTTGTTCAGGAACTCGCCCTGAAGGCGCTCGAAAAATTCGTTGTAGCTGTTCATGTGACTCACTCTCCTACTGCTTGCTGCCTGCTAAGTGTACCAAGCACCTGGGAGATATGTCAACCCTTCGACAGGCTCAGGGTGACACCGGGGGGGCGAGCTTGTCGAAGGGGTGTCGGCGGGGCTTGTTAGCGGTCGGCGCCGACGAAGCCGCGGTAGACGCGGATAAGGGTGTCTTTTTGTTCGGGGGTGAGGCGCGGGTCGAGCTTGATCGAGGATTCCACCGCGTCGGCGGCCTCGTTGCGCACGTCTTCGTCCAGCAGGCCCGCCTGGTGGAAGAACGTCTCGGCCGAGAGGTGCAGCGCCTTGGCGATCTGCTTGAGCACCTCGGCGCTCGGTTTGTAGAGGCCGCGCTCGACTTGGCTCAGGTACGGGTTGGAGACCTTCGCCAGGTCGGCGAGTTGCCGCAGCGAGAGGTTGGCGAGTTCGCGCTGGGTGCGGATGAACTCGCCCAGGCCCTTGAGGTGGTCGCGGTCGTTCATGCGGGCACCGCTTCGTTGCGCACGTAGCGGCCGGGGGCGGGGTCGCCGCCGGTCGGCAGCTCGTAGGGGGCGCGCATCGGTCCGCCGTGAGCGTCGGCCCACGTGGCCCAGTCTTCCCACCAACTGCCCTGATGCTTGGTCGAGCGCTCGAGCCACGCGTCGGGGCTCTCGCCGGCTTCCGTGTGCTCGGCGGTCCAGTAGCACGCCTTCGCGTTGCCGGGCGGATTGCAGATGCCGGCCACGTGACCGGAATTGGTGCGCGTGTACTTCACTTCGCCGCGCACGTACTGCGAGGTCATGTACGTCGTGCGCCACGGCGCGATGTGATCGGCTTCGGCGCCGAGCACGAACATGGGCGTCTCGATCAATCCGAGATCGATCGGCACGCCCGCGAGCACGAACGCCTTTGGCACGATCAAGAGATTGTGCAGATAGCAACTGCGCAGATACTGCGAGTGCATCGCGGCGGGCATGCGCGTGGAGTCGCCGTTCCACGCGAGAATATCGAACGCGGGCGGCTTCTTGCCCATGTACCAGTTGCTCACGACGTAGCTCCAGATGAGATCGTTCGCGCGCATCCAGTTGAACGTGCCGGCCATCTCGCTCGACTCCAAGAAGCCGCGTTCGTTCATCTTCTTTTCGAGTTTCGAAATCGAGGCTTCGTCGGTGAAGACGCCGAGATCGCCCGGTTCGGTGAAGTCCACGATCGTGTTCGTCGTGGTGCACGCGCCGATGCGGTGCGCTTCGCCCTTTGCGGCGAGCCACGCGAGTGCGAGCACCGACATCGTGCCGCCGAGGCAGAGCGCCGCGAGATTCACTTGCGGCGCGCCGGTGATGCGCTCCACCGCTTCCAGCGCGGCGAGCAAGCCCTTCTCCAGATACGTGTCCATGGTGTAGTCACGCATCGTTTCGTCGGGATTGCGGTAGCTGATCATGAACGTCTGATGCCCGTGTTTCACCGCCCACTCGACGAACGAGCGGCCCGGGGCGAGATCCATGATGTAGAACTTATTGATCCACGGCGGCGACATCAGGATCGGACGTTCGTGTACCTGCTCCGTTTGCGGATAGTACGCGATCAATTCGATCAACTCGTTGCGGAACACCACTTCGCCCGGCGTTGCCGCCATGTTCTCGCCGAGTTTGAACGGCGACGAATCGACTTGCTTCGGATAGCCGCCGTTGTTCTTGAGATCGTCGAGAAACTCGGCCATGCCTTGCATCAAGCTCGTGCCGCCGGTGTCGATCGCCTCTTTCACGACCGTGGGATTGAGCCACGGCACGTTGCTCGGGGCGAGCGAGTCCATCAGCATGTTCATCGCGAAACGCGCTTTGCGTTTGGTCGCGTCGGGAAGACGCGACTGCTCCACGATCTGCTGCGCGTACTGACGGCGCACGAGATACTCTTCGAGCATCGAGAGCAAGAACGGATTCGATTGCCACGCGGGATCGCCGAAGCGGCGATCGCCGTTCGCGGCGAGCACGGGGGGCGGATTTTCGCCCTGCATGCGGCGCATCGCGTTCATCGCCACGCTCTGCTGCGCGAGCATCCAACCGCTCATGATCGTGCCCATGCGCAACGGATCCATCATCACGTCCATCGTGACGGCGCGCAGCGCATCGTTGAGGGCGGCCGGATCGGCGCCGCTCATGTCGAGGCCGTAGCTGAACTCTTCTAACGGTACCGATCCGATCATCACATGTACATCCCGCCGTTGACGTTGTACGTAGATCCGGTAATGAAGCCGGAATGTTCGTCCACCAAGAAGCGCACCACGCGCGCGATCTCGCTCGGAATGCCGAGGCGATCCACCGGCGTGCGGCTCTTGGCGATATCGATCGCGGCTTGCGGCATCTGCGCCACCATCTCGGTCGCGGTGAAACCGGGCGCGACCGCGTTCACCGTGATGCCGCTGCGCGCCGTTTCGAGTGCGAGCGTCTTGGTGAGGCCGAGCAGACCCGACTTCGCCGCGGCGTAATTCGCTTGGCCGAAGTTGCCCATGTGGCCGACGACCGAGCTGATGTTCACGATGCGTCCGTACTTGCGCTCGAGCATGTGATCGAGCACGGCCTTCATCATGAAAAACGGTCCCGAGAGATTCACTCCCAGAACCGCGTTCCACTCGTCAACCGTCATCTTGCGCGCCGTGTGATCTTTGGTGATGCCGGCGTTGTTTACGAGAATATCCGCCTGACCGAATTGCGCGATCACTGCCTGCACCGCCGCCGCGCACTGGTCGTAATCGGCGACGTTGGCTTCGAAGAAGTGCACGAGCTTGGCGGACCCGTTCAGCGACGCACGCAGCGTCTCGGTGCGCTCGCGGTCGGCCGGAATGCCCACGACCGCGACGGTCGCACCGTCGGCGGCGAGCGCCGTGGAGATGGCGCCGCCGATCCCGCGCGACCCGCCGGTCACGATGGCGACGCGCCCTTCGAGCGTTGCAAGCGCGCCCGACTGGACTTGAGTTGAGGAAAAAGTCATACCTACTCCATTGGTCGCCCGCGCTGCCTAGACCTAGCCCTCGATAGTAAAAACCTAGCACCCGCCAGCCCCGAGCAAGCGAAGCACGTCGAAGGCCTAGGATGACACGGGTTGGCAGCCCTTCGACAGGCTCAGGGTGACACAGGGGGGTGCCGGGGTGACACGGGTTGGCAGCCCTTCGACAGGCTCAGGGTGACACAGGGGGGGTGCCGGGGTGACACGGGGGCAGCCCTTCGACAGGCTCAGGGTGACACGGGGGTGGGGCGCCGGGGTGACGTGGGGTGGCCGGCCCTTCGACAGGCTCAGGGTGACACCGGGGGGGCGGACTCATGTGTCACCCTGAGCTTGTCGAAGGGGGGGCGAAAGGGGGGAGCATGGAGAGCGTGGAGCGGTTGGTTCCGCCGGTTGGGGCGTTTGTTGAGGTGGGCGGGGCGCGGGTGCACTATGTGGACCGGGGGCAGGGGCCGGCGATCGTGCTCGTGCACGGGCTCGCCGGGACGCTCTACAACTTTACGTACGCTTTGGTGGAGCGGCTTGCGGGCTCGTTTCGGGTGGTGGCGCTCGATCGCACGGGGGCGGGGTACTCCAGTCGGCCGGGCGGCAGTTCGGCGAGCCTCTTCGCGCAGGCGGGCACGGTGGCGGGGCTGATCGAGCGGCTCGAACTCGAGCGTCCGCTCGTGGTGGGGCACTCGCTCGGCGGGGCGATCTCGCTCGCCCTCGCCCTCGAACGGCCGGAGCTCGTGCGCGGCCTCGCCTTGATCGCGCCGCTCACGCAGGCGTCGAAGGCGCCGCCGCCCGCATTTCGCCCGCTCTACATTCGCCCCGCGCTCGCGCGCCGCATCGTCGCCTACACCGTGGGCGTGCCGATGGCCAAGCGTCTCGCGCCGGAGACGATCGCGCGGATCTTCGCGCCCGAGGCGGTGCCCGACGATTTTGCGACGCGCGGCGGAGCGCTGCTCGGGCTGCGCGCGTCGCAGTTCTATCACGCCGGAAGCGATCTCGTCGCTTCGGTAGCGGATATGCCCGAACTCGTGCGTCGCTACGGTGAGCTGCGCGTTCCCGTGTCGGTGCTCTTCGGGCGCGACGATCGCATCCTCAATCCCACGCGCCATGGCGACGGACTCTGCGCGAGCGTCGCGCACGCGCAGCTCACCGTGATCGAGGGCGGCCACATGATTCCCGCCACGCAGCCCGACGCCGTGGCGGAATGGATCGAAGCGCAATCGGCCTGACCGGCCGGAATTCGCATATCACTCGCAGTACCAATCGCTCTGGGGCCGTCATCGTGCCGGTCGTCGTCGTGAAAGTAGGGCATCGCTCATGCGTCGTCTCGTCGTTGCGCTCGTTGGAATCGTCGCGCTGCTCGGCGCGTCCGATCCGGGCCGGTTGATCGTGCCTCCCGCGTCGGCCATGATCTCGTACCGCGAACCGGTGATCGCCATCGAACACGTGCAAGTGGTCGACGGTACCGGTGCCGCTCCACGGCGCAATCAAACGGTCGTGATCGCGCACGGCAAGATCGCGGCCTACGGCCCGAGCGCGACGACGACCGTTCCCGCCGGTGCGACCGTCATCGACGGCACGCACGAGACGCTCACGCCGGGCTTCGTCGGTACGCACGATCATCTGTATTACGTGAGCGGCGGCCCGCTCTTCATCATGCGCGAGATGCCGTACAGTTTTCCGCGCATGTATCTCGCCGCGGGCGTGACGACGCTGCGCACCACCGGCAGCGTGGAGCCGTACACCGATCTGCATATCAAGCGCGCGATCGACGCGGGCGATCTCGTCGGCCCGCATCTCGATGTGACGAGCCCGTACCTCACCGGCTACGAGCCCGACTTCGTGCAGATGGGCGATATTCCGACGCCCGCGCTCGGTCGCCGCGCGGTGGATTTTTGGGCGGATCAGGGCGTGACGTCGTTCAAGCTCTACATGCAGATCAAACCCGCGGTCGCACAAGCGATCATCGACGAGGTGCATAAGCGTCACCTGCGCGTGCTCGGTCATCTCTGCACGATCGGTTTCGCGCGCGCCTCGGAGATGGGTGTGGATAGCCTCGAGCACGGCCTCTTCGTCGATACCGAATTCACGCCGGGTCTCGATCCCGACGCATGCCCGAGTTCGGAAACGAAAGAAGCCGAATCCATCGCGAATCTGAGCGACGCGAAGATGGACGCGCTCATCAAACTCCTGATCGCGCATCACACCGCGGTCAGTTCGACGCTCGCGAACTTCGAAGGGCGCACGCCGCCGCCGATGCGCGTGGAAGATCGCATGTTCGCGTTGCTGGATCCCGAGTCGAAAGCCGACGTGCTCGCGACGCGCGCAAAAGTCGAAGCGCGTCCGCAGGCGGCGAAGGAACTCTGGCTCAAGGAGTACGCGGCGGAGCTACGTTTCGAGACGGCGTTCTTTCGTGCGGGCGGGTTGCTCACGCAAGGCCCCGATCCCACGGGGTACGGTGCGACGATCGCGGGCATCGGCGATCAACGCGATATCGAACTGTTGGTGCAGGGCGGGCTCACGCCGGTGCAAGCGATTCAAGTCGCCACGCTCAACGGCGCGAAATCGCTCGGCCGCGCAGCAACGATCGGCAGCATCGCCGTCGGTAAGCACGCGGATCTCGTGCTGATCGCGGGCGATCCCGTCACGCGCATCGACGACATCGAAAACGTCGTCACGGTCTTCAAAGACGGCGTGGGCTACGATTCCAAGAAGCTCTTCGCCTCGGTCAAAGGCATCGTCGGGCGCCAATAAGGCTCGCCGCCCTTCGCCCTTCGACAAACTCAGGGTGACAAGGGTGGGGACACGGGTGGCCTTTAGTCCTGAGCAAGCGAAGCGCGTCGAAGGGTCAGGGTGACACGGGTGCTTAGTCCATGTCTAGGCCGCCGTTGACGTGGAACGCGGCGCCGGTGATGTAGGCGCTGTCATCTTCGCAGAGGAACTTCACGACGCGCGCCACTTCTTCGGGTTTGCCCAAGCGTCGGGTCGGAATCTTCGCCACGACCTTTTCGAGCGCGGCTTCGGGCATCGCGGCGACCATCTCGGTGCCGATGAATCCCGGCGCCACGACGTTGGCGGTGATGCCCTTGTTCGCCATCTCGAGCGCGACGCTCTTGGTGAAGCCGAAGAGGCCCGCCTTCGATGCCGCATAGTTCGCCTGACCGATGTTGCCGGTCGCGCCGATCACCGAGCTGATGTTCACCACGCGGCCGGAGCCGCGTTCGATCATGTGTTCGATCACGGCCTTCGTCATGTTGAACGCGCCGGAGAGGTTGACGTTGATCACGTTGCACCAGTCGTCGCTCGACATCTTGCGCAGCGTCTTGTCGAGCGTGATGCCCGCGTTGTTGACGAGAAAATCCACACGGCCGAATTGCTGCAGCACCTCGTTCACCACGCGTTGGCAATCCTCGAAATCGTCCACGCGACCCTGATGCAGCGAGATGGACGAGCCGCCGGCCCGTAATTTCTCGGCGCAGGCCTCGGCGGCGTCCTTGCCTTTGCTGTAGCCCGCGGCTACGTGCGCGCCCGCCTGCGCGAGTGCGGCGGTGATCGCGGCGCCGATGCCGCGCGTGCCGCCGGTAACGATGGCAACCCGACCAGAGAACATGCTCACCTCCCGAAGAATGCGTGTTGCCTTTGTATGCGTGCGCGCATCATATCTCCCGCGTGGTCAACGCAGCACTACGGCGTCGCGGTCGCGGATGCGGTGAGCGTGGGGAGCGGAAGCGGCGGCGTGGCGCTCGGCGCGGGTGACGGCGTGTAGCGCAGCACGATCGTGAACGCGCTCGGCGCCGTCGCGCTCGCGAGCGTGAGGGTGCGTTCGACGCCGGGCGCGCGCAGCGCCACGGTCACGATGCCGTTGCCGCCGAGCGCTCCGGGAAATTCCGCGAACGCGTGCGTCACGAACGGCACCGACGCCGTTGCGAAGAGCGGGTCGTAGGCGGCACTCGACGCATCGGCGAGCGCGCTCGGCGAAAATGTCCCGTGCGCCGCGAACGCATCGTACGAGCCGAGCGACTCGGTTTCGACCGGCGCGATGCCGGGCGCATACGCATAGCGCGCGAGCCGATGCGACGACGTATCGTAGCGATATGCCCATGCGGATGGACGATGCGACGCATCCTCGGTGAAGAGATCGAGTTCGTGACCGTCGGCGTCGTCGGCGCCGAGCACGTCGCGCGCCGGAATGAAGACCGCCCACGCGCTCGACGCCTCGCTCTCCAGGCGCTCCTCCAAGCGATTCGCTCGGGACTGCGCGTCGGCGCGCGCGCTCAAACGCTCGCTTGCGGCGCGCGTGCGGGTGACGAGCGCCAGGAGCGACCAGATGACGACGCACGCGATCGCCGCGCCCACCACGGTCTCGATTAGCGTGAATCCGCGTTCGCCGTGCCCCACGCCGGTCGCCGGTGCCCGAATTGCGTCGGCATGAGACTTTGTGCTACAAAGTGGGAGAGGATGAACGAACTCGAACGAGCGCTGCTCGATATCGCCGAGGTGCGCGATCGTCTCGCGCAGACCCAGCGGTTCAAAGGCTACTCCGGCGTCGCGGCAGCGGCGTCGGGCGTCTTCGCGCTCGTTGCGGGCGCGGTGCAGGCCGTGCTCGTTCCCGTTCCGCAGGGCGCTCACGACGCGCGCCTCTACTTCGCGATCTGGCTCACCTGTTGCGCCGCGGCGGCCATCGTGAACTACGGGGCGATCGCGCATTGGTTTGTGAGCGATGCGAGTGCGCGCGACCGTTGGCAGACGCGCACGGTCGGCCTTGCGATTCTGCCCGCGCTCGTGCTCGGCGCCGCACTCTCGTTCGCATTGCTCGCGCACGATCACGTGAGCGATCTGCCGGGCATCTGGTACGGCTGCTACGGCGTCGGACTCTTTGCTTCGCGCACGCTGATTCCGCGCGGGGTCGCCGCGATTGCGGCGGGCTTTCTCGCCGCCGGTATCGCGCTGATGTTCGCGCCGCCCGCAATCGCGCTCGCATGGTGGGTGCTGCCGCTCGGCTTCGGCTTGGGTCAGATCGCGATCGGCGCGCTCGTGCTGCGCGACCGCGCGGAGGTGGACGCGTGAGCGCGACCAACCTCGACCGCGTCTTCCACGAGCGCGGGCGACTCGCGATCTGTTCGACGCTCGTGGCGCACGACGCGGGATGCTCGTTCACGCAACTGCAGGATGCGTGCGATCTGACCGACGGTAACCTGAATCGTCACCTGCACGCGCTCGCCGAAGAACACATCGTCGCGACCGAGCGCGTTACCGGGCGCGGACGACCGCAGACGATCGTGCGCATCACCGCCGCGGGCCGCGCGCGCTTTCTCGCCTACATCGACGCGCTCGAAGAGATCGTGCGCGAAGTTCAGCGCTCCACGAGCGCGAGCGCGTCGCCGATACGCACCGTACCGGCGCGCAGCACGTCGCAGTAGATCCCCATCCACGACTCGCGCGCCTGCGCGACGTATCGCAGAATCTCCGGGTCGCTCTCGCCCGTTCGTTGGTCGTAGGTCGTGGTCACGCAGCGTTTGATCGGATAGCGCACGCGCATGCGCACCTCGCCGAGCGCGATTTCGCGCCCGGTCAGGTCGGCTTCGTGCAGGCGCATCTCGGGCGGCGCGGTCGCGAAGAGGTTGGGCCGAAAGCGCTCGGGCTCGACCGCGTAGCCTACGTGCGCGCTCACGCCCTCGAGCCAGCGATCCACGATCAGCGACACGGGCGCGTCGTCGAAGTAGCGCGGCTCCTCGTCGTCGAGGTCGAGCGCCACCCCGCGTTCGCGCGCGGAGGCGAGCGCGGCGCGCACGTCGCCGGTCAGGTGAAGGCGTTCGTCTTCTTTGCCGCGGTACGGCTTGCCGAGGCGCGAGTGGCCGTCGCGGACCAGGAGCGCGCGCGTGCGATCTCCTTCGAGCCCGTCGGCGTCGATCGCGACGTCGTACAGTGCTTCGCCGCGCAGGCTCTTGACGGGATAGCGCCAGATGCGCGCGAGCGTTCCGATCTCCATGGGTCTTTCTTACCATAGGAAGGGCGTCGAATCCTCAAGAAGCGCGCGACTCTATGGAGCAAACCCCTTCGTACCCGCTGCGCGCGCTCTCGATCGGCGAGATCTTCGACCGCGCGGTGACGATCTTCATGCGCAATTTCGTGACGCTCACCGCGATCGTCGCGTCGATGATCGCACCGTACTCCGTCGCCCAGTATTTCGTGATCTCGCCGGACCGCGCGGGACTTGCCGGCGTGCTCTCGCAGATGCAGCATCCCGGTAAGAGCACCCCGATGCCTCCGGAGATGATCGGCGCGGTATTCGGGCTCGCGTTCATCGCGCTACTGCTGGCGCCGATCGTGAATAACGCGGTGGCGGTCGGCGTCGCCGATCTCTACAACGGGCGCGAACCGCAGTACGGGCGCAGTTACGCCGTCGTGTTTCGGCGCGTGTGGCCGCTGATCGCCACGGCGATCGTCGCGGCGTTCTTGGTCGGCGCGATCTACATGGGCTTCGTGATGGTGCTCGCCGTGGTCGCCATCTTCGGCGTCGCGCTCGTGAAGGTGTTTCTCCCGCTCGCGATCGTGCTCTTCGTCCTCGTCGGCATCGGCATACTCGCGATGATTCTCGCGCTCTTGATGATGCTGCTCGTCTATGCGTTCGCCACGTACTCCACGACGCTCGAAGGGGCTGGCGTTGCGGCGGCCGTCGGTTCGGCGTTCCGACGTATCTTCAACCGCACCGAGTTTCGCAAGGCGGCGTTGATGGCGCTCGCGTACCTCGCGCTCGAAATCGCGGTGCTCACGCTAAGTTCCACGGTCTCGGTCGTGGTGGAATTGGTGCTCAAGAGCTACGCGGTGGAACTCGCCGTTTCGGCAATCTTCAGCTCGGTGCTCAACGCATTCTTGGTAACGCTCCTCGCCGTCTATTATTTCGACGTGCGCACGCGCAGCGAAGGGCTCGATCTCGAGGTGGATCTCGGGCGATTGACGGCCGCGCCGTGAAGCTCGTGCCGCCGCACGATATCGTGCGCGCGGTGCGCGACGAACTCGCCGTGCCGGGGCGCTACGATCTCGATGCGACGGTGCGTCCGCCGCACCGCTCGTGGCTCGAGATCGCGCTGACGTGGGTCGGCGATCGCCTGCGAGACCTCGAACATACCGTCGCCGCACACGTGCACATCGGGCGCGGCGAACGCAGTCTCTTCGGCGACGTGCTCGTGCTCGGGTCGCTGCTCGTCGTGGCGTACGTCGCCGCGCGCCTCCTGGCACAGGCGGAGTACGATCGCGCGCAGCGCGGCGGTGCCGTGAGCCTCTCGCCGGCGCGCAGCGCGCATGCCTTGAGCGTGCGCGCCGGGCAGGCCGCCGCCGAAGGCGACTACGCGCGCGCGGTGCGTATCATCTTCGCCGCCGCAGTAACGCTCCTCGATCTGCGCGGCGTCGTGCGCGACGAGGAGAGCGCGACGATCAACGATCTACGCCGTCGCCTGCGCGAGCGCGGAGCGGCGGTCGAAACGCCCTTCGTCGAGATCGCGCGCGCCTACACGAGCGCCGCGTACGCCGAACGCCCGACCGATGCGCAGGCGTGGGAACGCGCGCGAACGGCTTACGGCGAGTTGACGCGGATCGCGAACGCATGAAGCGGCGCTCGCTCGAGATCGCGGTCTTGCTCGTCTGCGCGCTCGCCATCGTGTTCGTGGCGATCTCGGGTGCGGCGAGCGGCGTTCGGTCGGAGCCTTCGACGTACGACGGCGGGCCGAACGGCTACGAAGCGCTCTACAACGTGTTGCGACGCGAGGATCTTCGCCTCGCGCGGCTGCGCACGCCGCTCGGGCTGCTGCCGCGCGGTACCGGGGTGATCGCGATCACGCGCGGCCTGCTCGACGACGATCTCGCCGACGTATACGACGGTCACGACCTCGATCGGCTCGCGCGCTTCGTGCGCGCGGGGGGAACGCTCGCGCTCTTTCTGCCGTCGTCGGCGAAACTGCCGAAAGCGTTGCTCCATCTGCCGGCTTCACGCGTGCGGCGCTTCGACGTGATGCGGTACGAGAACGTAACGCTCCGCGCGCATCCCGCGAATGCGGCGGAGGTATACGCGGCACTCGCGGGACACGGCACGATTCGATTCGACGAACACATCTACGGCTACGACGACACGCGCTCGCTCTGGTCGGTACTGCCCGGCCCCGTGCACGCCGCGGCGTGGCTCGTGCTCGCGGCGCTCGTGCTGGTGCTGCTCGACGCGAACGTGCCATTCGTGCCGCCGCTTGCGCTCGATCCGCCGGTCGACCGCGACTCGTCGTCGTACATCGCGGCGATGGCGTCGCTGCTGCGCCGCGGGCGTGCCGCGCGTGCGGCGATCGCGCGTTTCGCAAAGACCTATCCCACCGACGACGAGCTCGCGCGCTTCTGCGCGTTTCACAATCCCAGCGATGCCGTGCTCGTGCGCGCGGCGCAGATCACCGCCTCACGACGAAAGGACCATGCGTGAACGACTCTCCCAACGTCCAAGAATTCGCGGGCCGCATCCGCGAGGCGCTTGCGCGCGCGGTCGTGGACGGCGATCGCACCGCGTTCGGCCTGCTCGTCGCGTTGCTCGTACGCGGACACGTGTTGATCGAGGGCGTTCCGGGGACGGGTAAGACGCTCGCAGTGCGCGCGTTCGCCGCGGCGCTCGGACTCGAGTTTCGCCGCATTCAATTCACGCCCGACCTGATGCCCGCCGACGTCATCGGCACGACGGTCTTCAACCCGCAGACGGCGAGCTTCAGCGTGCGTCCCGGACCGTTGCACGCGAACGTGGTGCTCGCCGACGAGATCAACCGCACGCCGCCGAAAACGCAGGCGGCGCTGCTCGAGGCGATGGAGGAGGCGCGCGTGACGATCGACGGTGCGCCGCTCGTTTTGCCGCAGCCGTTCATCGTCTGCGCGACCCAGAATCCGATCGAGTACGAAGGCACCTATCCGCTCCCGGAGGCGCAACTCGATCGCTTCACCATCAAGGTGGAGACGGGCTATCCCGCACCGGCGCAGGAGCTCGCGCTGCTCGAGCGCGTCGCGCAAGGCTTCGACGCGCGTTCGGGCGATCTCGCCGGGATCGCGCCGGTCACCGACGCGGCCGCGGTCGTCGCGGCGCAGCGCGCCGTGCGTGCGGTGCACATCGCCGATGACGTGCGAGCGTATCTCTACGCGGTGATCGCGGCAACTCGCGCGAATCCGCGCCTGGCGCTCGGGGCCTCGCCGCGCGCGGGCGTTGCGTTGCTCCTTGCTTCGCAGGCCGCGGCCGCGATCGACGGGCGCGCGTACGTCACACCCGATGACGTAAAGGATGTCGCGCCGCTCGTGCTCGCGCATCGCGTCATCGTGCAGCCCGACGCCGAGATCGAGGGCGCCACCGGTGCGTCGGTACTCGGCGACGTGCTCGCGAGCGTACCCGTTCCGCGTGCGTAAACGCTACCTGCCCTACGCGCCGTCGGTACGGCTGCTCTGGGCACTCGGCGGCATCGCCTTTCTGCTCGCCGCATCGCCGGGCGTCGCGCTCTTCGTACCGCTCGCGCTCGTCGCGAGCGCGTTGCTCGCACTCGCGCTGATCGTCGATCTCGCGCGCGGCCCCGCGCGTGCGGAGATCGTCGTCGAGCGGCAACTTCCGCCCCACGTCGCGCTACGATCGCGTGCGGAGATTGCGTACCGCGTGCGCAACGAGTCGGGGCGCGAGGTGCGCGTCGGCATCGCGGAAGCACCGCGACGTACGCTGCGCTTCGACGAAGCGGAGTGCGTGGTCGTCGCTCCGGCGCGCTCGGCCATCTCGGCGCGGGCGACGGCGCTGCCGGTGGAGCGCGGAACCGACGCCTTCGACGCGCTCTACGTGTGGTGGGAGAGTACGGGACTCGGGCTCGTGCGTCGTCGCGCGATCGTGGAGATGCCGGCGACGTTTCGCGTCTATCCCGATCTCTCCGCGGTCGAGCGCTATGGGTCGCTCCACGCGCGCAACCGTTTGATCGAGGCGGGGCTGCGCCGCATGCGCATGCGCGGCGAAGGGACCGAATTCGAGAGCCTACGCGATTATGCCGACGGCGACGCGTTTCGCACGGTGGACTGGAAGGCGAGCGCGCGGCGCGGCAAGCTGATGGTGATGCAGCGCGAAGTCGAGCGCAGCCAAGACGTGATGCTCCTCGTGGATTGCGGGCGCTTGATGAATCCGCGCATCGGCGACCAGCGCAAGCTCGACTACGCGATCACCGCGGCGCTCTCGCTCGCTTCGATCGCGTCGCTCGCGAGCGATCGCGTGGGCGTCGTCGCGTTCGCGCAGCGCATCCTGGTAGCGCGGGCGCCGCGCTCGACGGCGGCCTCCACGCGCGCCCTCGCCGACGCGCTCTGCGACGTCGCGCCCTATTTCGAGGAGTCGGATTACGCGCGCGCGTTTCGATACGTGGGCTCGCACCTCCATCGCCGCAGCTTGGTGGTGCTCTTCACCGACGTGATCGATCCGGTCGCGCAGGGCGTGGTGCTCGCCGAGCTACGCTCGCTCACGCGGCGTCACGTGGTGCTGTGCGTCTTTATGAACGACGCGGCGGTCGCGAGCACGCTCGCCGCGCAGCCGACGAGCGTCGACGACGCCTACCGGCTCGATGTCGCGCTCGGCCTGCTCTCGGAGCGCGCGATCGCCAAACGTACGCTGGAGCGCGCGGGGGCACTCGTTCTCGACGTTCCCGCGGCGCGCTTGAGCACCGCGGCGATCGACGAGTATCTGCGCATCAAGAGTCGCGCGCTGCTCTAGCGCGCGAGCGTCCGGCGAAGCAGAAGTAGAGCACCAGCAGCACCGCGGTCACCACACCGACGGCCGCGCGCGGCGTGGGGCCGATGCGCAGCGGCGAGTAGAAGCCCTCGATCGTGCCGGCGACGAGCAGCATCGACGCGACGCCCGCGATCAGAATGCCGGCGCGCCGCGCGCCTTCGCGAATCGCGTCGCGCCGCCGCATGCGGCCCGGTGCGATGATGCCGAAGCTGATGAGCAGTCCCGCGGCTCCCGCGATCTGAATCGCGGTGAGTTCGATCACGCCGTGCGGTGCGACCGTCACCCAAAAATCCCGACCGAAACCGGCGTTGGTGAAGAGCGCGCCGACGCCGCCAAGCATCAGTCCGTTCTCCACGATGATCCACAGGGTGAAGAGCCCGAGCGTCACGCAACCGGCGAAGGCCATGATCGCCACGCGCACGTTGTTGGTGATGATCTCGGCGGCCATGAGCGGCGACTGCGACGTGGTGAAGGCGAAGTTGGAGTCATGCAGGCTCTTCTTGATCTGCGCGGGGATGAGTTGCTGCGGCAAGAGCGCGTAGGCGTCGCCCGGATGCGTGCGGATCGCCACGTACGCCACGACCGCGGCGACGATCGTGAGCGCAGTGCAGAGCGCGAAGAGCGGAAACGAGCGGCGGAACTCGGCGGGAAAACTCGTGGTGTAGAACTGCGCGACGCGCGCCCAACCGGTCGTCGCGGCAGCGCCGTACACATAGGCGTGCGCGCGGGCAACGAGTCGGTTCAAAAAGGCGAGCAGGCGCGCGTCGTAGGCGCGGCCCGTCGCATACGCGAGGTCGCTCGTCGCGGAGCGATAGAGGCGGCCAAGCTCTTCGATCTCGTCGGGATCGAGGCGGCGCAGCCCGCTGCGCGCGGCGCGCGCGAGCAGCGTATCTAAGCGCTCCCACGTCGGCGAGCGGCGGTCCACGAAGGTACCTTGCGTCACGACGTCCCACTTTACCCGAGCGATGGACCGAACCCTAGAGGTACGCACCCCTGAATCGATTGCGTTTTCGTACGAGCTCGCTGGGCTCGGCACGCGCTTTCTCGCGATCGCGATCGACCTCTGCATTCAAATCGGGATCGTCATCGCGGTCGCCTTCGGCTTCTACGAAATCGGCGTGCACGCGTCGAAGGGTTCGCATGCGAATGACGATGCCGCGAGCAACCTCGCGATCGCGCTCGTCGTGGTCCTCGTCTTTCTGATCTTCTTCGGGTACTTCATCATCTTCGAGGCGCTCTGGCACGGCCGGACGCCCGGAAAACGTTTGCTCGGTATTCGCGTCGTGCGCGACGGCGGCTACCCGCTCGACTTCACCGCGGCGCTCGTGCGCAACCTGATCCGCGTGGGCGAATTCTCGCTCGGCTTCTACGCCATCTCGATCGTCGCGGCGCTGCTCTCGCGGGAAAATAAGCGCGTCGGCGATCTTGCCGCGGGAACCATCGTGGTGCGCGACGCGCGGATGGACGTGGAGGTGTCGTCGCTACGCGAGCTCGCGAACGAGCCCGTCTACGCCGCAACGGCATACGTGACCGGAGAGGAGCGCGCACTCATCAAGCGCTTCTTGGATCGCCGCGACGCCCTCTTGCCCGAGCGCCGCACGGCCCTCGCCGCTTCGATCGCCGAACGCATCCGCCCGCGCTTACCCGCCGACCTCCAACGCCTCGACGACGAAGATCTGCTCGAACGCCTGTAGCGCACCGATAGGCTCGCCCCTTCGACAGGCCCAGCCCTTCGACAGGCTCAGGGTGACACGGGTGGGGCTCAGGGTGACACGTTAAGCTCCGGGTGACACGTTGGATGCGCTGCGCTCTATCACGCAACGCTAACCGCGTCAACTTAAATGCACCGCGTCAAAATGTACCGCGTCAGGACGTACCGCGTCACAATGTCCCGTGTCACCCTGAGCTTGTCGAAGGGCCGCACGCAACGTGTCAGCCGGAACGTCCCGTGTCACCCTGACCCTTCGACGCGCTTCGCTTGCTCAGGACTAAAGGCCACCGTGTCACCCTGAGCCCCACGCGTGTCACCCTGAGCTTGTCGAAGGGCCGCGTGCATCGTGTCGCTCAGCCCTTCGACAGGCTCAGCCCTTCGACAGGCTCAGGGTGACACGTGGGGGGTTATTTGCGGCGGAAGCGGGCGGTGAGGTCGCGGGCGAAGCGTAGGGCGTCGTCCTTCGTGCGGTCGTAGACTTGTTTGGCTTGGCCTTTGCTCATGTGTTGGCCGTGTTCGAGGAAGAACGTGACGCCTTCGCCGACGACGATCGTTCCGGCGTAGGCGATCGCGCCTTTGATCGCGATGCCCGCGACCGGAACGAAGCCGACGAGTTCGCGCGCGAGCGTGCGCCAGCCGAAGCCGCCGCCGATGACCGGGAGCAGTTGCCACATGCGCTGCACGTCGGGATCGCGCCCGTAGGCGGCTTGGATGTGCAGCAAGAGCATCATCTGGATGCCCGTGATCGCCACCATGTCGCCCGCCGATGCGAACGCGCCGAGCACGATCCCGACGACCGGAATGTGATCCACGACGGCGCTTGCGAGCGCGACCTTCAGCGCGTTGTTCGCGGCATCGCGCGTGAGTTTGGCGGCGACGCTCTCGCGCAGCGCCGGTAGACGGCGCCCCACCGCGATCTCCACGCCCTTCGCGGCATCGACGATATGCGCGAAGACCCGCGCGCGCAGCGCCTCGCGCGAAATCGCCGCAACGACGTACTCGCCGATCGTCGCGGGCGCGGGCAGCGCGGCGGGTCCGCTCGGCGCGAGCGCGCCATCCACGGTGATCGCGAGGATCGGCACGCGCAGCGCCTTGAGCGGCTCGAGGTACGCGCCCTCGGCGTCGCCGTGACGGCCGAGAAAGAGCACGACGCGCACTTCGTTCGTCGCGGTCGGAAGCGGGCGCGAGGGATCGATCGTTTCGAGGCACGCGGCGGCGTCTAAGGGAATCGCGCCGTCGTCGTGACCGGAGAGCAGCAGCGCGCGCAGTTCCGAGACGAGCGCCGGATCGCCGCACAGCAGAAAGCGGAACGGTTTGCGCACGCTCGAGTGCACGGCATTGACGTCGATGCCTTTACGAACCAGGCGAAAAATATCGCGCGCGCCGACTGCTGATGCCACGGTGCCGTCCCCTCCTTAGGTGGTTTGCAGTTCTTTTTGCGGGTCGTCGGTGTAGTCGAGGTAGATCAGTCCGGTGAAGATCTCGAGCGGCCATGCGTGCATGCCGTGTTCGTTGGCGATGTCCACCGGCGATTTCTTCGTGCGCACCGCTTCGTCGAGAATCTCTTCGGGATCGGATTTGATGTCGGCGGCGAGGATCGTTCCGACGGTCACGTCGCCCGGCGTGAGGCCGTCGTGGAGCATCTCGGCGTACGGAACGCCGTCGAGACCGAAGCGCGCCTTGAGCGCGTACTGCAGCGTGCTGTAGCGCTGCGGCGACGAGCCGAGACCGAGCAGCGTGATACGCGTCGAGAGTTGGCGGGTGCGCGCCATGTTGTAGAGCTGCGCGGCTTCCGACGCGGCCGTCGCGGCGTTGTTGAACGCGGTCGCGAGTTTCTGTACCTGCGGGGCGAGTTCGTCGTACTGCGACTGCGAGATGTCGCCCTGGAAGTTCAGGTGCTCGTTGTTGAAGAGGCGGAAGAACGCATCAAGATCGCCGACCGACTGATCGAGGATCGTGAGCGCGGCGCGCGCGCCGTCGACCGAACGGATCATGTCGCTGTCGGCCGCGCGCAGCTCGGCGAACATGCTCGGATACGACGGCAGCACGGCGAGCGAGTCGCTCGGGATCGGCGTCGCGTCGAGCGGCGCCTGCATCTCTTTCAAAATGTCGCGGCTCTCGCGCAGCAGCCCCGATTCTTTATTCTGCCGGAGCGAACCGACGCCGCCGATGGATTCGCTCGAATCGGCGAGCGCGCTGTTGATCGAACGCGACATCGTG
The DNA here is from genome assembly GCA_028869385.1 of bacterium. GTDB lineage: Bacteria > Vulcanimicrobiota > Vulcanimicrobiia > Vulcanimicrobiales > Vulcanimicrobiaceae > REEB354. The sequence continues at coordinate 19,313 of JAGWSR010000026.1, forward strand.
TTGAGGTTTTTGAGGATCGCTTCGAGTCGCGATCCGTGCGGCGGATTGATCGCGCCGTACTGCTGCGTTTCGTATTGCAGCGCGTTCAAGCGCGCGTTGATCTGCTTGAGCTGATCGAGCCCTTCGGAGCGGCGCGCGTCGATCGCGGTATTGGCCTGATCCTGCGCGGTCTGCGCGTCGGCGAGCAGCCCGCGCAACTGGCCGAGGTTCGGTTGGGTGAGATCGACGCGCTGCACTTCCATATCTCGCAGCGCGGCGATACGCGCGTTCGCGAGGTCGCGCGTCTGCGCGGAACCGATCTGCGCGGCCTCGGCGAGCGTTTGCTGGCTCTTGTTGGGGAAGCCGAGCGCGAGTTGATCTTGGCCGAGGCCGAGCAGCGCTTCGGCGTTCGAGGGATCCTTCTTGAGGATATCTTCGAACTTGATCTCCGAAAATTCATAGCGGGCGCGTTCGCGATCGCCGAGCGCCTGCACGAGCAACTGCTGCTCGGTGACGTCCTTCGGATCGAGCTCGGGGTAGCCGAGCAGGTGATTCACGCGCGCGCCGGGATCGGGGTGATCCTGGAGATACTTGGTGACGACGTCGGCATGCGCGTTGCCGAGCGCGTTCAGATGCGCGAGCATCGTCTCCATGTTTTCGGGATCGTAGCCCGCGCGCGCCATCAACTGGAGTCCCGTGCGATCGGCCTGCAATTCGTCCGCGCGCGAGATCTTCGCCATGGCGCCGGCTTCCATCAGGTTGCCGAACTGATAGATCAGCGGCGAGAAGATCGCGGCCACGCCGAAGAGCAGGTTGAGTGCCTGCGCCTTGGACTGCATCGTGAGCACGTGACGTCGCTCGATGTGGCCGGTCTCGTGACCGATCACGCCCGCGAGTTCGTCGTCGGACTGAACGAAATCGATGAGCCCCTCGTTGATGTACACATAGCCGCCGAGCGTGGCGAACGAATTGACGTCGGTATCCTGGATGATCTTGATGTTGTAGGGGACGTCTTTACGGGCGACTTCGCGCCACAAGTTGTTCGCGATCTTTTGCACGTAGGCGTTGAGCAGCGGATCGGTCTCGATGACGTTGGTCTCGACGATCTGCTCGTCGCTCGCGCGGCCCATCTCGATCTCGGTTTGGGTCGACGTGGCGCGCGCCGGTGTCGGGCATATGGCACCGACCAGCGAGAGGATGACGACGAGGGGTACGATACGACGGAACATGGGATCGCCTACCTTTACTCGGGAGCTCTACCGTATGTTACGACCGAGGGGCCGGACTAGTCCAACGTCCGACCGGTCTCGGACGTTACCGAAGCCTGCTGTGTATTGCATGTGGATAATAAGAAGAACTTGCGAGTCGCTGTGGATGCACGGAGGCGCCCTTTCGGTGGGTTCGAAGATCGCTCCCCAATGTCGCTGATTCGTGGTCGGGGCCGGGGCCTCGAGTTGATGTTGGCCGATCGGGAGTTCGACGGGGCGCTTGCCGAGCTAGACGCTCGTCTTGGTGAGCGGCCCGAGTTCTACCGTGGCAGCTCAGCGACGGCGGTCGTCGGCGCCGAGGCGCCGAGCGCGGCTCAGCTCGACGCCCTGCGGGCGATCCTGGAGTCCCATGGGATCGCGCTCGGCGGCGTCGAGCAGGGCTCCGCGACCGAGGAGCTCGCGCGACGACGGGCTCAGCGGCCCAAGGGCGAGCTCAAACTCTCCGAAGCGGCGCGTACGCTGGTCGCCGATTTCGCCGGGGCGCGAGCCGACATCGCGCATCGCCGCCGCACCGGGCTCACGAGCGTGCGTCGGCCGAGCGCCGCCGCCGCGGCCCCGAACACGCCCGCGCAACCGAGCGTGCCGCTGCACGTCGCGCCTCAGCCGCCCGGCACGCTCTATCACGTCGGCACGCTGCGCGGCGGGCAAGCGCTGCACCACGTCGGCAACATCGTCGTGGTCGGCGACGTCAATCCGGGCACCGAACTCGTCGCGACGGGCGACGTGCTCGTCTTCGGTCGGTTGCTCGGCGTCGCGCACGCGGGCGCGCAGGGCGACGATCGCGCGCGCGTCTATGCGCTGCAGTTGCAAGCGACGCAGCTGCGCATCGCCACCTCGATCGCGATGGACGAGGAAACGCGCAAGCCTTCCTCGGAACCCGAGGTTGCATTCGTGCGCGACGGCAGAATCGTCATCGCGCCGTTTTCGAAAGTTGAGGAGGTACGCGCAGAGTGAGCGGACGACGCATCGTCATCACGTCGGGAAAGGGTGGCGTCGGGAAGACGACGACCACCGCGAATCTCGGAGCGGCGCTCGCCAAGCGCGGCGCGCGCGTGATCCTCGTGGATGCCGATATCGGCCTGCGCAACCTCGATTTGGTGCTCGGGCTCGAGAAGCGCATCGTGTTCGACGTGGTCGAAGTCGCCGAAGGGCGCTGTCAACTGCGCCAGGCGCTCATCAAGGACAAGCGCTTCGAATCGCTCTCGATTCTGCCCGCGGCGCAGACGCGCGACAAAGACGCGATCACCGAGCAGCAGTTCGCCGCGATCGTCGAGCAGGCGGCCGAGCAGGCCGACTACGTGCTCATCGACTGTCCGGCGGGCATCGAGGCGGGATTCCGCAACGCGATCGCCGGCGCGAGCGAGGCCATCGTGGTCACGACGCCCGAAGTGAGCGCGATTCGCGACGCCGATCGCGTGGTCGGTAAGCTTAACGACAAAAAGATTCCGATCCGGTTGATCGTCAACCGTCTGCGCCCGGCGATGGTGAAGTCGGGCGACATGCTCTCGGTAGACGACGTCTGCGAGATTCTCTCCGTCGAATTGCTCGGCATCGTACCCGACGACGAAGAGATCATCGACACGACCAATCGCGGTGAGCCGATCGTGCTCGACGAGTCCGCCAAGCTGCGCACGATCTACGAGAAGATCGCGCGACGCATGGAAGGCGAGGTCGTGCCGTTCACCAATTTCGATTCGCAAGGCTTGTTCGGGCGTCTCTTCGGCGCTCTGAAGGCGGGGTAAACATGCACGAACTGCAACCGGTGCACGACGAAGTGCCGACGGCCGAGCCGGTGAAGCTCGGACGCGCGATCGTCATCACTTCGGGAAAAGGCGGCGTCGGTAAGACGACGACGACGGCGAACATCGGAACCGCGCTCGCCAAGCGCGGCGCGCGGGTGGCGCTCGTGGATGCCGACGTGGGCCTGCGCAATCTCGATATCGTGCTCGGACTCGAGAGCCGCGTGAAGTATCACGTGCTCGACGTGCTCGAAGAACAGGTCTCGCTCGACGAGGCGCTCGTTCCCGACAAGCACAGCGAACACTTGATGCTGCTCGCGGCGGCTCAGTCGCGCGAAAAGGACGAAGTCGACACCGAAAAGATGCGTGCGCTGATCCATCAGTTGCGCGAGCGCTTCGACTACGTGCTGATCGATTGTCCCGCCGGCATCGAGATGGGGTTCAAGAACGCCGTCGTCGGCGCCACGGAAGCGATCGTGGTCTGCACGCCCGAAGTCTCGGCGGTGCGCGACGTGGATCGCGTGGTGGGATTGCTCGGCAATGCGTTCAAGCCGCAGCTCATCATCAACCGCCTGCGACCGCAGCTCGTTAAGAAGGGCAAAATGCTCTCGGTCGAAGACGTGAACGCGATCCTGCGTCTGCCGCTCCTCGGTGTTATCGCCGACGAACCCGAGATCATCGTGACGACGAACAAGGGCGAGCCGCTCGCGCTGCGCGAGGAGGGCGCGACCGCGAGCGCTTATCACGCGATCGCCGCGCGCATCGCGGGCGAAGACGTGCCCGCGCCGACCGTCGAGACGAAGGAGTCGCTCTTCGACAAACTCGGCTCGTTCTTCGGAGGGCGCCGCGCATGATCGAATGGTTGAAGCGCATGCTCGGTCCGCAGACCTCCAGCTCCACCGCGAAGGAGCGGCTGCGGCTCGTCCTGATGACCGATCACCTGGCGCTCGCGCCGGAGATCATCGAGAACATGAAGCGCGATCTCGTGGACGTGATTTCGCGCTACGTCGAAGTGGATCGCGAGAAGGTCGAGATCGACTTCGAGCGCGAGGACCGGGCGCTCGCCATGATGGCGAGCATTCCGATCATCGCCGTGAACCGCCCCACGGGCGGCGGCGGCTCGCACGACGAGAAGCCGGCGAAGCCCGAAGCCGCGCCGCCGGCGGCGAGCGCGACCCCGAGCACCGCCTCGCCGAGCGTGAACGCGGCGACCGAACCGCCGAAGCGACGGCGGCGCAAGAAGCAACCGTCGTCGAAGCCGGCGACGGCGCACTGAGGCAACTGCTACCGCGCGACGGAGAGGCCATCTACGTCGCGCGGTTTCTTTCCGAGGATGAGTCGCGCGCGGCGTTCGCCGAGTTGCACGCGACGCTCGCGTGGGCGCAGCCGCAACTGGTGCTCTTCGGCAAGCGCGTCGCGGCGCCGCGGCTGGAAGCGTGGTACGGCGACCCGGAGGCCCGCTACCGCTACTCCGGGCTCGGTCACGAGCCGCTCGCTTGGACGCCGTTGCTCGCCGCGCTGCGCGACCGCGTTGCCACGGCCGCCGGCACGACGTTCAACAGCGTGCTCGCGAACCTGTATCGCGACGGCCGCGACTCCAACGGCTGGCATTCCGACGATGAGCCGGAACTCGGCTCGCAGCCCACGATTGCCTCGCTCTCCTTGGGGGCGCCGCGTCGCTTTCGCTTTCGGCGCAAAGACGATCATCGCGCCACGGTCGAGACGCTCTTGCTCGACGGGAGCCTCGTGCTGATGCGGGGGCGTTCGCAGGAGTGTTGGCAGCACACGATCCCGAAAGAGCGCGACGTGCACGAGCCGCGGATCAATCTGACGTTCCGTACGGTCGCGGTGCGCGCTTCGCGATAAGAGACGATGGCGGTTTTGACACTCGGCACCGACGTGCGCCGGCACCTACGGAACTTCAACTGGACGCTCGCGATCTCGTGCGTCCTGATCTCGTTGCTCGGCGTTCTCTGCATTCAATCGGCCGATCTGCACAACCCCGACGCCGCGGGCGAGGTGCGCAAGCAGATGCTCTACATCGTGCTCGGCGTGCCGCTGATGCTCGGTTTCTCGCTCGTGGATTACCGAAACTTTCAGCGCTGGGCGCCGGCGCTCTACGTCGTGAACTTAGCGCTGCTGCTCTTTATCCTGCGCGGCGGACACTCGGCGCTCGGCGCGCAGCGATGGATCTCGCTCGGCCCGCTCGGCACGTTTCAACCGTCGGAGCCGGCCAAGCTCGTCCTCGCGGTCTCTATCGCCTGGGTGCTCTGCCGGAGCACCTACGATCGCATTCAAGATCTCTGGAAGCCGCTCGTCGCCGTCGGTATTCCGGCGCTGCTGATTCTCAAGCAGCCCGATCTCGGCACTTCGCTCGTCATCCTGGCGATCCTGAGCGCGCAGCTCTTCTTCGGTCTGCCGAAGCTCGGCGACTTCGCGATTTATGCGATGGGCGTACTTACCGCCGGCGCGCTCGCCGTCGGCACGAACGCGATCCTCAAGCCGTTTCAGAAAGCGCGCCTCTTCGTCTTCTTGAATCCGAAAGCCGATCCGCAGGGCGCGGGCTACAACCTCAATCAGTCCAAGATCGCGGTCGGCAACGGCGAGTGGTTCGGGCGCGGCCTGCATCACGGAACGCAGACGCAGTTGAACTTCGTCCCCGAGCACTCGCGCGATTTCATCTTCACCGTGCTCGCCGAGGAGTTCGGATTCTTCGGAAGCGTCGCGCTCGTCGCGCTCTACGGCCTCATGCTCTTCGGCGGCGTACAGGCGATGATCGCCGCGCGCGACCGCTTTGGATTCTTGCTCGCGAGCGGCATCGTTGCGATGCTCTTCTTTCACCTGCTCGTCAACATCGGCATGACGATCGGCATCATGCCGATCACCGGCATTCCGCTGCCCTTCATGTCCTACGGCGGATCGGCGATCCTCACCAATTTCGTGGCCGTCGGCGTACTGCTCAACATCTACTCGCAAAAAGACCGCGACGTCTTAGGCAACGCGTAGACCACGCCGAATCGTTCCTCCGCCACGATCTCGACACCGTCGATGCGCTCGATTTCGGCGCGTTCGACCGGCGTGTGATAGACGATCCACGTTACGCCCGGTTCGCGCCGCCCAAGAATGCTCGCGAGCGTCGGGCGCAGCGCTTCGGCGTCGAACGGATTGAACAGAAAGACGACCAGGTCGCCCGGCGGATAGTGCCAGATGCGCGCGTCGTCGCGCGTGAGGCGCAGGTCCTTGCACCGCCGCTTCGGTACGCGGGCGTTCGCGAGATTCTCTTTTGCGATCTCGTAGAGGCTCGGCGAGACCTCGATACCGCAAACTTGCCGAAACGGATAGGTGCTCGCGAGCAGCATCGCGCGCCCCATGCCAGCGCCGATGTCGACGAAGGTGGCGCGCGCTACCAGCTCGCTCGGTACGTGCGCGAGCAAGGCGCGGAACTCGGCGACCGGCACGGCTTCGTAATGCGTGGCGTGCGCGCCCGCATCGCCGACCGCCTCGGGCTCGAGGTCGGTGAGGAAGAGTACGGCGTGCGTGGTAACACCGTAGTCGTGATCGAATCGTCGGCCGCTCGAACGTTCGGAGTTGGGCACGCGTGAAGCTTCCCTATCGCGTCGGTGACTCATGCGGACTGCCGCTCGGCGACGGCGCCATCGCGCGCGCGCGCATCGTCGCGCACCAGCATCATCTCGTGGATGTCGCGATTGAAGACGCGCGTGGCCGCGACGTCCTCGTGCTGCGTACGACCGACCGCGCACTCGTACTGCAACGCTGGCGCCGCATCGGCCGCGGCGAGCCGCACGCCGACGAGCGCGTGCCGCGCCACGCGCGCATCGTGGGGCCCGCGCACGCCGAACGTCTCGCCGCGCGCGCCCTCGCGGGCGAGACCGTTGACGAGCCGCCGCGCGTCGTACGGATGCTGCAGCCGCACGACGACGTGGCGGCGGTGCTAGCGGTGCTTCCCGGCGACGCGATGCTCGCGCTCGGCGAACCGCTCGCCGCGCACGCGCGCGCGGCGCTGCACGCGTGGTTCGCGGCGCATCCGCTCGCGTCGCTGCGCCTTCACGGTGAGGCGGCATCGGCACATCTCGCCGAGGCGACGACGTGGGGCGTGACGAGGCTCGTGCTCGCCGGCGATGCATCGCTCGCACATCTTCACGCGCCGCACGTCCGCGCGCTCGACGTACAGGTTCCGTGCGACGCCGCCGAAATCGCCCGTGCCTTTCCGCTGTTGGAGTCGTTGCGCATCGGCGCGCTGCGTGCCGAGGTGGATATCGCCGCGCTGGCCCCGCTCGAACGCCTTCGCCTGCTCGATCTCTCGCACGTGGCGCTGCATCGTTCCGATGCGCTCGTGAGGCTGGAACGGCTGCGCGCGCTGCGAATCGCGCACGTTACCGCGCCGCCCGCGGCCGCGACCGTTGCCGCGCTCGCACTCGAGCGGCTCGCGATCGAGGCGCAAGGCACCCTCGACGATCTGCGCGCGCTCGCGCGCTGCACGAGTCTGCGCGAGCTCGCCCTGCGCGAGCTCTGGCAATTCGCGATCGAGGACGTTACGTTCGTGCACGACATGCGCGCGCTCGTGCGCGTCGAGATCGATATCGGCGGACGCCGAAAGAACGTCGAACTCTACCGCCGCGCCGATTGGGCCTATCCGCGGCCCTTCGACTGGTGCGGTTAGGCGCGCCCGAGGCTCGCGAGGCGCGCGTGTTGCACGAAGCGATCGATCGCTTCGGTGTCGCGCGGATCGGGATTCGTCCACGCGACGCTCTGCAAGTACCGCCCGCGCGTACTCTTCACGCCGGGTAGCGGGTGTGCGTGCAGTCGCAATTCGGTCGTGGCGCCGTGCGGCAGATTGAAACGCACGATTACGTTCCACTCCTGACGCAGGATGCGCTCGGTGATCAGGCGCGCGCCGCCCGTGCTCAAATCCACGGCGGTGCCGACGAACGTGCCCTGTGCGTCGGGCGTCGAGTAGCGCACCGGAATGTTCACCTCGATGCGTCGGCCCGCGCGCATCTCTTGCAGGCGCGGCGCTCCCTGCGCGCCGGTCGCTTCGAGCTCTTCGCCGCGCGCGGCCGCGATGGCGCGACGCTGCTCGTGGCTGATGTAGCGCAGGAGCGCATCGTGGACGTCGTCCGGCATCGCCTCGAAGGCGATGGCGTAGCGGAACGTGCGATCGCCCGGCACGTAGTTGACCTTGACGAGGCTGCCCGCAAGTCGGAGCGGCGCGGCGTCGGCACGGGGGAGATAGAACTCGACCACCGTGCGCGGCTTGAGCATCGTTCGCGTCTGGAGCGCGCAGCCGCCGCCGGAGATGTCGGTCACCGTCGCCGGGATGGGAACCCGCAGGCCCGCCACCCGCAGGTCCACGCGCACGAAGAGGGGCAGGCGGAAGAAAAGACGCCGGTTCTGCGTGGCAGTTGACAAGGGCGCACCTCCTCACGACAACGTCTTTTGGATGGCACCCGCGCTACCAAGCATGCCTGCTCGCCGCCGCGCTGTCGAGAGTCCTTCGGCCCGCCTCTGTTTAGATTCGCTCAAGGCGTACTCGCCGACGTGCCTGCAGGTCCGCCGTACCACCGGCCGGAATCGAGACGACGTTTTAAAGTTTTAGCTGTAGGGAGCGGCTGTAGCAGCCCGCGCGTCGCCCGCAGACTCGAGCGATCCCGAGGTATCCGCCTCGCAGGGTCGTCGTCGCGAAGTGCGTTCGAAGGCCGGTAACCGTGCCGTCGCCCCTCACACAATCGAGGACAATTTGTCGAGCGAGATTCTCATCTCGAGCGATCCGTGGGAAAACCGGGTCGCCATTCTTGAGGACGGCGTTCTTGCCGAACTCTACATCGAGCGCGAAGAGCGCGTCATCGGATCCATTTACAAGGGCAAGGTGCAGAACGTGCTGCCCGGCATGGGCGCCGCGTTCGTGGACATCGGCCTCGGCCGTAACGCGTTCTTGTACGTGGACGATATCAACAAGCAGCCGCTGAACATCGGCGACGTCGAGATCACCCACGGTCACTCCGGCTTCACCATCAACGAGAAGGTGAAGAAGAGCGACGACGTGCTCGTGCAGATCGTCAAGGAGCCGCGCGGCCTCAAGGGCGCGCGCATCTCGACGAACATCTCGCTGCCGGGCCGCTACCTGATTCTGATGCCCACCGGCAAGTATTCGGGCGTCTCGCGCAAGATCGATTCGGCCGACGAGCGCAACCGCCTCAAGGGCATCATGAAACGCATCCGTCCCGAGGGCATGGCGACCGTCGTGCGCACGGCGGCGGCCGGCGTGAGCGAAGCGGAGTTGATCGCCGATCTCGGCGTGCTGATCCGCATGTGGCACGGCATCCTCGAAACGTTCAAGCGCGCGGCGTCGCCGTCGCTGCTGCATCGCGACATGAACCTCGTGTACAAGGCGGCGCGCGACTTCGTCACCGCCGACGTCGAGCGCGTGCTCATCGACGACGAACACGAGTATCGCAAGGTTCGCGAGTTTTTGCAGTTGCTCGGACCGCAGCATCTCGATCGCGTGCAGCATTACAATCACGGTCGCGACCTCTTCGCCGATTACAAGATCGACGAAGAGATCTCGCGCCTGATGAAGCCCAAGGTCAATCTGCCGTCGGGCGGCTCGATCGTCATCGAGACGACCGAAGCGCTCACCGTCATCGACGTGAACTCCGGCAAATTCACCGGCGGCAAGAATCTCGAAGATACGATCGTCAAGACGAACATCGAGGCCGCGAGTGAGATCGCGCGTCAGGTGCGCTTGCGCGACATCGGCGGCATCATCGTCGTGGACTTCATCGATATGTCGTCGGAATCGGCGCGCAACAAGGTGATCACCGCGCTCGAAGACGGCCTGCGCCGCGATCGCACGCGCGCCACTATCCAGTCGTTCTCGAATCTCGGTCTGCTCGAATTCACGCGCAAACGCGTCGGCAAGGATCTCTCGGGTCAGTTGCGCGGCGCGTGCCCGACCTGCAGCGGTCTCGGCAGCGTGCTCTCGCCGCAGTCGGTCGCGATCGAAACGATGCGCACCGTGCGCGAACACGCCGCGCACGCGCACGGTTCGCACGACGGACTCTACGTCGAAGTAGCGCCGACGGTCGCCGCGCAGCTCGACTTCTGGTACGAAGACGAACTTCAGGCGCTCTCGACCGACGTCGGTGAGAAGATTCACGTGCGCGTCGATCCGATGATCCATCCCGAGCGCGCGCGCGTGGATCACGCGCCGCATAGCGGTCGCGACGGCGTCGCGCTGCGCGTCGGCGACGAGCACGACGTCGAGCTCATCGCCGGGCGCCTGCCCAACCCCACGTCGGCGGCGGCGGTTATCGGCAGCCATCTGGTCGAGGTCGAAGGCGCGGCGAACAACGCGGGCAACGCCGCGAAGATCCGCATCATCGACGTCGACGACGAAGCCGAGTACGTGCTCGCCGAGCTCGTTACCGCCGCGGTGAGCGCGGCGGCCAAGAAGCGCCGCAAGCGTGGCGGCAAGCGCAAGGGCCCCGTGAGCGCGGCCGAAGAGGCGCAGCAGCTGCGCGAACTCGCCGAAGAGGCGTCGAAGCAGCATCAGGCGCGCCCGCCGATCGGCATCACGACGATCACCGAAGAGGAAGAAGCGCAAGACAAAACCCTCGCCGCCGAGGTCAAGGGCGAATCCGCGCCCGATGCGATCATCATCGGTGAAGAGGGCGGCGCCGACGCCGATGGCCGCAAGCGCAAGCGTCGCCGCCGTCGCGGCGGACGTGGACGCCGCGGAAACGGCGAGCGTTTCGATGCAGCGGTGCAGGTCGGCATCTCGCCGCAGAGCGCGGCGATGCAGGCCGAATCCGACGAAGACGAAGACGAGGACGAAGACGACGCCGCGTCCGCGCAACCGCAGGCTGCCGGTACGGGCCAAGCGTCGGGTGAGGGTGAAGGCGGTCGCCGCCGTCGCCGCCGCCGTCGTCGCCGCGGACGCGGCGGGTCGGGCGAGGGTCAGCCGAGCACCGGCTCGCTCCCGATGTCTTCGACGGTTCCGGATCGTCACGTGTTCCGCGTGGATGGCGAAGGCAAGGCGCAGCCGACCGGCCGCACCGCGCCGCGCGAACCGTCGCGCGCGATCGCCCCGGTGCGCGCCGCGCATCCGGCGGTCGAGCCGCCGCCGCCGAGTCTGCGTGCACCCGAGGAAGACGTCCGCACGGCCAAACCGACGACGCGTCGTCCGCGCCGCCGCACGAATGCGGGGATCGCGGGCGAGCTCGAGTCCACCCGCATGGCGGCACTGCCCCCGGCGGAACCGGTCGCCGAGGCGAAGCCCAAGCGCACCACCCGCAAGAAGGCGGAGAGCGCGCCGGTCGAGCCCGTTGCCGAGGCCAAGCCCAAGCGCGTGACGCGCAAGAAGGCCGAACCCGCCGAAGCACCCGCGAAGCCGGTGAAGCCGAAGGCGACCGCGACCCGCAAGAAGGCCGCCTCGCCGGCCGCGCCCGCCGCCAAGAAGACGGCGACGCGCAAGAAGGCGACGACCACC
>JAGWSR010000027.1 GCA_028869385.1 bacterium
CAAAAATTGATAGAAAAAGCGCTCAATAGCGCTCGGCTCGACTCACTGAGGCACGACAACCGCTAGTCACCACTGATCCAAGGAGGCTCCGCGAAGATGCTGCACTATCGCGCCTGCAATCTGTGCGAGGCGATCTGCGGACTGCGGATCGAGGTCGAAGAGGGTCGCGTGCGCGATCTGCGCGGCGATCCCGAGGATCCGCTCTCGCACGGCGCCATCTGTCCGAAGGCGACCGCGCTGATCGATCTCTACGAGGATCCGCAACGCCTGCGCACGCCGGTCGTGCGCACCGCCGACGGCTTCGCGCCGATCGGGTGGGACGAGGCGCTCGATCTCGTGGCGCGGCGCCTGCGCGAAGTGGAGGCGGCGCACGGCGGCGACGCGATCGCGACGTACCTCGGCAATCCAAACGTGCACAACAGCGGCTCGATGCTGAGCAGCGGCGGCTTCTTGCGCGCGCTGCGCACGCGCAATCGTTTCACCGCAACGAGCGTGGATCAGTTGCCGCACCACGTTGCGGCGCTCGCGATGTTCGGACATCCGATGCTGCTGCCGATTCCCGATCTCGACCGCACCGAGTACCTCTTGATCCTCGGCGCCAATCCGCTCGTCTCGAACGGCAGCATCATGACCGCACCGGGCGTGCGCGCGCGCTTGCGTGCCGTGCAGCAGCGCGGCGGGCGCGTCGTCGCGATCGATCCGCGCCGCACCGAAACGGCGCGCGTCGCCGACGAACATCACTTCATCCGTCCCGGCACCGATGCGCTCTTCTTGCTCGCGCTCGTCGCGACGATCTTCGACGAGGGGCTCGACGATCTCGGACGCCTCGCACCGCTCTTCGACGGCGTCGCCGAACTCCGCCAAGCTGCAGCCGAGTTTACACCCGAGCGCGTCGCCGAACGCACCGGCATCGACGCCGCGACGACGCGCGAGATCGCACGCGCCTTCGCGCGCGCGCGGCATGCCGTCGCCTACGGGCGCATGGGGCTCTCCGTACAGGCGTTCGGCGGGCTCTGCCAATGGCTCACCGTCGCGCTCACCGCGATCACCGGCAATCTCGACGAACCGGGCGGCATGATGTGGCCGCTCCCCGCATTCGACCTGCTGCAGCGCGCGAAGCCGGGTGAGGTGCACGAGGGCCGGTATCGCTCGCGCGTGCGCGGCTTGCCGGAGTTTAACGGCGAGCTTCCGGTCGTCACCATGCTCGACGAGATGACGACACCAGGCGACGGGCAGGTGCGCGCGCTCGTGACGATCGCGGGCAACCCCGTGCTCTCCACGCCGAACGGCGCCGCGCTCGATCGCGCGCTCGCGGAGCTCGACTTTATGCTCGCGATCGATCCGTACGTGAACGAGACGACGCGCCACGCGCACGTGATTCTCCCGCCCGCGATCGGGCTGGAAGTGGAGCACTACGATGTCGTGTTTCACCATTTCGCGGTACGCAACACCGCGCGCGTGAATCTCCCCGTCTTTCCGATCTCGGCGGAGCAGCGCTACGACTGGCAGATCTTCGACGCGCTCGCTCAACGCCTCACCGGCAAAGCGCTCGCGACGCCGCGCGAGCGGCTCGATGCGGGCCTACGCCACGGTCCGCGCGCGACGAGCGTTGACGCGGTGCTCGACCATCCGCACGGCGTGGACTACGGCGCGCTCGAACCGTGCATGCCCGCGCGATTGCTCACCGCGAACGCTCGCATACCGCTCGCACCTGCACGCATGCTCGCCGATCTTCCGCGCCTGCGCGCATCGCTCGAAGGCGAAACCGCACGCTTCGTCGCGATCGGAAGGCGACAACTGCGCGGGAACAATTCGTGGATGCACCACGTGGAGCGCTTGATGCGCGGCGCCGATCGCTGCACGCTGCTCGTGCACCCCGAGGATGCACGCGCACTCGGCGCTGACAACGGAGCGCTCGTCGAGGTCGCGAGCGCGTACGGGAGCGTACGCGTGGCGCTCGAGGCGAGCGACGAGATGATGCGCGGCGTCGTGAGCCTGCCGCACGGCTTCGGACATACGAAAGCCGGAACGCGCGCTCACGAAGCGAGCGCACATCCCGGCGTCAGTCTCAACGATCTCACCGGCGACGCCACCGACGCAGCAACGGGCAACGCCGCGCTCAACGGCATCGCCGTCACGATCGCCCTCACGCGTGAAGGTTAGCTCTGGATGTACTGCTTCAACTATTCCTTGCCTGTTGAATCGAATCGATGATCGCGCTTGTGTTGCTCTTAGCGGCAAACCACCTCGCGCCCAATCCGGGGCACTTGCCGATTGGACCGTACGGCCCGCGAAGCGGCCTTCATTGCCACGGCTCGATCAGTGCGCTCGGAACCTCAAACGTCTTCGGTAATGGATCGGCAACGACGGTCGTGAATATCTGGCAACTGAAGACGCGTGCATCCAACAATGCAGGCTATCTCGTGAAGGCGCACGATGGTTCGTTTTGGTACGAAAGCCCAATCGGGCTGAACTACCAACGTCTATCGGCCGAAGAGTGGTCCGACATCGTCAACAAGGATGTGACGATCACGGCTTGCTTCAACGCAGATCTCGCCATTTAGGCTGATTCGACGTACGTTGTAGGCGGACTA
>JAGWSR010000028.1 GCA_028869385.1 bacterium
AAGGGTGCCGCCTGCGCGAGGCGAACCCGGGTCAGTCGCGCTCAGGTGGCGGAATTGGTAGACGCGCTGGTTTCAGGTACCAGTGGTGGCAACATCGTGGGGGTTCGAGTCCCTTCCTGAGCACCAACCGTACGAGAGAGGCCGCTGAGCCTCTCTTTTGCTTTATCCTCGCACGATGCTCCGTAGCTCATCGTTGCGGGCCGTCAGGACATCGATCTGCGCGCGCAGGCTTTCATTTTCCGCAGCGCGCTCCTCGCTCGTGACGTGGTCGTAGGCGATCGCTGCGCGCTCGCAGAGCTTCGCGAGGATCTCCCGTTCTTTTGGATCGATCGCGGAGCCGTTGCGGTGCGGGCCGAAGCGCGCGTAGCCGAAGAGCCGGTCGCGGATAAGGATGGGAATCGCGACGTCATATGCTTCTTCGAGCAGCGCGCGCGCGGCATGAAGCCGCAGTGCAAGGCGATCGCTATCATCGAAAACGCGTGTGATGCGGACGCTGCTCAGATCGAGTGAGCGAGCAGACTCTTCCGCGAGCAGAGCGTCGATCTGCTCCGCACTGCGCGCGAACATCATGGCATCGCCGACGTTGCCCAGGTGCTTCTCCGCCGCGAAGACCGATCGGAAGATGAATCGTTCGATCAACTCGTCGATCGCCTTGTGGAAGCGGTTCATCCCGATGCCGATGACGAGCGCGCCTGCGACTTCGACGGCGAGCGCGAGGTGATACTCCTCGAGCTGTTTCGACACCACTAATTCGAGGAGGATCAGCGTGACAACGGCGATGCCGGTAACGGCGCTGTAGACGAGCGCTCGACTCAGGAAGAAGCGGAGGTCGACGATATGGTGCCGCAGGATCGCGTAGGCCACGGTGACGGGGATGAAGATATTGAGCGTGAGAACGCTGTTCTGCAGCCAGAGCGGCGGCTGATAGCTGAAGAGCGCGATGATAATCGGCGTCCCGAAATTACCGATGCTGCCGATGGCAAATCCGAAAGCGACCCACTGCATGCGAACTCGGTCTTCGTCTGAAGAGCGGACGTAATTCACGATGAACGCGAGCGTCGCGCTCACGGCGAGAACGCCCGGCAGAAGTGTATCGAGACGAAACACCCACGCGAGCACCGTCGGATCGGTAGCCATACTCCAGGAGAACATCATGCTGCTCGACGTCGCGACGTTGATCCCGAGCCAAACGACGGCGAGCGCGAGGAGCCCGTATGCGGTACGCACGATAGCGCGCGTCGGCGCCGGACGCGGAAACATCATGGCGAAGACGATCGAGGCGCACGCGCCGGCGATGATCGCACCATTCGTTACGAACGAGTTGACGTGCAGCCACGTGTCGCTCAGTCGCGCGGCCAGCGATGCGCCGCCTTCGCTTCCGAGCGCGATGAGATAGAACGAAAACGTCAGGAGAGACGGACGCTTTAAGACGAGGAAGACGGCGATGCCGATGAGGACGAGCCGCTCGAACGTCTCGACGATATCACTCACGTTTTCCGCGAGCGTTCTTGCATAAACGACGCTCGTCAGCGTCACCGCACGCTTCACGCCGCGATGGACGACGGGGAACGTCATCGTCTCGCCGGGAGGCGATAACGTGAGATAGAGAATCCGCCGTCGCTCGTGATAGCTCAAGTGCGATATCTCGATCCGGTCGCCGGGCTCGATGCCGGCGAGTGCCGCGGGCGACCCGGGCTGTACGCTTGTGACGTCGCCGAAGGTCGTCGCGCTAAACCCGTACGTCCCGAACGGCTTCCACGGCAGCAGCATGTCGGAGAACTGTTGCGCGCCGAGCAGCACGGCGAATGCGACGATGAGAAACGTCCGCACGAAGGTCATGCGCGAGGACGTACGAGTCTCGAGCGACATGGCGCACTCTTCGTGGCAACCCTGCCCCTCCCCGCCGCACCGTGGTAGAGGGTGGCCGGTTCGCGACAAAGACTCCGCTGTGAGGTCTCGTATGAGCGGATTCGTCGTTTGCTCTGCGGAACGTGCGCTTGTCGTGCGCGTGCTCCGGGCAGAGGTGTGATTCGGTGGCGGATGTTGTTCGCGAGACGTTCTTTTCGATCGCGCGGTGTGCGAACGTGGCGACCTGTCTCGATACGAAGCTGCCTCATCCGTGTCGCGCGATCGTCGAGACGCAGCCCGAGGGTCGCTTTCAGCTTCCCGAACCGTGGGTTGGGCGCATCGATGTCGCACCGTTGCTCTTCGTTGCATCGAATCCGTCGATCGGCGACGATGCGCACGCCCTGCTCTCGAGTAGCGATGACGAACTGTGGGAGAGTCATCAGCTGGCCTTCGGCGGTTCCAGGCGAGCCTATATCCTCGACGGCATCAGGACGACACGCCCCGATGGCACGCCGCTCAAGAGCGTGCATTATTGGGCATCCGTGCGGGCACGCGCGCGCGAACTCTTTGGTTTACGCGATGTGCGCCCGGGAAGCGATTACGCGCTGACCGAGATCGTGCACTGCAAGTCCACCAAAGAGACGGGTGTTGCCGCAGCGTTCGAAACGTGTCGAGATGCGCATCTCGATGCGGTACTCTCCGTCGCCGCGGCGCGCGTTATCGTGGCGATGGGGCGGTATGCGTGGCGAGCACTCGGAATCGCTCCGTCTGACTGCGTGCGCACACTCACTCTTGGCGGACGCGAGCGTCGGTTGATCGCGCTTCAGCATCCCTCGTCGTTCGCTTCGCCAAAGACGTTCGCAAAGGCAGTTACGCCCGCAGCGATCGCAGCGCTTCGCGCGGCGCTCGTCGTCGTCGAGCGCGCAACTTCGAGCGATCGCGTCGCGGCAATCGAGATCGTGAACGAGTACCTGCAGCGTATCGGCGTCACACCGGATCCCGGCGAAGTGAGCGGCGAGATCGCGCGGCATCTCGACGATGGCGGAGCCGCAATGTGGCTCGCGCGCCTTGGGGGACGCATCGTCGGATGTGTGGAGGCGCATCGCCTTGCGAGTCCGGATGCCATCGAGATCAAGCGACTCTACGTACGACCGGATGGGCGCAGGCTCGGCATCGCCAATCGCTTGATGGATGCGGCCGAAGCGTTCGCCGAGCGTTGCGGCGTCGGCCGAGTGTGCCTCGACACCAGACCGACGATGACGGCCGCGCTCGCGCTCTATCGCGCGCGCGGTTACGAACCCATTCCGCCGTATCACGACCGCTCGCCCGAGCACCTCTGCTTCGCAAAGCGCGTATCGGCGGCGCCTGGATGATCCTGGTACGCCTGGAGCAGCGCGGTCATGTCGAGCGAACCGTATCCGCGCGCTGAGGCGTCGTGAACGAGCTCGTTGCAGATATCCAAAAGTGGTGACGGGACTCCGGCCTGCCGGGTCATATCGGAGATGAAGCGCGTGTTCTTCGCAACGTCGTCGATCGCGGCGTGCGCCGAAAAATCTCGCGCGATCAACTTCTCGAGTTTCGCTCGAGCGAGCGTGTTGGACATCTGGCCGTCGTTGACGATCGCCGCGAACGTGTCGAGCGGTACGCCTGCGGCGTACGCGCCGTGCACGGCCTCCACGAGGCCCGCGATCATCGCGATCATGTAGTGATTGATCGAGAGCTTCATCGTGAGCGCGTTCGGTACCGAGCCGCAGCGATAGGTCGCGCGCGCAATCGGCGAGAGCAGTAGCTCGACGCGCTCGATGTCGTGCGGTTCACCCGCCAGCATCACGACGAGCTCGCCGCGCTCGGCGGGACCGCGCGAGCCCGAGACGGGGGCCTCCACGTACGATCCGCCCGCGCTCGCGATCTCTGCGCCGAGCGCGCGCGAGTATGCGGGAGCGGTCGTTCCCATGCTGACGATCGTATGTCCGGTGACACGCTGCGCGAAATCTGGGGTTCTGCGCCCTAGCACGTCGTCCATCGCTCGCTCGTCGGAGAGCATGAGGATGACGAGCGGCGCGCCGGCAAAGAGATCGGCGCTCGTCGCCGCGACGCGCGCGCCTTCGGCTGCAAGCGCGGCACACTTCTCCGGGGTGCGATTCCAGACGACGAGCGGCGTACCGGCGCGCAGTAAATTGCGCGCCATGGGTTCGCCCATGAGGCCGATGCCGGCGAACCCGACGTTCATGCGCGCCTCCAATGCATCTCGTGTGCATCGTATCCCGTGCATTGGAAGCCGCAGCCCCGCAGCAGCGCGACAGCGGCGCGGTTGTCCGCGCGGCACTCGGCGAGCGCGTGCCGGTCATCCGCTCCCAAGAGCGCGTGCACGAGTGCGCTCCCGATGCGCTTGCGACGTTGCGCCTCGTGAACCACCACGCCGAAATGCACCGCGTGCGACGCATAGATGTAGTCGAGCAAGCCGACGATGCGCGTGCCGTCGCTTGCAACGAGCGCGCCGCGCTCGCGATTCTCGCGCAGCTCGCGAGCGAGCCAGCGCGGGCCGGCGTCGCCGAGCGTGCCGAAGCGATCGTACGCATCGTCGCGGCTCCACGACGCGATGAAGGCGAGGGTGCGCTCAAGCGCCTGCCGATCGAGGGTCGTGATCGAGTAGGGATTCATACGCGCCGCTTGGGGCCGTCTGGTAGACCCGCCTGTGGAGATCGCGGCAGCCTCGAAAAACGCTACAGGGCGGTCTACTTGTGCCCCGGAAGGCTCGGGCATGGAAGCGATGCTGAAGCGTTCCGAGCTGAAAGATCACATCGCGCGCGTGGCGGCGCGGCTTTTCTACCGCGAAGGCATTCACGCCGTCGGCGTGGATCGCATCGCCGACGAGGCAAGCGTCGCAAAGCGCACGCTCTACCATCACTTTCCCTCGAAAGATGCGCTCGTGGCCGCGGCGTTACGCGTCGCGCCGATCGTTCCGTTTCCCGAAGACGGCACGCCGGTCGAGCGGATCATGGGCGCGTTCGAGCGGCTCGGCGCCTTCCTCGAGCAGACGGAGTATCGCGGCTGCCCCTACATCATCTTCACCGCCGAATTGGTCGAGCGTGGACACCCCGCGCGACAACTCATCGAGCGGCGCATCGCTAAGCGCCGCGCGTGGTTCCGCGATCGCGCCCGCGAAGCGGGAGCGCGCGATCCGGAGTCGCTCGCGGAGCAGTTCGACGTGCTCTTCGACGGCGCGCTCGCGTCGGGCGCGAAGCGCTTCGACCGCGCGCCCGCGCGAGCCGCTCTGGCCGCGGTGCGTACGCTCCTCGGGCTGCTAGCCGACGACGAAGCGGCTCATCACGAGGATGATCGCGACTTGCAGTGCGCCTTGCACGCCCGCTAGCGTGAAGTTGATACGGGCGAGGCGCCCGATCAGGTCGCGGTCGGGATCGGGTTTGCGTAGCTCGATCCACATCCGAATCGAGTTGGGAAGAAACACGCCGAGTCCCTGAATCGTGAGCAGCGTCACGATGACGAGCGCTGCCACGGCCCAATGGAATTGCGGCGCGGTGGGCGCGAGATACCCGAGCTTCGTGGCGAGAAACCACCCGGCAAACGACGTGGTGAACGAGACCATCGGAAAGTAGAGCAGCGTGCGCGGCACCAGGTAGGCGATCACGGCGGCCCGCTGCGGCGGCGCGAGGCGGCGCATCACCGGGCCGAGCATGAAGCCCATGAAGATGTCGGCGCCGGTCCACAGCGCTCCCGAGAGCACGTGGATCCAATTCAGCAGGTAGAAGTTCGCGGTGGCCAGCGCCGCGATCAGCACGATCGGGAACGCGAGGCTCCACCAGGTGAGCTGCCGCCAGAGCGGCAGCGGGGCGCCGGCGGCGGGCGCGGGTGCGGCGATGGTGCTCATGCCGCGAAGGGTAGCTCGTAGCTTGGTTGCTTCCCTCTAGGCGAGGGCGTGGGCGTGGGCCGGCTCCACGATGACCGCCGTGTGCGATCCCCATGAGCCGTGGAGCAGGTTCACGCGCAGGTGCAGGTTGCCGATCGTCGCGCTCATCGTCTTCGCATCGCGCTTCGAGCAGGCGTCTTCGAGGGCGCGGACCGCCTTGCTCAGGAGCGTCGGCAGCTCGGTGCGATCTTGCGGTACGAAGCGCGCGTTGAGCGGGTCCCCGGCGCAGGGCGAGCAGATCATCAGCACGCGGTGCGATTCGTCGAGCACGTAGCAGCGGGGTTCGGTGGTATCGAAGCTGACGTTGGGTGCGGTTGCGATCATCGGGCGGCTCTCCTTGCGGTCGCGGTGTTGACGCACTCATCGTACGGTTTGGCCGCACCGCGCAGCATCGGGGGAACTACTCGACTCGCAGAAGGCCATCGTACCCAGGTAGTCCCCCCGGGTCGGGGCGGCGAACCCCGGGGAATGCTCGCTCAGTTGGTGCTGAACACCCGCTCGCGTCGCGGTCACGAGGCTGCGCCGCAGGTGCGCGACGCGCTTGCGCGCGCGGGCATCACCGTGGTCGAGGACGGTTGGCCGGCGGAGATCGCGCCCGAGGCCGACTGTATCATCAGCGCGGGCGGCGACGGTACGCTGCTGCGCACGATCGATACCGCCATCGCGCGCGGGCTGCCGATCGGCGTGATCCCGCTCGGTACATTCAACGAGCTCGCGCGCACGCTCGAGCTGCCGCTCGACATCGAGGGCGCCGTGCGCACCATCGCCGCAGCGCACGAGCGCACCATCGACGTTGCGCGCGTCAACGGCACGCCGTTCGTCAACGAGGCGAGCATCGGCATTTCGAGCCGTATCACGCGTCTGCAGACGCCCGAGCTCAAGCAGCGTTTCGGCGCGTTCGGCATCGTCGCCACCGCCTTTCAGGCATTCCGGCACGCTCGCCCGATCCACGTGGATGTGGAGCACGACGGCGAATGCGAGCGGCTGCGTACGGTGCAGCTGACCGTCGCCAACAGTCATCGCTTCGGCGGGCTCGTCAGCGTGGCCGACGCCGCAATCGACGACGGTTGGCTCGATCTCTACAGCGTGGATATCCGCTCGCTGCACCAGGCGTTCGCGGTTGCTCGGGCGATCTTCGGAGGCAAGCGCACGCAGGCCGATGGTCTGCGGACGATTCGCGCGCGCGCGTTCACGCTGCGTACGAAGCACGCGCACCGCATCACCGCCGACGGCGAGCCCGCGGGCGTCACGCCCGCGCGCTTCGAGCTCGAACCGAAGGCGCTGCGCGTGTACGTGCCGCAGTAGATCGCATGCAGTATCGTACGCTCGGACACTCCGGTATCAAACTCTCCGTCATCGGGCTCGGCTCGTGGCTTACCTTCGGCAACACCGTCGAACGCGACGCGACGCGCGCGTGCGTCATGGATGCGTGGGAGCGCGGCGTCAACTTCATCGACACCGCGAACGTCTATGCCAAGGGCGCGGCCGAAGAGGTGCTCGGCCCGATTCTCCGCGAGCTCAATCGCGACGAACTCGTGCTCGCCACGAAAGTCTATTTTCCGATGGGTGAGGGCGTCAACGAACGCGGCCTCTCGCGCAAGCACATCCGCTCGCAGATCGAACACTCGCTGCGACGTCTCGACGTCGAGTACGTGGACCTGTACCAATGCCATCGCTACGACCCGACGACGCCGATCGAAGAGACGTGCGAAGCGATGAACGATCTCGTGCGTCGCGGTCTCGTGCTCTACTGGGGCGTCTCCGAATGGACGGCCGACCAGATCGCGGCGGCGGTCGCGCTGTGCCGCGCGCGCGGATGGGCGGTTCCGGTGAGCAATCAGCCGCAGTACAGCGCGCTCTGGCGCCGCGTCGAGGCGCGCGTGCTGCCGACGTGTGAAGCCTACGGCATCGGCAACGTCGTCTGGTCGCCGATCGCGATGGGCATCCTGAGCGGCAAGTACACCGACGCGGCGAACCCGCCCGCGGGCACGCGCGCGGCCGGTCAGTATCGCGACATGATGGAAGAGTATTTCACGCAGCCGGTGCTCGACGCGGTGCAGCGCCTGCGTCCGCTCGCCGATGGACTCGGCATCACGCTCGTGCAACTCGCGCTCGGCTGGGTGTTGCGGCAGCCCGCGGTCACGAGCGCGATCGTTGGCGCGAGCAACCCCAAGCACGTTGCAGAAAACGTCGCTGCGGGCGACGTCGTGCTCGACGCGCGCACGATCGCGGAGATGAACCGCATCCTCGAGCCGGTGACGCCGTTCGAGCCGTATCTCGCATAACGCAAAAAACACGATGGACCGGTATCGCTACCGGCCCATCGTGCTTGCTGCACTCTACGAGTTGGGGTTCGAAGGGGCGTCGTTGGTGGAGGACAACGTCGCCCCTTTCCATCTCACACGAAAACGTGCGGATGAAACTTTAGCTTTAGGTTAATTCCAGCGAACGAGCGTGCTGGTGAGACCGACAACTTTCGGTCCCCATCCGCCGAACGACGCACTGCTCGGCACGGCCTCGATAACGCGCGTGAACGAGACGATGGGCTGGCGTTCCTGTTCTTCGGTGATGACCTTGGGTTGCGAGGGCGTGTCCACGAGACGATCCTTCCGTAAGCGGATTCGAGCAGGTGCTCGATCCGTATGTCACTCTACACCGCGTTTTACGCCCTATCTATGAGTTTTGTTTCACACGTTTCGTAACACGAACGAACGAAAAAGCGTCATGTGACTGGGTCCTACGGACTACGTACCCGCATCGCCCCCGGCGCGAATCACGTATTTCACGATGAAGCGATCGAGCGTCGCGTTCGCGGCCGGCGTACCGTAGTTGATGTAGAGATCGCCGTGCCGCAACTGCATGTGGAAGGCGGCGGCGAGGTTTACGCCCGGTTCGGTGGCAAAACCGCCGCGCCCGTTGATCGAGCGCAACGAGATAGTGAAGTTACTCTCACTACCCGTTTCGAAGCCGAGCGAGAGACGTCGCAGCCATTGCGAATCGAGCGCGCCCGTCATGCGATCGCGTTCGTAGCTGCCGTCGTACTCCACGCCGAGCGTCATGCGGCCGCCGAGCGGGCGCGAGGTCGAGAGCGTGTAGAGGTGCAGGTTGCTGCTACCAAAGTTGCCCCAGCCGGCGCTCGCGTCGATCGGGTGCGGCGTTCCGTCGCGGTATCCAATCGGCACGTTCATGATGTTGAACGGCGTCGTGACGCCGCCGAGATAACAGGGTGCGCCGCTGAAGTAGTTGGTGCCCACCACCGCGCCGGTGCAGCCGGGGCCGCCGTAGGCGTTGTAGCCGCGCAGCGTGCTCACGGTCGGTCCGACGCCGTTGAGCGAGAAGCCGTTGTCGAAGACGGCACTGTAGTACATGCCGGTGTCGGATTCGTGCACGGCGCCGCTGTGGTCTAACAGGCGATCGGCCGCGAGGTTGAGATCCCAATTCTTGATGCCGCGAGCGCTGCCGACGAAGTTCACCATCGTTTGCAGGCCGCGAATGTCGGAGTTCTCGGTGAAGCCGTCGATGGGATTGTAGTTCGGGGCGATGTCGGCGTAACCGATCAGCGCCTCCCAATTCGGCTTGTGCACGTCCACGAAGCCGCTCGTGCTGTGCGCCACGCCCTGCGGCACCCACGACCCGCGTTCGACCGAGGTGTCGAACGAATAGACGAACCCGTTGTGCAGGTTGCGCCCTTTGAATCCACCTTCGACCGTCGCGTCGTCGCCGGCCACGCTGTGGTGCGCGAGCACGCCGTCGGTCCAGTATTGAAACGTGTCGTTCTGCAGCGCGTGCTTCCAGCCGTAGGCGACGTCGTCGAACGTGTCGCCCGTGATCTGGTTGTATCCGCGATACGAGAGCACGCCGAAGCTCTGCAGGCCGTACGTCCCTTCGACCTTCGCACCACGGTCGAACGGGCCGACGCTCGGCGAGTAAAAGATGCTGTCCTGCGGCGAGAAGAAGGTCGAGTAGCCCGACGGGTTGGGGTTGAGATACTGCGCGCCTTGCGCGAAGAACGGCCGAAATTCCTGAAGTTGGCGTCGAAACTCTTGCGGCGCGATCGTCTGTTGGTCCACCTCGACGTTCGAGAAATCGGGATTGACCGTGCCGACGAAGTTGATCGTCGCATCGAGCGGTACGCTGACGTCGAGGCCGACCGAGCGCACCGTTTGCGTGCGAAAGCTGCCGTCGGATTGCTGGAAGAGTTCGCGGTCGGCGCCGAGGCTCGCGAGGCCGTAGAGTTCGGCGCGCGGTTTCGGCCGGCGCGAGACCCGACCGGCGAAGCGCATCGGGCCGGCCGCGGGCCAGAAGCGTGCGTCGTAGGAGTTCGGCCAGCTCCCCGACGGCTGATCCTGCATCAGGCCGTTCCAGGCCCACGAGTAGTGCTCTCCCACCGCCGCGACCTGGCGATAGAAGTTCATGCGCCACGTCTGCGGCGAGCCGGGACGCACGCGCATCACGTCGAGCGGGATCGCGAGCACGGCCCGCCAGCCGTCCGCGGTGCGCTCCGTGGCGGCCTTCCACTCCGGGCGGTAGCGCACGTTCTCGCTCGCCTGCTGGTAGCGCACGCCGCGCGGCGTCACCTCGAAGAGGTAGGTCTGCGAGCCGGCGCCGCTCGGGTCCAGGCCCACCGCCACGAAGTCGTCGGTCCCGAAGCCGACGTCGTTGGTGGTCTGGGTCGCGGTGATCGGCACCCCCGCCTGATGCGCCACGAAACCGACGTAGAGCGTGTGGTCGTCGTAGAGCACGGAGACGCT
Organism: bacterium; assembly: GCA_028869385.1. Lineage (GTDB taxonomy): Bacteria > Vulcanimicrobiota > Vulcanimicrobiia > Vulcanimicrobiales > Vulcanimicrobiaceae > REEB354. The sequence continues at coordinate 10,528 of JAGWSR010000028.1, forward strand.
CGTCGATTCATCGGCCGCCTCGCGCTTGGTCACGTTCTCCCAGGCCCCGTCGCTGCGCACGCGGGCCGCCGCCCAGGCGGGAGCGGTCATTGCCGCATCGAGGGCGAGGGCATGGGGAGCCTTGACCGGTGTGAACGAAAAGGTATCGGGGACCGCGGCCGGGGCCGGTCGGCTGAAACCGGCGGCCAGGACGACCGTAATACAACTAAGGATGAGGGCGGGGGCTTTCATGGATATTCGAGCATCGCGCGGGCATCTCGCGCCCGTCCTCAGAACGGCATCAAAGATTTCTCGCGATAGGACCGGTACACCACGATGAGCCTCTACGAGTTCGGACCGTTCCAGCTCGATGTCGAGCGGCTGCTCCTTCTGCACGAAGGCGCACCCGTCGCGCTCGGGCCGAAGGTGGTCGAGACGTTGCTCGCCCTGGTGGAGCATCCCGGCGAGGTGCTCGCCAAGGGCGCGCTGCTCGATCGCATCTGGCCCGAAGGCTTCGTCGAAGAGGCGAATCTCGCGCAGAACATCTACGTGCTGCGCAAAACGCTGCGCACGACGTGGGGCGTGGACGCCATCGAGACGGTGCCGCGCCGCGGATACCGGTTCGTCGCCGACGTGCGTCGCGTCGAGCGCGCTCCGCTCGCGGAGGCGCCGCTCGTGCTCGAAGTTCCCGTCGCCAATCCTGCGCCCGCGATCGCGCGTGCGCGGCCGCGCTATCGTTGGGCCTTCGCGGCGGCGAGCGTGGCGATCGTGGCGCTCGGGTTCATCCTTACCGCTGCAGCGCACCGCGCGCCGGCGGCGTCGCGGCTCTCGGCGAACGGCGCGCGTATCTATCAGATCGGGCGGTACTACTGGAATCTCCGTACGCGCGTCGGCGTGGAGAAGAGTCTCGCCTACTTCGCGCAGGTGATCGATACCGATCCGCACGACGCGCGCGGATACGCCGCGCTCGCCGAGGCGAACGCGATCATGGGCGATTATCGCTACGGCTCGCAAGCGCCGACGGTCTATTTCTCTCGCGCGCGCGGCTACGCGGAGAAGGCGCTCGCCATCGATCCGGATTCCGCCGAAGCGCATGCGTCGCTCGGCCTCATCGCGCTCGACACGCGCGACGAAGATCGCGCGGTGGATGAATTGGAGCGCTCGCTGCAGCTCGATCCGTCGTACGGTCCCGCGCACGAATGGTACGGCGTGGCGCTGCTCTACAAGGGTCGCGCGAACGAAGCGTTCCATCAGTTGCAGACGGCGGCGAATTTGGATCCGCTCTCGGTCTCCACGACGGCGTGGCTCGGCTCGGCTGCGTATCTCGACCATCGCTTCAACGAGGCGATCGCGTACTCGCGTCAGACGCTCGACCTGGAGCCGCAGCGCACCGACGTGCTCGCCACCATCGGCGAAGCCTACGAAGCCGAAGGCAACTTCTCGCGTGCGATCGACGCGTTCAAGAAATACGGCGGCTCGAGCGGTGAGAACCGCGCCGAAGCGGCCGCGTTGCTCGCGCACGTCTATGCGGTGCAGCACCGTACGGCCGAGGCGCGCGCGCAACTCGCGTATGCGTCGGCGCATGCCCGCGACGTCGATCCGACCGATCTCGCGGCGGCGGCGGCGGCCGTCGGCGATCGCAACGTCGCGCTCGGCATCTTGCGGCGTCTCAAAGGGCGTCTCGCCTGGCTCGCGCTCGAGAACGATCCGCGCTTCGCGCAGCTGCGCGAGGATGCGGCGTTTCGCCAACTCGCCGTGCAACAGCCCGCGTAAGGCGCGTATGGCCTACGGCACCCTCTTCGAAGCGATCGCCGCGCGTCCGGAGATCGCGCGCACGCTCGCCGCGCACGTTCGCGCGTCGAACGACGACGGCAGCATCCCGCGTCGTCTCAAGGAACTCATCGCCCTCATGGTCGGATGGCTGAACGCGTGCGATTACTGCACGTGCGTGCACGAAGAGATCGCGCAGCATCTCGGCATCACGACCGACACGCTCGCCGCGCTCGGCGACTACGCGCGCAGTCCGCTCTTCTCCGAGGCCGAGCGCGCCGCGCTCGCCGCCACGATCTCGCTCACGCGCGAGCCGCGTGCGTTGCCGCCCAATCTCGATGCTGCGCTGCGCGAGCACTTCACGCAAGAACAGTACGTCGAAGTCGTCGCGGCCATCGGCCTCAACAATTACCTCAGCCGTCTCTCGAACGCGCTCGGCGTTACGGCGTCGTCGCCGGCGTGACCACGCTCGCGGCGCGCGCCATGATGCGCTCCGCGCGAATCAGTCGCGTTCCGGTGATGCGATCGTGCAGCATGATCCGTCGCGTGAATGGACTCACGACCAAAACCAGCGGCCACAGCACGAGCCCGACCGCGTAGCGAGCGAACGACCGCAGGAGACCCGGCGTTTTATACTCGGTCGTGACGACGCGTAGGCCGGTGATCATCATGCCGAAGCTCTGCCCCGCGAGGCCGACGAGCAGCCACAGATAGATCGCCGTGTAGAAGAAGTTCGAGTTGCCGGCAAAGCTCGTCGCGCGTCCGAGCGCGCGCCCGAACGGCGTGTCGGCGAAATTGAACGTGATGCCGTTTGCCGTCACGTGAAACGGCGCGAACACGATCGTTTCGTCGGAGGACGTGGTCTTCTTCGTTTGTTTGCCCGACTTGTCGGTAACGATCGTGGTGGTGGTCACCGGCGTCGAATCGTGCGAAGCGGCATGCGAGGTGAATGCGAGCAGCAACGTGCTCACGACGATCAGGTCGATCGTCACCGACCAGACGCGGCGCCACCATCCCGCGCAGTCGGCGCGCGTCACCCGGTTGGTTGCGGGCGAGGCGAGGGCGAGCGGCTCGGCCGACGCCTCGCGCTCGAACCACTCTCGAGCGGATGCGTAGGCAGGCGTTTGCATGAAGTCGCTCATCGCCGCGATGCGGCGCGTCGCATAGGGTTCGGAACCGAGCCACTCGCCCCAGCGCAGCACGCTGTCGCTTGCGATCTCACGGCCCTGCTCGACGAATTGCGTGGTGTTCACGTGGCGTCCAAATTCGTGAAACGACGAGATCGCGATCGCGCGAATCGCCGCGTCGAGCGAGCCGCACGCGAGCAGGCCGATGCGGTCGCACGTGTAGGTGCAGTTACGCAGCCATCCACCGAACACGATGGAGACCAGTGCGTTCTCGTTGCCGTTGACGCTCAGGAGCGAGAGAAAGCGCGTGTGTCCCGCCGCGATGTGCCCCAGTTCGCGACCGATGGTGAAGGCGAGTTCGTCGTCTTGAAAGGTCTCGATCCAATGGCTCGAGAGCACGAGCGAGTAGGGCTCGCCAAATCCCAGCGCCACCGCGGGAACGAAGTTGTCTTCGCGCACGAAGATCAGCGGCATCGGCAGTTCGAGCTGCGCGCAGACCTGCTTGACGATCGCGAAGACGCGCGGATACTGCGCTTCGTGAATCATGACCGACGAACCGATGAGGCGTCCGCGCGCGAGCGTCACGTAGAGCATCGCGACCACGATGAAGAGCGCGACCTCGGGCGGACCGATCTGCTCGTGAATCACGGTCCCGATCTCGTAGGCGATCGGCAGCGCGAAGACGAGCGTCAGAACGAACGAGAGGCGCTCTCGGTGGTGACGAAGTGATGCTGGTCCGTCGAAGAGAGGGTTCTGCACCCGGCCTTCTCGGTGTTCGCCGAGACGGTTTCCTTCCGAGGCGAGGCAAGTTTGATGCCGCCGCCGCCGTTGCGCTTGACCGCATACATCTCCCGGTCGGCGAGATCCATCAGGTCGCGAGCCGTCGCCCCGCTGCCCGGGTAGGTCGCCACGCCGACGCTCGCGCGCACGCAGATCGTCGTGCCGTCGATCACGAGCGGCTCGTCGAGGCTGCGCAGAATCTTGCGTGCCGCATCGACGGCAGCCTCGTCGGTGAACAGATCGTCGATGAGCACGACGAATTCGTCGCCGCCGAAGCGCGCCACGGTATCCGACGCGCGCACGTGGCGCGAGAGGCGGTCGGCGACGCCGATGAGGATGCGATCGCCGAAGGCGTGGCCGTACCGGTCGTTGAGCGCCTTGAAGCCGTCGAGATCGATAAAGAGCACGGCGCAGCGGCGCTCGTTGCGCAGGCAGCGCGCGATCGCCGACTCGAGGCGCTCTTCGAAGGCCGGACGATTCGGCAGGCGCGTGAGCGCGTCGCAGAGCGCGAGCTCGGAGAGGCGCGCTTCGCGCTCTTTGAGATCGCTGATGTCGAGCAGCGTACCGACGCGTGCGATCGCGACGCCGCGCTCGTCGTACACGGTGCGCACGCGCTCGCGTACCGACCGCACGCGTCCGTCGGCGCAGAGGATGCGGTGATCCGACGAGTAGGCGTCTTCGCCTTCGAATTCGGTGAGGGTGCGCGCGACGCGCGCGGAGTCTTCGGGGTGGTCGTAGGCGCGGATATCGAGCCGCATCGTATGACGCGGCGTTCCGAGCATGCCGGCGAGCCCTTCGGAGATGGTGACGATTCCGGTGCGCAGGTCTTCGTACCACGTCCCCATGCCGATCGTTCGCTCGGCTGCCGAGATCGCGCGGGCATCCATGGCGGTCGCGCCGCGCAGTTCCACGGCACGGCCGCTGACGCCGATTACGCCGCCTCGCGCGTCCACGAGCGGGGCGAGCTCGAACCGAAGGCGCGTGTTGTGCGCGATGGCCTCGTAGCTCAGCGTCTCGCCCTCGAGCGCCCACTGGTGGGCGGCCAGGATCATATCGGAGGGGTCAGAGCTTTCCCAGAGATCGCTCACGTGAAGGGCGCCCGCGTGCTCACCAACCCCTGCGAAGCCGCGCAGCCGAGCCGTTAGCGACGTGACTTGCAGATTGACGTCGGTATTCCAGACGAGAGCCTGGTCGAGCATCGAGGGTGCCTTTCGGTGAGCGAGTCTCTGGTGTGACTCATGGTACCTAAGGCCCAGACCGCGCAGCATCCGGGGAAACCCCTGGCTGCGCGCCGCAAAATTCTACGGGTCGACCCCTTGACGAGCCCGAGGCCTTGTTCTATTGTACTAGTGTACTAGTACGACAGCACGTTGGTACGGTACGGAAAGAAGGCGTTGACCATGACCCGTTTCATCACCCGCCCGACCGATAGCGAACCGCGCGAATCGCGCGTTCGCATGCCGCTGCAGCCCGCGGTGTCGATGTTCCAAGGCTGGGGCCCGAAGTTCTAAGCGGCCATGCCGGTCGTTCTCACGGTTGACCCGCGTAGCGGGGTACCGATCTACTTGCAGGTCATCGAGCAGGTCAAGCGCTCGGTCGCCCTGGGTATCCTCGCGGCGGGCGAGCAGCTCCCGACGGTGAAGCAGCTCGCGCTCGACCTCACCATCAATCCGAATACCGTCGCGAAGGCCTATCGTGAGCTCGAACGCGACGGCGTGATCGAGACGTCGCCGGGGCGCGGATCCTTCGTCAAGAGTAACGGCGTTGCCGATACTACGAAGTCCGCCGCACGCGACGTCGCCCGCGACGCATTCGATGCCGCGATCCGCGAAGCGAAGTCCATCGGACTCGGCATCGCCGACGTCCGCACGCTGGTCGCCGAGTCCATCAGCCGTTGGTTCACGGAGGAGCTATGAGTACCCTAACGATTTCCCATCTGCGTAAGACGTACGGACCCTACACGGCCGTGAACGATCTCTCGTTCGAAGTGCCGGAGGGCTGCGTCTTCGGATTGCTCGGGCCCAACGGCGCCGGCAAGACGACGACCTTCAAGTGCATGCTCGACCTCGCGCAGGCGAGTTCGGGAAGCGTGCTCTTCAACGGACATCCCCTCGCGCCGGCCGCGTTCGAGAAGATCGCGTACGTTCCGGAGCGCAGCGTGCTCTACGATTGGATGACGGTCGGCGAACACGTCGAGATGCAGCGCCGCGCGTTCGCGTCGTTCGACGTCAAAGCTGTGGCTGAACTCCTCGCGCAGTTCGGTATCGACCAGCGCAAGAAGGCGCGCGCGCTCTCCAAGGGTATGCGCACCGCCACGATGGTCGCGCTCGCGATCGCACGCCGCGCCGACCTGTTGATCCTCGACGAACCGACGAGCGGCCTCGATCCGATCAATCAGCGCCACGTGCTCAATCTCATCATCAATGAATCGGCGCGCGGCGCGACCGTGATCTTCTCCTCGCACCAGATCGGGCAAGTTGAGCGTGCCGCCGAACGCATCGCGGTGCTCGACCGCGGCAACCTCGCGCTCGAGGGATCGGTCGACGATCTCAAAGCCGGGCGCAAGATCGTCGAGGCGATCTTTCCGTCGGAGTCGTTCTCGCTCGACGGCATCGCGTCCGACGCGCGGATCGCGCGCCTGGATCGCAGCGGGCGCATCGTGCGCCTGCTCGTGACGGCGGACGCGAACGAATTCGTCACGCGTCTCGAGGCGCTCGGCGGTGCGGGTGTGCGCATCGTCGATCTCAATCTCGAAGATATTTTTCTCTATGCGGTGTCACCGCACGATGCGACGGCCGATGTCGTCGAGGGAGCAGCAAAATGACCTACGTCGAGTGGCTGCGCGTGCGCAACGTGTTGCGCGTCGTCGCGATCGTCCTCGGAGCGCTCATTCTGATCGCCGGTATCGTGCGGTTGAGCGTCATTCGCATGGGTTCGGTGGACGACATGATCCATCACGTGCAGACCGAGCCGGGCACCAAGAAGACGGTGAGTACGCTTCCCGACGGGACGATCGAGACGATTCTCGTGGCGCCCGACGGCAAACGCATCGTCGTGGACGACCATGGCTACGACGGTAAGCACATCGTGATTACCGGCCCGTCGAAAGATAAGAGCACCGACACGAATCACCTGCTGCTCGGAAGCCTGCGCATCGACCAATCGAGTGACGGCAAAGAGACGCGGACCACCGTGGACACGAACTCGGTCACGCCGTTCTTCTTCATTCTCGGCTTCGCGGAGTTCGTCGGGCTCATCGTGGCGACGGTGCTCGCCGCACCCTTCGCTCGCGAGAACGACGGGCATCTCGAACTCGCGCTTACAAAACCCATCGGCCGCGCGGAGTTTGCGTTGCGCACGATGGGGGTGGACGCGCTCGGCATCGTCGCCGCGGGTGCTCTCTCGATCGTCGCGCAGATCGTGATTCAGGCGATCTTCCAGATTCCGCACTACGATTTCGGCGGTCTCACCCTCTTTGCGGTGATGATGAGCGTCGTGCTCCCGCTCGCGTGGTACGCGATGCTCAACGCCGCGACGGCATCGATGCGTCGCAACTACGGTGCGCTGCTCGGACTCGCGTGGCCGATCGCCGCGGTGATCACGGTCTTCGCGAACCTTACGTTGGGTGGCTCGATCGTGGGAAATATCGTCCACGCCATCTTCTGGGCGCTCTCGCGTTTGATTCCGCTCAGCTATGCGAGCTTCACGCCCTCGCATCGCGTGGCGATGGGCGCGGTCAACGTGGGCGACCCCGACTTCTTCTCTCGCTTCGCAATAATTTGCGCACTCTTGGTCGTCTATGGAGCGCTCGCCGTGTGGCAGTGGCGCCGTGTGGAGGCATAACTCATGATGGAGATCTTCGGAACCAACTTCGCGATTACGCTCGGCTCGTGGCGCCTGCGCTTCTGCGTCGCGCTCGAGGAGATCGATGGGATGCCCGCGCCCAGGGCGGCGACCCCGCACCGCTTGCGCGTCGTCCCGGAGGACGAGTTCTCTCGTCGCGCTTAGACGACGAATCCCGACGCCACGGCCGGCTTCTCGAACGTGAAGCCGGTCGCGCCGAGGCTGTAGAGATAGATGTTCGGCTGCGTTGCGTCGCCCGAGTAGGTGAAGCTGAACTGGCCGACCAGCAGATTGTACGAGCCGCCCTGCTGCAGTTGATTGAGCACTTGAAAGCGATTGGTCGCGTTCGCGCGGCCCGACGCTTGAACGATCAACTGCGCAGCGGCGTAGCCGTAGGCGGAGAACGCGGAGATCGCGCTCACTTCGTTTTGAAAATCGCGTAGGTAGCTGATGATCGAAGGCGCTCGATCGAGCGGCGCGAGTGACGAAGCGACGAGCATACCGCCGAGCGCTTTGCCATACATTTTGGGAATCTGCGCGCTGTAGAACGCGTCGCACGCGGCGAACGGACCCGAGTAGCCTTGCTCGCGCATCGTCAACGCGATCGGGCCGAGCTTGTCGGGCCTCCCCGCGAGAAAGACGAGCGACGGCGTGCGAGCGATCGCGACCGCCGCCGCGTTCTTCGGCTCCTCGTTCGCATCGAAGGTCACGAGTTCGACGGTGTGGCGATCGGCCTTCGCCTGCGCGACGAACGCGCTCGCGATGGCGTTGCCGTACGCGTCGCCATCCGAGACGAGCGCCAGCACTTTCGACGAATTGCCTCGATCGATCGCGGCGCGCGCCATCAGGATGCCTTCGTTGGCGTCGCTCGTCGGTAGCCGAAAGACGTTTCGATACCCGCGTGCGGTGATGACATCGGCGGTGACCGACGGAACGACGATCGCGAAGTTCGCGTTCGCGTATTGCGGCAGCGCCGTCAAGGTGACGTCGGCGGTGAGATCGCCGATCATGCCCACGATGCTCGGGTCGGACGCGGCGACGAAGACGTTCGAACTTGCGACCGTTCCCGAATTCCGATCGTCGAAGGTGCGGATTCCCCACGCGCGCGTGAGCGTCGAATTGTAGCGATTGGTCTCGTCGATCGCTGCCTGCACGCCGGCCACGATCTGCGAGCCGTACGGTGCGTAGTCTCCGGTGAGTGGGACGTTGACGCCGATGGTGGATTGTTGGAGCACCTGCCCCTGCATCGTCGTCGGCGCGAGCGCCGCGGCGACGCTCTGCTGCAAAAACGCGGCGCGCGAAATCATCGTACGACGAAGCCCGCGACGGTGGTGGCGAGAAACGCGACCGAGAAGAGCATGTTGCCGGTGAAGATGCGTTCGTTCAGCACGAATACGTTCTCCGCGACGCCGTAGAGGCGGTTTTCATAGACGGTCACGGCGAGGGCCGCCACCACGCCAACGTAATACGGCCAGCCGGCGTTTCCAAGCACCCCCGCGCCGGCGAGCAGCGCGGCCATTGCGACGTGCAGCGCGATCGGCAACCAGCGTCCGCTCCATTCGCCGAAGCGCGCGGGGAGGGAGTTGATGCCCTGCTCGCGGTCGGTCGGCAGATCCATCAGCGCGTAGGCGATGTCGAACCCAGCCACCCACACGGTGACCGCGAGAAAGAGCAGGATCGCGCTCCAGCTGATGGTGCCGGTGATGCCGATGTACGCGCCGAGCGGCGCGAGCCCATCGACCGCACCGAGTACGAAATGCACGAGCCAGGTGAAGCGCTTGCAGAGCGGATAGACGAGCACGCCGAGCGCGGCGATCGGCATGAGCTTCACGCAGAGCGGATTCAGCATCCACGCCGCGAGCAAGAGCAGCGCGAAGCCGAGGACGATCGCCCAGAGCATCACCGCGGGCGCGAGTGCGCCGCTCGCGACGGCGCGGCGCGCCGTGCGCGGATTGCGTGCGTCGATATCTCGGTCGAAGTAGCGATTGGCGGCCATCGCGGCCGTGCGCGCGCCGAAGACCGCGAGCGTGATCCAGAGCAGCGACCACCACGACGGAACGCCGCGCGCCGCGAGCACGGCGCCGACGTACGCGAAGGGAAGCGCGAAGAGCGTATGCTCGATGCGGATCTCTTTGAGAAAGAGCCTAACCACGGCGAAGCCGTTCGAACGCGAGCGGTCCCTGACCCGACCACGGATCGGGTGCGAGCATCTTGCCGATGCGGTCGAGGCCGTACTCTCGCCAGCGCTTATCCACGAGCTGCTTGGTCTTACCGTCCATCACGATGTCGGGTGGCCACTCGCGATGATAACCTTCACCCGCGCTCTTGCGCGTGGCGTCGATGCCGATCTTCGTGCCGTATGCGACGTTGTACGACCCGTGATCGAGATCGTCGACCGGACCGGGCATCATCACGACGTCGCGATCGGGGGCGAGGTTGTTCAGCACGAACCACGCCACGCTGCGCGTATCTTGCACGTCCACGTCGGCGTCGACGACGATCAGCACGCGCGTGAGCATCATCATGTGCCCGAGTCCCCAGAGCGCGTTCATCACCTTTTTCGCGTGTCCGGGATACTGCTTCTTGATCGAGACGATCGCGAGGTTGTGAAAGCCGCCCTCCACCGGAAGGTTCATGTCCACGACCTCCGGCAGCACCATCTGCAAGAGCGGTAAGAAGATGCGTTCGGTGGCTTTGCCGAGCCACGCATCCTCCATCGGCGGTTTGCCGACGACGGTCGCTGCATAGATCGGATTGCGACGGTGCGTCACGCACGTCACTTTGAACGTCGGATACTGATCGGCGAGACTGTAGACGCCGGTGTGATCGCCGAACGGACCTTCGGTTCGCAGGTCGGTGTTGTCGACGTACCCTTCGAGCACGAACTCCGCGTCGGCGGGAACCTTGACGTCGATCGTCTTCGCTTGCACGAGTTTGACGGGCTTGCCGCGCAAGAGCCCGGCGAACGCGAATTCGTCGAGCACCGGCGGAAGCGGTGCGGTCGCCGCGTAGGTGAGCGCGGGATCGCTGCCGATCGCGACGGCGACCGGAATCTTATCGCCCCACGCTTGCGCGTGCGCGCGCCCCTGCTTGTGCCGTTGCCAATGCATGCCGGTCTCGCGCGCGTTGTAGCGCTGCATGCGGTACATGCCGACGTTCGGGCGCCCGGTCTTCGGATCGTTCGTGATCACGAGCGGCAGCGTGATGAACGGCCCGCCGTCCATCGGCCACGTGGTGAGCACGGGAATCTTGGTGAGATCCGGGTTGCGGATCACGACCTCTTGGCACGAGCCCTCGCGCACCGTCTTGGGCAGGGCGTTCGCGAGCGGGGCGAAGCGTTTGAGCGCGCCGAGCTTCTCGCCCAGGGATGCACCGGGCGGCGAGAGGTCGAGCAGCGCGCGCAGGCGCGCGGCGATCTCGTCGAGATGCTTTGCATCGAACGCCATCGCCATGCGGCGCTGCGAGCCGAATTGGTTGGTGAGCACCGGGAACTTCGAGCCCTTGACGTTCTCGAAGAGCAGCGCGGGGCCGCCCGCCTTGACGACGCGGTCGGTGATCTCGGCGATCTCGAGGAACGGGTCAACGGGAGCGCCGATCGTGTGCAGCTCGCCGGCCCGGCGCAGCGCATCGACGTACGCGCGCAACGTATCGAACGGCATGGTACCTGCAACTACGCGGCGGGAGGCTTTGGTTCCGCTCGTCTCGACTAATGTCGGCATGGAACCACTCGACCTCCGGACGCGCCCGCCGCGCAGTTGCTACGACGACCTCGACGGCCTGATGCTCGTGCCGAGGACCATCGATAAGCTGCGCGGCTTTCTCCCCGGCGGCAACCCGGGCGAGTTTATCATCAACGGCCGGATCAAGGGCATCTCGGGCTTCTTGCTCGAGCAGCTCGGCATCACCGAAGACGAACTGCGCGCGGTGGTCGCCGATGCGGAGAGCGACGACGACGTGGCCGCGTGGCTGCGCGATCATACCGATCCCTCGCGCTACGCGACGTTGAACGAGACGCTGCGGCGCATCAAGCCCAAGCACGCGGAAGACCCGGCGTACTTTGCCGAGTATTACCGCGAGACGATCGCCGCGCACCCCGAGGCCGAAACGATCTTCGACATCCTCGAAGCCGACGATCGCCGCATTTTTCCGGAGCATTTTCGCTAGCATGCAGATTCTCGCCGTTCTCCGACGCCGCACCGAGGCGTTTGCCGATGCGGATTTCGCACCGCTGCTCGACGACGAGGCCGAGGCGCTGCGACGTCTCTACGCCGAAGGCATCGTGCGCGCCGCGTGGAGCCGCGGAGACACGCCGGGCGCGTGCCTGATGCTCGAAGCGGACTCCGAATACGCCGCTCGTACGGCGCTTGCGCGGCTCCCGCTCGTTGCAAAAGAGATGATCGAAGCGCAGCTCATTCCGCTGCGCGGCTATCGCGGATTCGGCCCTCGAGCCTAGCCTTCACGGCGGGCCATTCCGGCGCGATCACGCTGTAGAACGACGTATCGCGTATCGCGCCGCTCTCGGGTTTGATGCGAAACGCACGCAGCGTGCCCTCGTAGGTGGCGCCGATGCGCTCCATTGCCGCGCGCGAGCGTAGGTTGATCGCTTCACCTTTCAGTTGCACGCGTTGCGCGCCCCACGTTTCGAAGGCGTAGCGCATGAGCAGGTACTTGCACTCCGTGTTCACGTGCGTCCGCCAGAAGCGGCGCGCGAGAAACGTGTAGCCGATCTCGAGTTTGCGGTGCGCGGGTTGGATATCGAGATAGCGCGTCGCGCCTGCGATTTCGCCGGTGCGCTTGTCGAGGATTGCGAAGCAGAGCGTGTCGGGCGCGCACGTCGCATCGCGAAACCAGCACTCCGCGTCCGCTTCGTTGGTGAACGGATTGGAGCCGAAGGTGAATTCCCAGAGCGCCGAATCGTTGCCGGCGCGCGCGACGGCGGAAAGATGGTGCGCTTGCAGCGGTTCGAGGCGTACGCCGTCGGATTCGAGCACGATCTCGCGGTCGATCATGCGCTCATCTCAGCACATGAGGTCAATAGAGACACTCAGTCGAGTTGCATCGCCTTCCTGATGAGACGGTCGCGCGTACCTGCGGGAAGCGCGGCGACGATACGCTGCATCTTCGCTTGTTTGCCGATCACGTAGCGCTCGCGCGGCTTCGCGTTGGTGAGCGCGTGCAGCACGGTCTCGGCGATGACGCGCGGTTCCATGCCGACCTTCTCTTCGTGCTTGGTCTGCGCGACGACGGCGTTGACGATCTTGCCGTAATAGGTCATCGCTTGCGGCGGCATCTTCGCGACGAGCTCGTCTTTCCCGCGACGGCCCTTCGCCCAGATCGGCGTCTTCACCGCGGCGAACTCGAGCAGGCTCACGCGGATTCCGCTCGATGCGAGCTCCATGCGCATCGCATCGGTGAGCGCGGCGATCGCGGATTTCGACGCGCTGTACGGCCCAACGAACGGCGCCGACAATCGACCGGCGATCGAGCCGATGACGACGATGCGGCCTTGCGTCTCGCGCAACAGCGGCAGCGCCGCCTGCGCCATCGCGATCGGACCGATCACGTTCACTTCGAACTGATGGCGCAGATCTTCGAGCGGGAGAAATTCCAGCGGGCCCGCGACCGCGATCCCCGCATTGTTCACAAGGCCGCGCAGCGTCGCGCCCGATTCGCGGATCGTGTCGATCGCGCGCGAAACGTCGGCGGGCACGGTGACGTCGAGAATGATCGGGCGGATGTTCGGATGCTCGGCCTCGAGCGCTTCACGATCGCCCTCTTTGCGCACGCCCGCGAAGACGGTGTAGCCGCGCTCCGCGAGCAGCAA